>CBIHLN010000186.1:0-1531 GCA_966210725.1 uncultured Lysobacter sp. | reverse complement strand
GCATGAGTTGCCCTGTGTCAACGTCGGTTGCGTCAGGCGGCCTGCGGCGCTTGTTCGTTGAGAACGCGTTGGAGGGCGTTGTGTCGGGCGGGGTCGTAGGCGATGCCGTCTTGCCAGCATCGCCAGATGACGTTTGCCCAGGCGCGGCCGAGGATGCGGACGGAGTGCGGGTGGTCGTGGCCGCGGGCTCGGGCTCGGTCGTAGAGGTCGGCGGCCCAGGGGCTGGCTCGTCGGCAGTCGCCGGCGAAGTCGCAGAGGGCGTCGCGGAGCTGTTTGTCGGCCGACCAGCGGAAGGTGACGGCCTTGACCTTGCCGGACTGGCGGGTCGAGGGCGCGACGCCGGCCAGGCAGGCCAGCGCGTCGGCGGTGGGGAACCGGCCGCGGGCGTCGCCGATCTCGGCGAGCAGCCGCGCGGCGCGCAGGGTGCCGGCGCGGGGCAGCGACTTCATGATGTGTGCGTCGGGATGGGCTTCGAACTGCTCGGCGATGGAGTCGGTCAGGACGGCGATCTGGGTGTTGAGGCTGCGCAGCACCGCTACGAACGCCAACGTGGTCGCCGCGTGGGTTTCGGCGTCGATGTCGATGGTTCCTCGAGGGGCGGCAAGCAGACGCGCGTGCAGGACCTCGGGAGCGACCTTGCCGGAGTAGCCGACCTTGGACAGCCAGGCGCCGAGTCGGGCCGGGGTGAGCCAGTCGACCTTGGCCTGGGTGGTGAACCGTTCCAGGAATCCCAGGCTGACTTGGGAGTCGAGGTCGGCGAACAGGCCCACGATGCCGGGCAGCACGATCTGCAGGTGGGCGCGGAGTTGGTTTGCTGCCGCCACGCGGTGCTCGACCAGATCGCGACGGGCTCGCACGGTCGAGCGCAGCGCGATCGTGGCCGGGGAGGACCGGGTCAGCGGGGTGAGGCGGCGACGGTCGGTGCGGACCACGTCGGCCAGGACGTAGGCGTCGTACCGGTCGTCCTTGTTGCCGGCCGACCCGTATCGCGAGCGCAGGTTCTTCAGCTGGTTCGGGGCGATCACCAGCACCACCAGCCCGGCGGCCAGCAGTGCCTCGACGACCGGCCCGTCGGCGCGTTCGATGCCGACCTCGGTCACGCCGGCGCCCAGCAGGCGGCGGATCAGTCGCTTCAGCCCGGCCGTGGTGTGCTCGACGGTGACCCGGTCCAACACCACGCCTTCGGCGTCGACGATGCAGACCGCGTGGTCGTCCTTGGCCCAATCGACACCCGCGCAGACTCGCGCCGCGGTGCCCTCAACGGTGACACTCATCTTGGACTCCTCGCTGTTGCAGCAGTGGGGATCCACCCGGTGGTCCCGGGACCCCGCCGCCGGTCGCTCACTGATCGGCGCTCGCTGGCGCACAGCCCTGTAGCCGGTCTGGGTGTCCTGGGCCACCGGACCCCGCGGAACTCATGCTGGACCTCATCGAGAGTCGAGCGCCGTTGGCAGTGGCCCGGTGGGGACCAGGGGTGCATCAGTGGCCATTCCGAAGCCACCGACGCGAGGAAGGTAGTCCAGTGAGCGCC
>CBIHLN010000185.1:0-1536 GCA_966210725.1 uncultured Lysobacter sp. | reverse complement strand
GGCTACACCGGCCCGCTGCACGAGTGCAGCTTCTACGGCAACAAGGCCGCCGGCGAGAAGTTGCAGGCGATGCTCAGCAAGGGCGCCAGCCAGCCGTGGCAGTCCAGCCTCAAGGAGCTGACCGGTGGCGAGGGCATGGACGCCAGCGCGGTGCTGGAGTACTTCGCCCCCCTGCAGGCATGGCTGAAGGAACAGAACGAAGGCAAGTCGTGCGGCTGGCAGGCCGGCAGCACGGCAGCGGCGACGCCGGCCGCGAAGACCACAGAGGCCACGCCGCCGGCGCAGGGCTGACCCTTCGCCACCTTGAAACCCGGAAGGCCGGCGGTTCACCGCCGGCTTTTTTTTTGTGTGCATACCGCCGGCCGATGTCAGCCGCATGTCGCCCTGACCCACCATCCGCAACGGACCCGGCGCCTGCGCAAATGTGATGCCGCCGTGAACGCAGCCCTCACGGCGCGCCACGTAATGTCCCG
The DNA here is from genome assembly GCA_966210725.1 of uncultured Lysobacter sp. Taxonomy (GTDB): domain Bacteria; phylum Pseudomonadota; class Gammaproteobacteria; order Xanthomonadales; family Xanthomonadaceae; genus Lysobacter_C. The sequence goes on along the minus strand of CBIHLN010000185.1, from coordinate 1,063 downwards.
CCGTTCAATGCAACCGTTTGGAGACGGCAGGGGGATGGCGTAGTGAGTGAAGTGAAACCGCGCGCGCGCAAGGCCGCGAACCGGGCAGGCGCGGCATCCGCGGTCGACGCAGGACCGCCCCCCTCCCGTGCCGGCAGTGCGGACGTCGCCGCCCATGACCCCAAACGCGAAATCCTGCAGGCCATGCAGGCCGTCCGCCAGGGCGACTTCTCCGTCCAACTGCCCACCCACTGGGACGGGATCGACGCGCGCCTGGCCGAAACGTTCAACGAAATCGTGCTGGCCAACCGGCGCCTCGCCAGTGAGCTGACCCGCGTCGGACAGAAGGTCGGCGTCGAAGGCCAGACCCGCCAGCGCATCGCCCTCTCCAACCGAAACGGCCACTGGGGCGAGATGGAGCAGTCGGTCAATGGTCTGGTCGACGACCTGGTGCGTCCGGTGGAGACCATCACCGAGGCACTGGCGGGCGTCTCCAAGGGCGACCTCACCCGGCCGGTACCGCTGGAAGCCGACGGCCGCCCGCTGCAGGGCGAGTTCCTGCGCTCGGCCACCATCGTCAATCGAATGATCGACCAGATGGGCGAGTTCAGCTCCGAGGTCACGCGCGTGGCGCTGGAGGTCGGCACCGCCGGCCGCCTCGGTGGCCAGGCCAAGGTCAAGGGCGTGTCGGGCGTCTGGAAGGAACTCACCGACTCCGTCAACCAGATGGCGTCCAACCTGACGGCGCAGGTGCGCAACATCTCCGAGGTCACGATTGCGGTGGCCAACGGCGACCTGTCGCGCAAGATCACCGCCGACGTGCGCGGCGAGATGGCGCAGCAGAAGGAAGCCATCAACACGATGGTCGACCAGCTGCGCAGCTTCGCGTCGGAAGTCACGCGCGTGGCGCGCGAGGTCGGCACCGACGGCAAGCTGGGCGGCCAGGCCGTGGTGCCGGGCGTGGCGGGTACGTGGAAGGACCTGACCGACTCGGTCAACGCGATGGCGTCCAACCTGACCAGCCAGGTCCGCAACATCGCCGAGGTGACCACCGCGGTCGCCAAGGGCGACCTGTCGCGCAAGA
>CBIHLN010000184.1:0-1540 GCA_966210725.1 uncultured Lysobacter sp. | reverse complement strand
CTCGCGCAGTGCGTTGCAGACCTCGCCGATGGTGGCGCGGGCCTTGAGGGCGTCTTTCATGGGGTAGAGGACGTTGTCGTCGCCCTGGGCCGCCTTCTTCAGCGCCGTCAGGGCCGCGTCGACGGCCGGCTGGTCGCGTTCGGCGCGCAGGGTGGCCAGGCGTTCGGCCTGGCGGGCCTCGATGGCGGGATCGACGCGCAGCGGCTCGTAGGGTTCTTCTGCGTCGAGCTGGAAGCGGTTGACGCCGACCACGACGCGTTCGCCGGAGTCGGTCTCCTGGGCGATGCGGTAGGCGTTGCGTTCGATCTCGCCCTTTTGGAGACCGCGCTCGATGGCCTCGACCGCGCCGCCCATCTCCTCGACCCGGTCCATCAGCTCCACCGCCGCGCGCTCGACGTCGTCGGTGAGTTTCTCGATGACGTAGGACCCGGCGAACGGGTCGACGGTGGCGGTCACGTCGCTCTCGTAGGCGAGGACCTGCTGGGTGCGCAGCGCCAGGCGGGCGGACTTGTCCGTGGGCAGGGCGATGGCCTCGTCGAAGGAATTGGTGTGCAGCGACTGTGTGCCGCCCAGCACCGCGGCCAGGCCCTGCACCGCGACCCGGACCAGGTTCACCTCCGGCTGCTGCGCGGTCAGCTGCACCCCGGCCGTCTGGGTGTGAAAGCGCAGCATCAGCGACTTGGGATGGCTCGCGCCGAACTCCTCGCGCATCACCCGCGCCCAGATCCGCCGGGCGGCACGGAACTTGGCCACCTCCTCCAGCAGGGTGGTACGGGCCACGAAGAAGAACGACAGACGGGGCGCGAAATCATCCACGTCCATACCCGCCGCGACCGCCGTGCGCACATACTCGATGCCGTCGGCCAGGGTGAAGGCGATCTCCTGCGCCGGCGAGGCACCCGCCTCGGCCATGTGATAGCCGGAGATCGAGATGGTGTTCCACCGCGGCATCTGCGCCCGGCAGTACTTGAAGATGTCCGCGGTCAGCCGCAGCGACGGCTTCGGCGGGAAAATGTAGGTGCCCCGGGCGATGTACTCCTTCAGCACATCGTTTTGGATCGTGCCCGTCAGCCGGTCCGCGGCGACCCCCTGCTCCTCGGCGACCAGCTGATACAGCAGCAGCAACACAGCGGCCGGGGCGTTGATCGTCATCGACGTCGAGACCTTCTCCAGCGGAATCCCGCCGAACAGCACCCGCATGTCCTCGATCGAATCGACCGCCACACCCACCTTGCCGACCTCGCCGTGCGCGAGCGGCGCATCCGAGTCATGACCCATCTGGGTGGGCAGATCAAAAGCGACCGACAAGCCCGTCGTGCCATGCGCGATCAACTGCCGGTACCGCGCATTGGACTCCGCCGCCGTACCGAAACCCGCGTACTGACGCATCGTCCACGGCCGGCCCGTATACATCGACCGATACACACCACGGGTGTACGGATACGCCCCCGGCTCCCCCAGCTTCTCCGCCGGATCCCAGCCCTTGAGAGCCTCCGGCCCGTAAACCGGCTCGATCGGCAGTCCGGACTCCGACTCACGC
>CBIHLN010000183.1:0-1611 GCA_966210725.1 uncultured Lysobacter sp. | reverse complement strand
GCGGGGGTCAACCTTGTTCGGTCGGAGTCGGGTCGGGGCGGGTCTCGTCGGCGACCCACGCCAGGTACGGCGCCAAGCCGCCCGCGGCTTCGACCGCGATCACTTCCGGCAGTTCGTACGGGTGCAGCGCGCGCAGGCGGTCGGTGCAGGCCGGCAGGCGCTCGGCGGTGGTCTTGGCCAGCAGCAGGACCTCGTCGGCCTGCTCGACGGCCCCGTTCCAGCGGTAGGTGGAGCGCAGGCCGGGCAGCACGCTGACGCACGCGGCCAGCCGTTCGTCCACCAGCGCCCGGGCGAGCCGGTCGGCGGTGGCGGCGTCGGGACAGGCGCAATGGACCAGGACCACGGGCATCGCGCCATTGTACCGGCGCGGGTCGGCTCAGCCGCCGGCCGGGCGCCGCGTCTCCGGGCTGCGCGCGCGTCCGACGCGCTGCAGGGCCAGTTGCTCCACCACCTCCACCAGCGGTGCGCGCGCCAGCATCGGGCTCTCCCGGAACGCGGCGAGCAGCCGCAGCTCCAGCGGGTCGTCCACCAGCATCGCGTCGGCGGCGGCCACCGAGTCCATCGCCACGTCCTGCGACAGGGTCATCCGGCCGCGGCCCGTCGCCAACCACTCGTACTGGACCCCGGTGGCCATCGCCGCCTCGCGCAGGTGGGAGGCGCTGGGGGATTTGCCCGGGGTCGCCTCCCAGTGGCTGACCGCGCTGCGTTGCACGCCGACGGCATGGGCCAGGGCGGCCTGCGACAGGCCGGCATGCCGGCGGGCGAGGCGGATGCGCTGTTGCGGTGTCATGCGATGTCCTGGGAGGTGCCCGGAGGTAGCGAGGATACCGATATTGACATCAACCGGCTACCAGCAGTCACGTCGTCCGCTATGCCACAAATGAGTGGTGGACATTTACGACCTCTGTCACACCCTGGCGCTACCGATACTCGCCGTTCCTGCCATGGTCTGTGCTGGTGCACGGGGCGTGGAGTGCGCAGTATCGACCGCGGCTGACACGGACGTCAGCTTAGACAAGGGGTGTCGGGTCAGGGGAGGGGCGCTGGAGGCGCTGCGCTTGGATGCCATCTCCATACCGTGAAAGAGCGCGTCACTTCGGGGACGCGCTCTTTCTTTGTGCGCGTCGTTTGCTGGACGGACTCCTGAGGGAGGGTGCGGGTCAACGCACGGCGTGTGCGTCCGGCAGCGCCTTCGCATGGCCCGGTGGATCGATTTTCGCCACGGTGCCCTTGAAAGCCCCCGCGGCCGCCCCATCTCCCCCGCAGTCCCGGCCGCGCCGGGCTTTGTCCGTCCCGATGCTTGGCACTCGTTTCGGGCGACTGCTAAAATTTCCGTCCTTTTCCCACCCATTCAACCACTTAGGGGTTGTCTCATGAATATCAAGCCGCTCTACGACCGCGTGGTCATCAAGCGCATGGAAGAAGAAAAGATGTCCGCTGGCGGCATCGTCATCCCGGACTCGGCCACCGAGAAGCCCATCAAGGGTGAAGTCGTTGCCGTGGGCGAAGGCAAGCACCTGGACAACGGCAGCGTGCGCGCGCCCAAGGTCAAGGTTGGCGACAAGGTGCTGTTCGGCAAGTACAGCGGCACCGAAGTGAAGCTCGACGGCA
>CBIHLN010000182.1:0-1760 GCA_966210725.1 uncultured Lysobacter sp. | reverse complement strand
CCTCCCGACCTCCCCCTGCGAGCAGGGGGAAGAGCACTTCAGTGTCCCCGCATGCATTCAGGGGAGGGAGTTGAAGCGCGTTCAGCGCGCCGCATCCCCCGACGGATACGCCCGCGGCAGGCCGCCGTTGTCGGCGGGGACCTTCGTGCGCAGGTAGCGGTCGCGCAGTTCGGTCTGGCGGCTGCGCATCGGGATCGCACGGCCGTCCATCCACACCTGCAGCGCCACCGCGTTGACCTCCAGCGGGTCGCCGCTCCACAGCACCAGGTCGGCGCGTTGGCCGGGCGCGATGCGGCCGACCTCGTCGCCCACGCCCAGCGCCTGCGCCGGCACCGTGGTCAGGCCGGCCAGGCCCTGCTCCCATGGCAGGCCGGCGGCGACGGCGTTGCCCGCCAGCTGGCGGATCTTGCGCGCGTTGTGGCTGCCGTCGCCGCTCTGGGCGAAGCTCACCGGCACGCCGGCGGCATGCAGGCGCGCGGCGTTCTCCATCGTCGCGCCGATCTGGTCGAAGTTGGCCGGCAGGTTGCCCAGCGGGTTGACGAACACCGGCACCTTGGCCGCCGCCAGTTCCGGCGCCAGCTTCCACGCCTCGGCGCCGCCCGCAATCGCGATGCGCACGTTGTGGCGCTTCGACCACCGCAGCAGCTGGCGGATGTCGGCGGCGCGGTGCACGCCGACCACCACGCGCTCGCCACCGTCCAGGTAGCTGGCGAGCGTGCGACGGCCGGCCGGCGTGAGCAGCGCGGCGTTGGCGTCCGGGCCGATACGCCCGCGCACCTCGTCGATCAACTGGTCCAGGATCATCCACTGCGCCGCGCGCGAGTTGCCGCTCAGGCCCGCCGCGCCGCTGCCCAGGTCGACGAACAGCACCTTGGCGCCGATCGGGTCCGGGTCGCCGTCCAGGCGCACCACCGCGCCCTGGCCGCCGATGATCGACCCGCCGCTGGTGGTGTTGGCGCCGAGCAGCGTCCAGCCGATGCCTTCCACGCGCGCCACCGGCACCAGCACCGAGGCCGGGTTGTAGGCCAGGGTGACGTCGAACTCCGGACGCACCGTCATCTGCTTGGTCTCCGCGCCCAGTCCGAGGGAGGCGTCGACCGTGCTGCGCTCGCCGGAGACTTCCTCCAGGCCGATCTCGGTGATGCCGCCGAACAGCGTCGGCGTCAGCGGCCGGCCCTGTGCGTCGACGGTCTGCGCGCCGGCGGGCGCCGACAGGCCGGGACCGACCTGGCGCACCACGCCGCCGGTCACCAGCACGTCGGCGTTGTCCAGCGTGCCCTGCGCCGCGGCGGTGTGGACCTTCGCATTGCGGATCAGCAGAGCCTGCCCCGGACTTGATCCGGGGTCCTGCGCGCTCGCGCCCAGCGCGAGGATCGACAGCGTGGCCGCGGCCAGCGCCTTCATCGCGACGCGGCTCATCGCACACCTCCGGTCATGCCGGCGGCATCGCTGGCGCCTTGCCCCAGCATGAAGTCCGACACCGGCTGGCGGCTGCGGTCGTTGCGGTCGTACAGGCGCGCGCCGTCGACGTAGACCTGCTCGGCCTGCGCGTAGACGCTGAAGGGGTTGCCGTTCCACAGCACGACGTCGGCCATCTTGCCTTCCTCCAGCGTGCCGGTCTGGTCGAGGATGCCCATGGATCTGGCGGGGTTGGCGGTGACCCAGCGGATCGCGCGTTCGGGCGCGATCGCCATGCCGGCGCGGCCGGCGCTGGCCATCACCTTGGCGGCCTCCTGGTTGAGGCGCTGGATGCCTTCGTC
>CBIHLN010000181.1:0-1781 GCA_966210725.1 uncultured Lysobacter sp. | reverse complement strand
CCTATAATCCGCGGTCCGCTCGACCCCGGCCTCCCCATGCATTCAAGCCCCGACCAGACCGCCCTCCCCGACCTGCCCGCCATCCAGGCCCTGGCCCGCGACGACATGGCGGCCGTGGATGCGTTGATCCGCCACCGGCTGGCATCGGACGTGGTGCTGATCAACCAGGTCGCCGAGTACATCGTCGGCGCCGGTGGCAAGCGCCTTCGCCCGATGCTGCTGCTGTTGGCGGCGGGCGCGCTGGGGCACCGGGGGCCGGATGCCCACCAGCTGGCGGCCGTGGTCGAGTTCATCCACACCGCGACCCTGCTGCATGACGACGTGGTCGACGAATCCGACCTGCGGCGCGGGCGCCGCACCGCCAACGCGGTGTGGGGGAACGCCGCCAGCGTGCTGGTCGGGGACTTTCTCTATTCGCGCAGCTTCCAGCTGATGGTCGAGCTGGACCGCATCGAGGTGATGCGGATCCTCGCCGACACCACCAACCGCATCGCCGAGGGCGAAGTGCTGCAGTTGCTGCACGTGCGCAACCCGGACACCGACGAGGCCGCCTACCTGCGCGTCATCGAGCGAAAGACCGCGGTGCTGTTCGCGGCCGCGACCCGCCTGGGCGCCCTGCTCGCCGGCGCCGACGACAGAACCTGCGATGCGCTGCACGATTACGGCCTCAACCTGGGCTACGCCTTCCAGATCGCCGACGACGTGCTCGACTACGCGTCCGATGCGCAGACGCTGGGCAAGAACCTGGGCGACGACCTCGCCGAAGGCAAGGCCACCCTGCCGCTGATCCACGCAATGGCGCATGCGGACGAGGGCGTGCGCAATCGCCTGCGGTCGGCCATCGAGCACGGGGACACCGACGCGTTGCCCGACGTGGTCGCCGCCATCCAGTCCAGCGGCGGGCTGGACTACAGCCGGTCGCGCGCCGACGGATACGCACAGGCGGCGCGCGCCGCGCTGGCAGGACTTGAGGACAACGCGTACGTCGCGGCACTGCGCGGGTTGGCGGACTACGCGGTCCGGCGCGATCACTAGGGACTGTTCCGCCTCGGCACGTCGCGCATCGAAGGCGGTTGAAGGCCGGGCCGTGCTACATGGAAAAAAAAGGCGGCCCGATGGCCGCCTTTTCTCTTGCGAATGCATCACTCGGCCTGGCCGAAACGCTCGTCGAAGAAGCCATGCAGCATCCGGTACGCCCGCTTGGCGGCGCGGGCGTCATAGCGGCAGTTGCTCTCGGGGTTGTCGCCGGCCTCGGGCTCGGCGAAACAATGCGCCGCGCCGCTGAAGTTGACGAACTGCCAGTCCGCGCCCGCGGCGTCCATTTCCGATTCGAACGCATCGATGTGCGCGTCGGTGATCCCGCGATCGTCGGCGCCGTTGAGCACCAGCACCGGCGTGCGGGCGCTGTTCCGATCCGCGGGGTCGGAGGTCTCCAGGCCGCCGTGCAGGCTGACCACGCCGGCCAGCTCGCTGCCACCGCGCACCAGCTCCAGGGCCGTTGTTCCGCCGAAGCAGAACCCCAGCGCGCCGATGCGCCCGGCATCCAAGGGGGCCGGACCGGCCTGTGCCTTGAGCACCTCGACCGCCTTGACCACCCGGGCACGAAGCTCGCTGCGGTCGCTCCGCAACGCGCCGGCCAGCTTGCCGGCCTCCTCGCTGTTCTTGGGGCGAACACCCTCGCCATACACATCCGCCACCAGCACCACGTAGTCGTCACCGGCGATCTTGCGGGCCGTCTCGACGGCCGCCGGGGTCACGCCCATCCAGTTGGGCACCATGAC
>CBIHLN010000180.1:0-1805 GCA_966210725.1 uncultured Lysobacter sp. | reverse complement strand
GGCGGCCTGCAGCAGGTCGGCGCCGGGGGTCGGATCGGCGGGGGTCGGGGTCAACAGCCGGGCGGTGACGCCGCCGCCGACGGCAGCCAGCAGGAGCAGGGCGAGGGCGGCGGACGGGCGGATGGAAACGGGCATGGCAGGCGTCCTGCAGCGGTAAAAACGCGGGTTGGCGAGGTTAACAAATGGGGCTGACCCGGCCATGAGCCAAGAGTTCAGGAAAAAAAGCTTCATCTGAAGAAGGTGCGGCAAGCCCGCGCCGGCCTTGAGGAAATTTTTCCGTCGCCAGCATTTCCGGGCGGTTGACAGGGCTGGATGGCGGGGGTAGTTTTGGTCCCCGGCGGTGACCCAACATCTTGGGTTGCCGACGGGGAGGGGCCCCTACCCATGGGGTCTGGTATCAATGCCGGTCGGCGCGCGAGCGATACGTCATGGGGTCGATCCAGAGGACAGCCTGTCGCCAAAAGGGCCCTGCGCCCCGCGGGCGGCCACACCCGGCGTCCGCCCAATTCCCTGAGAATCCCGTCACGGACGGGTTCCCGACCCGCGTCGCCCCCCAATAAGGCCAAGGCCGGTCCACCGGCCCGTTTAGAAGAGGATGTCAGCACGATGAGCACTGTTCGCCTGGAGGCGGTCAAGAAGGATGCGGTCACGGACGCTGCGCAGGGCATACCCATGCAGCCGGCTTCGGCGGACATCTGGGACAAGAAGTACCGGCTGAAGACCAAGAAGGGCGAGCCGGTGGACGTCACCATCGACGACACCTACAAGCGGGTCGCCAAGGCCCTGTCGGACGCCGAGACCACCGCCGAGAAGCAGAAGCACTGGTACGAGCGCTTCCTGTGGGCGCTGCGCCGCGGGGCGATCCCGGCCGGCCGCATCACCTCCAACGCCGGCGCGCTCGAGCACAAGCCCAGCACCAGCACGATCAACTGCACCGTGTCGGGCACGATCACCGACTCCATGGACGGCATCCTGGACAAGGTCCACGAGGCCGGCCTGACGCTGAAGGCGGGCTGCGGCATCGGCTACGAATTCTCGACGCTGCGCCCGCGCGGCGCCTATGTCAGCGGCGCCGGCGCGTATACCTCGGGCCCGCTGAGCTTCATGGATATCTACGACAAGATGTGTTTCACGGTGTCGTCCGCCGGCGGCCGCCGCGGCGCGCAGATGGGCACCTTCGACGTCTCCCATCCGGACGTGAAGGAATTCATCGGCGCCAAGCGCGAGGACGGGCGCCTGCGCCAGTTCAACCTCTCGCTGCTGATCACCGACGAGTTCATGGCCGCGGTGGAGAACGACCAGGACTGGCCGCTGGTGTTTCCGGTCAACCTCAAGGAAAAGGACGAGGTGGACGTCAACGACCCCAAGCAGGTCGTGTGGCGCGACTGGCCGGCGCCGGAGATGTACGTCACCCGCGAGGACGGGCTGGTGGCCTGCAAGATCTACGGGCACATCCGCGCGCGGCAGCTGTGGAACCGGATCATGGCGAGCACCTACGACTTCGCCGAGCCGGGTTTCATCCTGATCGACCGCGTCAATGAAATGAACAACAACTGGTGGTGCGAGAACATCCGCGCGACCAATCCCTGCGGCGAGCAGCCGCTGCCGCCCTACGGCGCCTGCCTGCTGGGCTCGATCAACCTGACCGGGTTCGTGCGCAAGCCCTTCACCGACGAGGCGAGCTTCGACTGGGAGGAATACAAGGAAGTCGTGCGCGTGTTCACCCGCATGCTCGACAACGTGGTGGAGGTCAACGGCCTGCCGCTGGCGCAGCAGCGCGCCGAGATCATGCGCAAGCGCCGCCA
>CBIHLN010000179.1:0-1811 GCA_966210725.1 uncultured Lysobacter sp. | reverse complement strand
TCCTTCAGGAAGCGCTGCACGTTCTCGACCTTGGCGCCGCGCCAGCCGTAGATCGACTGGTCGTCGTCGCCGACCACGAACACCTGCCCGGTGTCACCGGCGAGCACGCGCACGAACGCGTACTGGATCGCGTTGGTGTCCTGGAACTCGTCCACCAGCAGCTGGCCGAAGCGGTGGCGGTAATGCGCCAGCAGCGCCGGGTTGTCGCGCAGCAGCTCGTGCGCGCGCAGCAGCAGTTCGGCGAAGTCGACCAGGCCGGCGCGTTCGCAGCGCTCCTGGTAGGCGGCGTAGCAGCGGCGCATGACGTCGGTCCACTGGTCGCCCGGTTCCGGCTGCAGGTGTTCGGGGCGACGCCCCTCATCCTTCTGCGCATTGATCCACCAGGCGATCTGCCGCGGTGGGAAGCGGCTGTCATCCAGCTCCAGCGCCTGCACCACGCGCTTGACCAGCCGCAGCTGGTCGTCCGAATCCAGCACCTGGAAGCCCTCGGGCAGCGTGGCCTCCTGCCAGTGCAGGCGCAGCAGCCGGTGGGCCAGGCCGTGGAAGGTGCCGATCCACATGCCGCGCGTGCCGCCGCGCAGCTGCGCGTCCACGCGCTGGCGCATCTCGGCGGCGGCCTTGTTGGTGAAGGTGACGGCGAGGATGCCGTGCGCCGGCACGCCGACCACTTCGTGCAGCCAGGCGATGCGGTGGGTGAGCACGCGGGTCTTGCCGGAGCCGGCGCCGGCCAGCACCAGGTAGTGGCCGGGAGGTGCGCTGACGGCCTCGCGCTGGGCCGGGTTCAGCCCGTCGAGCAGGTGGGAAACATCCATCGCGCCATTCTACCGGGGGGCGTCGCAGGGACCGGGACCGACGGTGCGGTCTGCAGGTGCGGCTTCAGCCGCGACCATCGCGATTGCCGACGTTTTTTTTGTAGGAGCGACGTCAGTCGCGACCGCGCAACTACGGCCACCTTCGCAGGTCGCGACTGACGTCGCTCCTACAACGAGGCGGAATCGCAGAATTCGCGGCTGAAGCCGCTCTCACACCGCCTGGGTCAATGCGCCGCGGCGGCGACCTTGGTCTTGCCGGCGTGGGCCATGATCTTGTCGGTCCATGCAATGCCGATGGCCGACAGGATGAAGGCGCCATGGATGATCGTCTGCCAGATCACGCCGGTCTCGGTGGTGGTCACGCACACCTTGACGGCATCGATGCCGAGCGCGGCGGCTTCGCGCGCGGCGACGATGGCCTCGACCGTGCCGCACAGCGGCAGGTCGCTGCCCATGCTGCCGGCCTCGATGAAGGTCTTGAGCAGGTGGATCGAGCTGATGCCGATGATCGCCATCGCCAGCTTCACCTTCAGCACGCTGGCGTTGACGTGGCTCAGCCACTCCGGCTGGTCGGGGTGGCCCTCCAGCCGCAGGCGCGACACGAACGTCTCGTAGCCGCCGACGATCACCATCACCAACAGGTTGGAGATCATCACCACGTCGATCAGGCCCAGCACCAGCAGCATGATCATCTGCTCGGTCATGCTCGAGGCGTCGCTGACCAGGTGCACCAGCTCCTTGACGAACAGGAACACGTACACGCACTGCGCCACGATCAGGCCCAGGTACAGCGGCAGCTGCAGCCAGCGCGAGGAGAAGATCAGCGCGGGCAGCGGATTGAGGCGGGCGGTGCGGGCGTCGGCGGTTCGGGCGTCGGCTCTGCCGCCGGCGGCTTGTCGCCGGCACGGTCATCGGACTTCGAGAGCTTCGGCCCCTCCGCAACCTGCGGCCGCTTCTTCGCGGCTTACGTTCTGCACATTGGAACTGCCGGCTGACTCA
>CBIHLN010000178.1:0-1832 GCA_966210725.1 uncultured Lysobacter sp. | reverse complement strand
CAGTCGATGATCGTCAGCGTGCGCAGGCCGAGGAAGTCGAACTTCACCAGGCCGACGGCTTCGACGTCGTCCTTGTCGAACTGGGTGACGGGGCTTTTGCCGCGGCCTTCGCCGTCGTGTTCGGCAAACAGCGGGCAGAAGTCGCTCAGCGGGCTGGGCGCGATGACCACGCCGCCGGCGTGCTTGCCGGCGTTGCGGGTGAGGTCTTCCAGCTGGCGCGCGAGGTCGAGCAGGTCGCGGACGTCCTCCTCGCTCTGGTAGCGGGCGATGAGGTCGCCCGACGCCAGGTCGGGGCTCTTGCGCGCGGCCTCGGACTCGCCCAGCGCGTCGTCCAGGCAGATGCCCAGCGTGTTGGGGATCAGCTTGGCGATGCCGTCGACGAAGCCGTACGGGTGGCCGAGCACGCGCCCCGTGTCGCGCACCACGGCCTTCGCCGCCATGGTGCCGTAGGTGATGATCTGGCTGACGCGGTCGCGGCCGTACTTGCGCGCGACGTAGTCGATGACCTCGTCGCGGCGGTCCATGCAGAAGTCGATGTCGAAGTCGGGCATCGACACGCGTTCGGGGTTGAGGAAGCGCTCGAACAGCAGGTCGTACGGCAGCGGGTCCAGGTCGGTGATGCCCAGCGCCCACGCCACCAGCGAGCCCGCGCCCGAACCGCGACCCGGGCCGACCGGGATGCCCTGCGCCTTACCCCAGTTGATGAAGTCCGCGACGATCAGGAAGTAGCCGGGGAACCCCATCGAGATGATGACGTCCAGCTCGGTGTCCAGGCGCGCGTCGTAGTCCTCGCGCGTGTGGCCTTCGGCGAGCGGGGCTTTCTCGAGACGCTTGTCCAGACCTTCGTGCGCCTGGCTGCGCAGCCACGACTCGATAGTGTGGTCGTCCGGCACCGGGAAGGCGGGCAGATAGTACGTGCCCAGCTTCATCTCGGCGTTGCAGCGCGTCGCCAGCGCCAGCGCGTTGTCGATCGCGTCGGGCACGTCGGCAAACAGCGCGCGCATCTCGTCGCACGACTTCAGGTACTGCTCGGGCGTGTAGTCCTTGGGCCGTTTGGGGTCGTCCAGCACGCGGCCCGAGGCAATGCACACGCGCGCCTCGTGGGCATCGAAGCCGTCGCGGTCGAGGAACCGGGTGTCGTTGGTGGCGACCACCGGCAGGCCGCGCTTGCTGGAGAGGTGCAGGGCGAGGGTGTTGTAGGCGTCCTCGCCCTCGCGTCCGGTGCGGGTGAGTTCCAGGAACAGGCGGTCGTCGAACACGCTCTGCCAGTCGGCGACGGCGGCCTCGGCCAGCTCGTGCCGTCCGCCCTGCGCCAGGCGCCCGGGCAGGCTGTGCACGCCGGCGAGCGCGAACAGGCCGGCGTTGTCCTCGCGCAGCCATTCGGGGCGCAGGATCACGCCGTCGTGGCGGTGGCCTTCCATCCACATCCGCGTGAGCAGGCGCGACAGGGTGAGGTAGCCGTCGTGGTCGCGGCACAGCACGGTCAGCCGGGTGGGCGACTCGTTGCCGTCGGCCAGCGCCAGGTCCGCGCCGAGGATCGGCTTGATGCCGGCGCCCTCGGCCTTCTTCTGAAACTGCACCGCCGCGAACAGGTTGTTGATGTCCGTCAGCGCCACGGCCGGCTGGCCGAGCGCCACGCAGCGCTTGACCAGCTCGCCGACGCGGATGGTGGAGTCGGCGAGCGAGAACTCGCTGTGCAGGTGGAGGTGTACGAAGGGTGCGGACATGCCTGCCTTGCGATGCGGCCGGCCGATGCCGGGCCCGGGACGGCGGCAGACGGCGTGCGAGCAGGCAGGTTAGCAGCCCGGTCGGGGGGTACAAGGCTTGACAGG
>CBIHLN010000177.1:0-1858 GCA_966210725.1 uncultured Lysobacter sp. | reverse complement strand
GGTGGCTTCGGTGCGGGGCCTGCGTCGGTTGCGGTTTCGCGCATGCGGAGGTCTGGTTCGCGACTTACGTCGCTCCTACAACGGGATCGGGGTTTCACCTGTAGGAGCGACGTGAGTCGCGATCGGATGGTGGGCTGGGCGACGGGGTGGCACGCGCGACTTCGCTACGGTGCCGGCCCTTGTAGGAGCGGATTCAGCCGCGATCGGGATGCGGCGCGGGTTTCATGGAGCGGGGTTCGCGGCTGAAGCCGCTCCTACAGGGGCGCCGTTGTTTCGGTCGGCGCGGTCGCGACTTACGTCGCTCCTACATGTCGAGGCCGCCTAGCGCGTGGCGCCGAACCATTTGCGTGGCAGCAGCAGCTTGAGGGCGCGTTCGGCGCTCTTGCGGCGCAGGCCGGGCTGGCGCAGGCCGCGCCAGATGGGGTCGAGCCAGTCGCGCCGCGGGCGGTCGAGGATGGCTTCGCGGGCGTCGGCCTCGATACGGTACATACGCACCACGTCCTCGGCCGCCGCACGCGTGGCGGGCGGCAGGTCCGGGGCCTGTGCCAGGCACTGGGCCAGGTCGTCGGCGGTGCCGCGGTAGAAGCGCGTGGTGCGTTCGTAGCGGCGGCGGAAGGCGACCTCGCGCGGTTCGTCCCGCGCGAACACGCCGGCACTGACGCTGCCGGCGTGGCGGCGATATCGCAGCAGCGGGGTGTCGAGGAAGCGGCCTTCGCCCAGCAGCGCGCCGCGCAGGCTCAGCGCGTTGTCCTCGATGGGGCCCAGCAGCGGCCCGAAGCGGTCGAACACCTCGCGGCGGAACGCGAGCGACGCGCCCAGCAGGCTGACCAGGCGGCCGGCCCGCACGAAGTAGTCCATGCCGAATCGCGCCGGGTGCGCGCGGGTGCCGCCGCCGGCCGGTCGGCCCTCGACGTCCATGCCCTCGACCTGGCTGCCGACCACCATTGTCCCGGGCTCGGCCTGGAACACCTGCAGCAGCGTCTGCACGCGGTGCGGGAAGGCGATGTCATCGCCCGCCATCATCACCACGATGTCGCCATTCAGCAGCGGCAGCACGTCGTTGACGTGCCCGGCCACGCCGAGGTTACGAGGCGTCTGGCGCACGGTGACGGTGTGCGGGCCGTCGTAACCCGCAACGTATTCGCGGGCGATGTCGAACGTGCCGTCGTCGCTGCAGTCGTTGGAGACGACGATCTGGCACGGCACCGTCTGCGCCAGCGCCGCATCGAGCGCGTCGCGGATGTAGGCCGCGTCGCGGAAGCACAGCAGGGCGATGCTGACGCGCGGCGCGGCCATGGCGGCGGGCTCAGCCGCCGAACGCGGCGCGGATCTGCGCGTCGACCGCGGCAATCGCGGTCATGTTGACCACGCGGCGCGGGGTCGCCGCCGGGGTCAGGATGTGCGCGGCCTTGTCCAGGCCCATCAGGATCGGCCCCAGCGCGACGCCCTCGGTCATGACCCGGATCATGTTGTAGGTGATGTTGGCCGCGTCCAGGTTGGGCATGACGAACAGGTTGGCGCGCCCGGTCAGCGTGGTGTTGGGGAAGATGCGCTGGCGGATGCCCTCGTCCCACGCGGTGTCGGCCATCATCTCGCCGTCGACCTCGAGCTTGGGCACGCGCGCGGCGAGGATCTCGCGCACGCGGCGCATCTTGGCCGCGCTGGGGTTGTCGTGGCTGCCGAAGTTGGAGTGCGACAGCAGCGCGACCTTGGGCTCGATGCCGAACAGCTTCAGGCGGTAGCTGGCCTGCAGCGTGGCCTCGGCGATCTGCTCGGCCGACGGGTCCAGCTGCACGTGCGTGTCCAGGAAGAACCACGTGCCCTGGTTGTTGATCACGCCGGTCATCGCCGCGGTGCC
>CBIHLN010000176.1:0-1917 GCA_966210725.1 uncultured Lysobacter sp. | reverse complement strand
GTCGACGATGAAGCTGCCCTGCCAGGGGTTCTCGCAGAAGTTCAGCCCCAGCTCCTTGTTGATGATCATCTGGATGGCCACGGCGCGGCGCACGCTCTCCTCGGTCGGCGTGGTGATCGCCTCGTCGTAGGCGTTGGTGTGCAGGCTGTTGCAGTTGTCGAACAGCGCGTACAGCGCCTGCAGCGTGGTGCGGATGTCGTTGAACTGGATCTCCTGCGCGTGCAGGCTGCGGCCGCTGGTCTGGATGTGGTACTTCATCATCTGGCTTCTGCTACTAGCACCGTACCTCTCGCGCATGGCGCGGGCCCAGATGCGGCGGGCCACGCGGCCGATCACCGTGTACTCGGGGTCCATGCCGTTGCTGAAGAAGAAACTCAGGTTCGGCGCGAAGTCGTCCACGCTCATGCCACGCGCCAGGTAGTACTCGACGATGGTGAAGCCATTGCTCAGCGTGAAGGCCAGCTGCGAGATCGGGTTCGCCCCGGCCTCGGCGATGTGGTAGCCGGAAATGCTGACGCTGTAGAAATTGCGGACCTTGTTCTCGACGAAGAACTGCTGGATGTCGCCCATCATCCGCAGCGCGAACTCGGTGCTGAAGATGCAGGTGTTCTGGGCCTGGTCTTCCTTCAGGATGTCGGCCTGCACGGTGCCGCGCACGGTGCTCAGGGTCTCGGCGCGGATGCGGGCGTAGGTGTCGGCGTCCAGCAGCTGGTCGCCGGTGATGCCCAGTAGCGCGAGGCCGAGGCCGTCGTTGTGCGCGGGCAGTTCGCCGGAGTACACCGGGCGCGGCTTCCCTTCGAAGAACGCGTCGATCCGCTTCTGCGCATCGGCCCAGCGTGACGGGTCGGCGCGCAGGTACTTCTCCACCTGCTGGTCCACCGCCGTGTTCATGAACATCGCCAGGATCATCGGCGCCGGGCCGTTGATGGTCATGGACACGCTGGTGGTCGGGCTGCACAGGTCGAAGCCGGAATACAGCTTCTTCATGTCGTCGAGCGTGGCGATGCTGACGCCGGAGTTGCCGATCTTGCCGAAGATGTCGGGCCGCGGCGCCGGGTCCTCGCCGTACAGGGTGACCGAGTCGAAGGCGGTGGACAGGCGCGCGACCGGCTGGCCGTCGCTGAGGTAATGGAAGCGGCGATTGGTGCGCTCCGGCGTGCCCTCGCCCGCGAACATGCGGATCGGGTCCTCGCCGGCGCGGCGGTACGGGTACACGCCGCCGGTGTAGGGGTAGGCGCCGGGCAGGTTTTCCTTCATCAGGAAGGTCAGCAGTTCGCCCCAGCTGGTGTAGGTGGGGGCGGCGATCTTCGGCACCTTCTGGTGGCTCAGGGATTCGCGATAGTTCTCGACGCGGATGGCCTTGCCGCGCACGGAGTATTCGGTGACTTCGTCGGTGATGGACTTGAGGCGGGCGGGCCATTCCCGCAGTAGGCCGATGGCTTCGCCCGATAGCGCCTTCACCGCATCCTGGTAGCGCTGGCGCAGGGTGCGCAGGCTGTTGTCGGCGCCTTCGGTCAGGTCCTGCGGGTCGTACAGGCCCAGCTGCGCCGGCAGCTTGTCGTCGCCGATCGCCTGCAGGCTCTGCCAGAAACTCTGCGCGCGGTCGGCGGCCTCGGCCTGCTTCTCGATGGCGCCGTTGATGCCGCGGCCCTGCTCCGCGATCTCGGCCAGGTAGCGGGTGCGGTTGCCGGGGATCAGCACGGTGGCGCGCGGCTCGCGCAGGCGCGTGTCGAGCTCCGGGTTCCAGTCAATGGCGGTGCCGGCCTCGAGCTTGAGTTTTTCCCGCAGCAGCCGGCACAGGTTGGCGAACATCCAGGTCACGCCCGGGTCGTTGAACTGCGAGGCGATGGTCGGGTAGACCGGCACGTCCTCGTCCTTCATCTGGAAGGCGACGCGGTTGCGCTTCCACTGCTTGCG
>CBIHLN010000175.1:0-1942 GCA_966210725.1 uncultured Lysobacter sp. | reverse complement strand
GGCTCGATCGTGCAGAACGGGAAGTTGGCCGCGGCGATGCCCGCCTTGGTCAGCGCGTTGAAAAGGGTCGACTTGCCGACGTTGGGCAGGCCGACGATGCCGCATTTGATGCCCATGGCAGTGCTCTGGGGTCTGGGGATTAGGGACTGGAGGCTGGCATGGCGCGTTGGCGCACAGCCCCCAGTCCCTAGCCTCCAGCGTCCTTGGAGGTGTGAAGGCGCTTCATCGCCTCATTGAAATCACCGGCGACCGCCAGCGGCAGCACGTCGATGGCGTCGTCGATGGCGCGCAGGATGCAGGCCTCGTCGGCCTGGCCGGGGCGGCCCAGCACCCACGGGGTGACGCGGTCCTTGTGGCCGGGGTGGCCGATGCCGATGCGCAGACGATGGAACCGGGCGTGGCCCAGCAGGCGGATGGTGTCGCGCAGGCCGTTCTGGCCGCCGTGGCCGCCGTCGAACTTGAGCCGCGCCGCGCCGGGCGGCAGGTCCAGCTCATCGTGCGCCAGCAGGGCCTGCTCGGGTTCGATCTTCCAGTAGCGCAGGGCCGCGGTGACCGACTTGCCCGACAGGTTCATGAAGGTGGCGGGCTTCAGCAGCCACACCGCCTCGCCGCCGACGTGCACCTTGCAGGTTTCGCCGAACAGCTTGGACTCCAGCCCGAAACGCCCGCCCAGGCGCTCGGCCAGGGCGTCAACAAACCAGAACCCGGCGTTGTGCCGGGTTCTGGCGTGTTCGGGCCCGGGATTGCCGAGCCCGACGATGAGGCGCAAACCGGTCATCGAAGACTGCACGAAGCCAGCGGCCGGGCGCCCACCGGGGCGGGCGTCCGGATCCGCAACGGCTTACTCGGCGTCCTTCTCGACCTTGGCGGCCGGCACTTCGCCGTCGCCCTCGCCCGCCGGGGTCTCTTCGATCTCGACCCGGCCAGCGCGCGCGACCACGACGGCGACGTCGTGCTCCTTGCCCAGCTTCAGTTCCGGCACTTCCACGCCCTTGGGCAGCTTCAGCTCGGACAGGTGGATCGTCTGGCCCAGGGTCAGCTCGGCCAGGTCGACCTCGATGAACTCCGGCAGGTCCTTGGGCAGGCAGCTGATCTGGACCTCGTTGAGCTCGTGGGTGACCACGACGTCGGCCGCCTTGCCGGCCGGCGACTTGTCCTCGTTGAGGAAGTGCAGCGGCACCGCGACGCGGATGGCCTGCTTGGCGTCCACGCGCTGGAAGTCCAGGTGCATGATCAGCTGCTTGTACGGGTGGCGCTGCATGTCACGCAGCAGGACCTTCTCGACCTTGCCGTCGATGTCCAGGTCCAGGATGGAGGCGTAGAACCACTCGTGCTGGCTGGCCAGCCAGATCTTCTCGTGCTCGAGCTGGATGGGCATGGGCTCGGCCTTGCCGCCGTAAACGATGGCCGGGATCGAAGCGGCATGACGCAGGCGGCGGCTCGCACCCTTCCCCTCGACATTGCGGCTCGTGGCCTTGATGGTGTGTTCGGACATTTCAGTTACTCGCTTTTACTGCGTTGTTCCGCCTCGCGGCGGTGGGGTGACTCACCCGCGACCAGGTGAGTCGAATTCGTGGTGGCCCGCCGGTCAGTCGACGTAGAGCGAGCTGACCGACTCGCCGAAGGCGATGCGGCGGATGGTCTCGGCCAGCAGCTCGGCGACGCTCAGCTGGCGGATCTTGCCGCAGCCGCGGGCCGCCTCCTGCAGCGGGATGGTGTCGGTGACCACCAGTTCGTCCAGCTGCGACTTGGAAATGTTGTCGATGGCCGCGCCCGACAGCACCGGGTGGGTGCAGTACGCGACGACCTTCTGCGCGCCCTGCCCCTTCAGCGCGGCCGCGGCGGCGCACAGGGTGCCGGCGGTATCGACGATGTCGTCCACCAGCACGCAGGTCTTGCCGGCGACGTCGCCGATGATGTTCATCACCGTGGCGACGTTGGC
>CBIHLN010000174.1:0-1987 GCA_966210725.1 uncultured Lysobacter sp. | reverse complement strand
GCAACGACCTCGGCGCCACCGTCATCGAGGGCGACTGCGCCAGCAACCAGTTCAGCCCCGAGTCCTTCGGCCTCTACTACGTGACCGGCAACTGCACGATCAGCGGGCTCACGGTGGGCTCCAAGAACGCGCCGGTAATCATCGTTGTCTTCGGCCAGGCCACCCTGAAGAACGCCATCCTGTTCGGAATGCTGTTCGTCCACTCCGACAACATCGCCCTGGCCAACGCCTCGTCGGGCTACCGCATGGACATGCAGAGCGCGACCATCTTCGGTTCGCTGGTAGTGGAAGGCGACCTGACCATGACCGGCAACTCGGTCATCGTCTATGACGACACCTCGCTCAACAACGACCCGTACAAGCTGCCGACCAAGGCACGCTTCGCCCGCGTCCCCGGCAGCTGGCTCGATCGCCAGCAGGGCTTCTGACATGGCCCGGCCCGGACGCGCACGCGGTTTCAGCCTGATCGAGGTCCTGGTGGCCGCGGCCGTGCTGTCGGTCGGCCTGCTGGCGCTGGCCAGCCTGCAGATGTCGCTGGTGCGCACCTCCGCGGACGCCAAGGCCTACACGGTCGCGGTCGCGCTGGCGAAGGACAAGCTCGAGGAACTCCGCACCTACACCGACGTTCGCGGCACGCTGTCCTACCAGGCGCTCACGGACGGCACCGATGCCCCCGGCAACGTCGGCGGCGTGGAATACACGCGCGGCTGGACGGTGACCCGCTACGTCTACAACCGGGATCCGGATGGCAATGCCCTGACCGCGGACCGTGCCTTCCTCGCCTATGCCACCGACACCGGGGACACGCCCAATCCCTTCAACGGCAACACCGCGACCGGCTGGGTGGACGACAACGAATTCAAGCGCATCGCCGTGCGCGTGACCTGGGTGGACGCCGCCGGCGATACCCGGACCGTGGCGCTCGAGGACGCGATCGCCTCGGTGGCGCCGAGCGATTCGGCGCTGATCTCGCGCAGCGGCTCGGCGGTGATCCCGCGCACGGTCGAGGTGATGATCAACGACCCGACCCTGACCAACGGCGTCGCCAACGGGGTCATTCCGCTCGCGCTGAGCAGCGACACCAGCGTGGACGGCACCAGCACCGCCGCCACCAACCCGCAGCCCAAGCTGCTCGGCGCCGACTACCGGGTCGCCGAGACGCGCTACAACATCCTGACCTACGGCGCGATCTCCGGCGGCACCGCCGCCGCTCAGTCCAAGATCGAGACCGTGGTGGTGGGCTGCACCTGCAGCTACGCACTGGCCAACGCCTCGGTGTCCGTGCGGCGCCCGGCCTACTGGAACGGGTACCGTTACACACCGCCGGAACTCGGCATCAATACCCAGCCGGCGGGCTGGACCCAGGCCGACAACGAAAGCCCGCACTGCACCGCCTGCTGCCGCGACCACCACGACCAGGTCAACGGCACCGACGTCAGCAACGACGGTCCGAAGTTCGACCCGCGTCGCGCCACTCACATGCACTATCGGCACGACTCGTCAGGCAACCTGGTCAGTTCCGCCAACGCCGGCACCTATGAGGAAAGCTGCCGGCTCGTTCGCGTGGACGGCGTGTACCGGGTCACGCCGGATGCCTACACCGACCAGGTCAATCTGCTGGAAACGCGCAACGACGCCAGCACCACGCCCTACATTCCCACCGCCCAGGCGACCAGCAACTACCAGGCCTTCGCGCTCAAGCTGCTCGACGCCCGGGTGGTGAACCGTAGCGGCATCGCCTTCAACGACGCGGCTCCGGCGGCCACGGTCGATGCCCTGGAGGACCCGGTACCCGCGACCTTCCCGAGCAGTTCCATCAACGAGCCGGCCAGCATCAGCATCGACAGCGGCCAACAGAAGTGGCTGCACGACCGCGGCCTGTACATCGACTGGATGGAACCCGAGGTCATCGCCGCCATCGTGCAGGCCAAGACCCTGTGCGCGATCGACACCGCGCCGGGCGGCTGCGCGTCCTCGCTGGCGAAGA
>CBIHLN010000173.1:0-2024 GCA_966210725.1 uncultured Lysobacter sp. | reverse complement strand
CTTGCGCAGGCCTTTGACGACGCCGACGGCTTCTTCCACCGGCTCGCTGATCAGCGTCTCGATCTCCGCCGGCGCCGCGCCCGTATATTCGGTGCGGACCGTCAGGGTCGGATAGCTCAGGTCGGGCAGCAGGTTGACCTTGAGGTTGCCCAGCGCGATCAGGCCGAACAGCAGGAAGCTGATGGTGAACATCGCCACGGTGACGCGGCGGCGCGTGGAGAACTCGACCAGGTTGAACGGCGGTGCGGGCGGGTGCAGTGCGGGGTCGAACCCGTCCTTCCCGTGCGGCGGCGGGGTGTGCGTGGAATCGCTCACGTGTCGTCCTCGGGATTACTGCTGGTTGTCGTCGTTGTCGTCGGCTTTGGCAGCGGCCGGCTTCGCGGCCGCCACCTGCGTGGCCTTGGGCTGGCCGACCACCTGCACCAAACTGCCTTCGCGCAACGCGGCCTTGCCGGCCACCACCACCTGGTCGCCCGCCTTCAGGCCCTCGCGCACTTCGACCCACTGCCCGTCCACATAGCCCAGCTTGACCGGCACGCGCGCGGCCTTGCCCTCGCGCACGACGAACACCGCCGGGTCGCCCTCGCCGTCCAGCAGGGCGATGCGTGGCACCGTCAGCGCGTTGGCGCGCTGGTCGTAGGCGATGCTGATGCGGCCGAACATGCCCGGCTGCAGCAGCCCACCGCCTTCGAACGCGCAGATCACGCGGAAGGTGCCGCTGCCGGCATCCACCACCGGTGCGACGCGATCGACGCGTCCGGTGAACGTCTGGCCCGGCAGCGAATCGACCGCCAGTTGCACCGGCAGGCCGGCCTTGAGCGTCGCGAGCTCGCGCTCGGGCACATTGAGCACGGCCTCCAGCTGCGAGGTGTCCACGATGCGGAAGATCGGCGTGTTGATCTGCACGAAGTTGCCGGTCTTGATCGAACGCGAGGCCACCACGCCGGAGATCGGCGCGGTGACGGCCGAGTACGAGACCTCCAGGTTGGCCAGCCGGTTGGCCGCGCGGGCGTTCGCCAGGTCGTACTTGATCTGGTCGTTGTCGTTGGCGCTGAGCAACTGCTGTTCGGCGAGCTGGCTGGAGCGCTGGTAGTTGTTCTGGAGCTTGGCGACCTGCGCGGCGGTCTGTGCCGCCTGCAGGCGCGCCCGGTCCGCATCCAGCCGGACCAGCGTCTGGCCGGCACGCACGGTGTCGCCCTCCTCCACGAGCACCTGCAGCGCGACCCCGGAGGTCTTGGCGACCACCTGCGACTCGCCCAGGGCCTCCAGCGGCGCGGTGCCCGTGTAGCTGGCCGCCACCGCACGCAAAGAGGCGGCCGCGACTTCGACCGGCACAGCCTCCTCGGCGGGCTTCTCTTCGGAGGTTTTGGCGTCCGCGGCGCCCTCGCCGCCCTTGCAGCCCGACAGCGCCAGCGCGCCGGCCAGCGCGACGACGAGAACGCGGACCAGCACAGGTCGGTCGCGGAAGAAGATGGAGTGACGCATGGTGGGCCCCGATAAAGTGTGTGTGTTGTAGGTGGCCTGGACGCCGGCCTGCTCCGCGCCGCGCCATCCCGGCGGGCTGCACGAACAGGCCTGCGGGCAGGCGTATGTCGGTGTTGTATGAAGGTATATCACCCGCAACGCGGACGGCATCCGCCGAAGGTCATGGTGACCGCCGTCATTGCCTTCCGGCGGCTCGCTGCGTACGTCGACCCGTCGGGCCACCACCGGCGCAACGGAGCCGCGACGGCGCGCATCCCGCCTGCAACACAGGGATGCGGGACAGGGGCGCTTCGTTGCAGTGACCGTGCGGGCTATACTGGGCGACTTGTGCGCAGCGGCACACCGCCGTGCCCCACCGCGCAGCCAGCCATTATCCTTCGCTAGCCAAAGAGATTGCGGACAACGACATGATGCGACCGCTCACGATCGCCGCCTGCCTCGCCCTGGGTGCCATTGCCCCCATCGCGATGGCCCAGGACACCGCCCCCGCCCCCGCCGCGGCCCCGGCCGCCCAGCCCGCCGCCGCTCCGGCGGCGGGC
>CBIHLN010000172.1:0-2055 GCA_966210725.1 uncultured Lysobacter sp. | reverse complement strand
ACACCGTGTGGGTGGCGACGCGCGCGGGCCTGGCCCGCCTGCGCGATGGCCGGCTGGACATGGAAGGCATCCCCGACACGCTGCAGGGCGGCCTGCTGACCAGCCTGCTGCGCGATGACGAGGGCCGGCTGTGGATCGGCAGCAACGAGAGCGGCGTGTATCGCTGGGACCCCGACGGCCGCGTCCACCGCCTGCATACCGGCAACGGCGGACTGCCGCACGACTCCATCTGGTCGCTGCACGCCGACGGGGAGGCCATCTGGATGGGGGCGTTCTCCGGCGGCCTGATCCGCCTGGACCGAGCCACCGGCCGGACACTCGCGATCACCGACCGCGACGGGCTGTCCAACAACGTGGTGTACCGGATCCACCCCGACGCCGGCGGCCGGCTGTGGTTGAGCACCAATCACGGCATCACGGTGTACGACCCGGCCACGGGCGTGGCGCAGGCCCTGGACCGCGCCGACGGGCTGTTCAACCTTGAATACAACAGCGGTGCCGGCTTCATGGACGGCGACGGCCTGCTCTACCTGGGCGGCACAGATGGCCTGGACGTGCTGCAGCCGGACCGCCTGCCCTCCGCCAGCCCGCCGGCAACGCCGGTGATCACCGGGCTGCGCGTGCTGGGCCGCCAGGGGCCGGCGATGCCCGGCCCGGCCGAGGTGACCCCGGAGGTCGCCTACGCCGACCTGGTCGAACTCGGCCACCGCGACCGCGTGGTCTCGCTGGACCTGGTGGCGATGGACCACACCGCGCCCAACGCCGCACGCCTGCGCTACCGCATTGCCGGCCACTACGACGACTGGGTCTACCCCGGCACCGCGCAGGCCAACGTGCTGTTGAGTTACCTCCCGCCGGGCGACTACCCGCTGGAGGTGCAGGCCGCGGGGCGCGACGGGCTCTTCGGCGCCAGCCGGCAGCTGCTGCTGGTCATGCAACCGCCGCCCTGGCGCCACCCGCTGGCCTATGCCGGGTACGGGCTGCTCGGTGTGCTGCTGCTGCTGGCCCTGGCGTGGCGGTTGCGCGCTCAGGCACGCGAGAAGCGGCTGCAGATCGAACGCCTCAACCTCACCGTCGCCGAGCGCACCGACGCGCTCAAGCAGGCCAACCGCATGCTGGTGCAGAGCAACGAGCAGCTCGAGCAGGCGACGCGCACCGACCCGTTGACGCAGGTGTCCAACCGCCGCGACCTCCAGGAGTGGCTGGACCGCGAAGGCCCCGGCTTCATCGCCGGCCTGGCCCGGCCCGGGCACGACGGCCGCTGCGTGCTGTTCTGCATGATCGACATCGACGACTTCAAGCGCATCAACGACGGCCATGGCCACCAGGTGGGCGACCAGGTGCTGGTGGAGGTGGCGCGCCGGCTGCGCCACGTGTGCCGCGAGCGCGACATCCTGGTGCGCTGGGGCGGCGAGGAATTCCTGCTGGTGGCGCGCGATGCGCACCTGCCCGATGCCCCGGGACTGGCCGAACGCATCCGCGACGCCATCGCAGGCACGCCGGTCACGCTGGCGAGCGGGCGCACGCTGGACATCACCGCGTCCATCGGCGCCGCACCGTGGCCGTTGTCCACCCGCTGGCCGGCGCTGGGCGACTGGGAGCAGAGCGTCAGCCTGGCCGATCGCGCCCTGTATGCCGCGAAGGCCGCAGGCAAGAACGCCTGGGTCGCGGTGATGCCCGGCCCATCGGTGGACCGCTCCGGCCTGCTGTCGCTGCTCGCGGGCACCGCGCCGACGCGCCTGCCCGAGGGCTGCGTGGAGGTGCTGCACTCCACGCGCGAGGCACCGGAGTTCGAGCGCGCCTGATGTCCGTCCGCTGCTGCGGGAAGCGGCTTCAGCC
The DNA here is from genome assembly GCA_966210725.1 of uncultured Lysobacter sp. GTDB lineage: Bacteria > Pseudomonadota > Gammaproteobacteria > Xanthomonadales > Xanthomonadaceae > Lysobacter_C. The sequence continues at coordinate 216 of CBIHLN010000172.1, read as the reverse complement.
AACATCCCGATGCACCGGCTCTTTGTAGGCGCGGCTTCAGCCGCGAGGCACGTTGGCAGCGCAAACCCTTCTTGCAGGAGCGACGTGGGTCGCGACCGAACCCGCCGACATGACCTCGTCGCGACCCGTGTCGCCCCTGCACGAGACGATGAGCTTTCGATCGCGGCTGAAGCCGCTCCTACAGGGCTGCGCGGCGATCACTCCACTGCCGCGTCC
>CBIHLN010000171.1:0-2064 GCA_966210725.1 uncultured Lysobacter sp. | reverse complement strand
CGCAGGTCTTGCCGGCGACGTCGCCGATGATGTTCATCACCGTGGCGACGTTGGCGCGCGGGCGGCGCTTGTCGATGATCGCCAGGTCCGCATCGTCCAGCCGCTTGGCGATCGCACGGGCGCGCACCACGCCGCCGACGTCGGGGCTGACCACGATCAGGTTGTCGGTGCCGTGCGCGCGCCAGATGTCGGCCAGCAGCAAGGGGGATGCATAAACGTTGTCGACCGGCAGGTCGAAGAAGCCCTGGATCTGGTCAGCGTGCAGGTCGACGGTCAGCACGCGATCACACCCCACCGCGCCGAACATCTTGGCCGCGACCTTGGCGGTGATCGGCACGCGCGAGGAGCGCGGGCGGCGGTCCTGGCGGGCGTAGCCGAAGTACGGCACCACCGCGGTGACGTTGCTGACCGAGGCGCGCTTGAGCGCGTCCACCAGCACCAGCAGCTCCACCAGGTTCTCGGCGCTGGGCGCGCAGGTCGGCTGGATCACGAACGCCTCCTGCCGGCGCACGTTCTCCTCGATCTCGACCTGCACCTCGCCGTCGGAGAACCGCCCGACCAGCGCCTTGCCCAGGCGGATGCCCAGCTCCTTGCATACGGCCTCGGCCAGCGGCCGGTTGGCGTTGCCGCTGAACACCAGCAGGTTGCGATCGTTCTGCACGTTGTGGATCTCCGCTTCGCTCTGACCGTGGCGGTGAACCGGCGCTGGGCCGGCATGGCATGTGGCAGGGGCGGCAGGATTCGAACCTGCGAATGCCAGGATCAAAACCTGGTGCCTTAGGCCTCTTGGCGACGCCCCTGTGTTGTGTGTCGGGCCCGACGGATCCGCCGCGGCGCCCACGGCGGCCGGCATCGGACCCTCGAACCCACCGCGGCGGGCCGCGGCTGCCTCCGGTGGTCAGGAGGCGGGTGAATACTTGTCGTCCCACGCGTCCAGCGCGCGAAGCAGCGGCGAGCGCTCGGCACCGGGAACCCGCCACGCCTTCAGGCCGGCCGGCAACGCCGCCAGCACAGCCTGCGCGGCGCGCTGCGTCGGAACCTCCACGAAGCACCCGCTGCCCGACCCCGTCAGACGCGCATCGCCGACCCGCGACAAGGCGGCCAGCGCGGCATCGACGGCAGGCTCGCGCCTGCGCAGCACCGGCTCGAACGCGTTCCCGAGGGGTACGCCCGAAACGAAGTCGGATATTGTCGCGGGCGCCGCATCCCGCGTCAATTCAGGGGCTTGGAACAGCGCAGCGGTGGGCACGTGCACCTGCGGATCGACCAGCACGTACCACGCCGGCGGCAGGTCGACCGGGGTCAGCTGCTCGCCCACGCCCTCGGCCCAGGCATTTTCGCCGCGGACGAACACCGGCACGTCCGCGCCGAGCGCCAGGCCCAACCCGGCCAATGCACCGGTCCCGAGGCCGCAGCGCCAGAGGCGGTCGAGCGCGCACAGCACCGTGGCGGCATCGGACGACCCCCCACCGAATCCGCCACCGGCAGGAATGCTCTTTTCGACGACGATGTCGACACCTTGCCCGACGTTGGCGCTTCGTCGCAGATGTCGCGCGGCGCGCACCACCAGGTCGTCCTGCGCCTCCACACCCGGCACCGAAGCGCCATGCCGCACGATCCGGCCGTCCGGGCGGACCCGCAGGCCGATGCGGTCGCCCCAGTCGAGCAGCCGGAAGACGGTCTGCAGCTCGTGGTAGCCGTCGGGGCGTCGCCCGGTGATCCGCAGGAACAGGTTGAGCTTGGCCGGCGCCGGCCACCACGACCACCCGTCGTCGCCGACGACCCCGTCCGGCACGTCGACGCGGCCGCCCGCTCCGGCGGTCATTGCGACGGCGTGGCCGCAGCCGCGTCGGCCTGCGATTCGAGTCCGGCCCAGGTATCCACCAGCAGGCGCACGCGGGCCTCGCCCTGGCGGGCGTCCAGCCGGCGCGGCAACACCGGCCCGGCCGAAGCGGCATCGGCGTCGGCGTCGGGCCAGACATAGTCGATGACCCATCCGCCCTGGTGCAGCCGCGCCAAGCGGCCGGTCGCCTCGAATTCCATGCGGGCCGGACCGGCGGCTTC
>CBIHLN010000170.1:0-2103 GCA_966210725.1 uncultured Lysobacter sp. | reverse complement strand
ACGACTACGCCGACCGCTGGCTGGACCCGCACGTCGAGCGCACCAAGGGCCGGCCGCTGGCGACCGGCGCGGTGCGCGGGCGCGAGGCGCTGGCGGTGTTCGCCGTGCTCATGCTGGTGGCGTTTGCGCTGGTGCTCACGCTCAACCGGCTGACGGTGCTGCTGAGTGCCGTCGGCATCGTGCTGGCCGCCAGCTACCCGTACCTCAAGCGCTACACCCACCTGCCACAGGTGTACCTCGGCCTGGCGTTCGGCTGGGGCATCCCGATGGCGTTCGCGGCCGTGCGCGGGGAGGTGCCAGCGGTGGCGTGGCTGCTGTACGTGGCCAACATCTTCTGGGCGACGGCCTACGACACCTGGTACGCGATGGTCGACCGCGACGACGACATCCGCATGGGCAGCAAGTCCACCGCGATCCTGTTCGGCGACCTCGACCTGGTCGCGCAGGGCGTGCTGTATGCGTTGTTCGTGGCGGCGCTGGTGCTGGTGGGGCAGCGCGCCGGGCTGGGCACGTACTACTGGGCGGGCGTCGCGGTGGCGGCGGTGCTGGTGGTCTGGGAATTCTGGATCGCCCGCGACCGCGAGCCGGCGCCGCTGTTCCGCGCGTTCCTGCACAACCACTGGGTGGGCGCAGCCGTGTTTGCGGGGATCGCCGCGGACTACGCGCTTCGTTGAGCACCGCGGGCGGTCACGGCACCCGCGCGCAGACCCACACGTCGACCCGCTGCACCCCGGCGCGCTGCAGTGCGCGGACGGCGGCATGCGCCGTGGCACCCGTCGTCATGACATCGTCGAGCAAGGCGACGTGGGCAGGCACGCCGCGCGCGCCATCCACATGGAATGCGCGGCGCATGTTGCGGCGGCGCTGGGCGGCGTCCAGGCGGGACTGCGGCGGCGTGGCGCGCACGCGGTGCAGCAGGCCCGTGCACAGCGGCACCCCGAGTGCGCGGGCGAGCGGCCGCGCCAGTTCCAGCGCCTGGTCGTAGCCGCGCTCGCGCAGGCGGCTGCGGTGCAGCGGCAGGGGGACCAGGGCTTCGGGGCGTTCGGCGTCGGCCAGGCGGGATGCCATGAGCTGCGACAGCAGGCGCCCCGCGGCAAGGTCGGCGTGGAACTTCAGTCGCGGCATCAGGCGGTCGAGCGGCGCGGCATACCGGAACGCGGCGACGCACCGCGCCTGCGGCGGAGGACGGCGCAGGCAGGCCCCGCACGTGATATCCGCGACCGCCGCCATGCAGACGCCGGCCGCACGCATCTCCGCAGAGGCCGGTTCGCGGGGCGTCACGGGCACCGGCAGCCCGCAACGGACGCACGCCTGCCGATTCCATGGCAGTGCATCGGCGCAGGCCCGGCACAGGTCCAGTCCAAGGTGGCCGGCTTCGCCGCAGAGCAGGCATCGGGGGCGCCAGATGCGGCGGGCCAGCCGGGCACCGAGGCCGTCAACCGGGAACGGGGGGCTCAGGTTGACAGCGTCGGGCATGCTTTCCAGACTGCCGCTCCTGCCTTGCCGTGTCCGTCGGGAAACCCCCATGCCTGCCGTCAGTGAGATCCCCGCGCGCACCGCGGCCGCCCCCTCCATCGATCCCGCCGCGCCGCCGCGACACGACTGGTCACGCGCCGAGGTGCTGGCGCTGCTGGAGCTGCCGTTCAACGACCTGCTGCATCGCGCCGCCAGCGTGCACCGCGCGCATTTCGACCCGGCCGAGGTGCAGGTCAGCACGCTGCTGTCGGTGAAGACCGGCGGCTGCCCCGAGGACTGCGGCTACTGCCCGCAGGCGGCGCGCTACCACACCGGCGTGGACGCCACGAAGCTGATGTCGACCGACGCGGTCGTGGAGAAGGCCCGCCAGGCCAAGGCGGCCGGCGCGAGCCGCTTCTGCATGGGCGCGGCGTGGCGCTCGCCCAAGGACCGCGACATCCCGAAGGTCGCCGCGATGATCGCGGAGGTGAAGGCACTGGGCCTGGAAACCTGCGCGACGCTGGGCATGCTCAGCTCCGACCAGGCGCGCGCGCTCAAGGATGCCGGGCTGGACTACTACAACCACAACCTGGACACCGCGCCGGAGTTCTACGGCGAGGTGATCCACACCCGCGAGTACCAGGACCG
>CBIHLN010000169.1:0-2188 GCA_966210725.1 uncultured Lysobacter sp. | reverse complement strand
GAAGTCGTCGTGGGGGCACGGGGCGGCCTTTCAAGGCGCGGGGCGGCGTTATCCTCGGCCGACCGCCCTCTTGCACGGACTGGCCATGACCGACCTCCGCCCCCGCTCGCCCCTCGGCCTGATGATCGCCGGCGCCCTCGTCGCCGTTGGACTGGCGCTGGCCGGCTGGTTCGCCGCCCAAGGCATGGAGCGGCTGCGCACCGGCGACCGCTATGTGGTGGTCAAAGGCTCGGCCGAGCGCGAGGTGGCGGCCGACCTGGTCGTGTGGCCGCTGCCGCACACCGTCGGTGGCAACGACCTGACGCAGGTCCAGCAGGCGCTGGACACCAACACGCAGACGATCCGAGCGTTCTTCGAACAGGCCGGCTTCAAGGCCGACGAGATCGTGGTCTCCCCCCCGCGCCTGGAGGACCGCTTCGCCTACGCCTACGGTGACCAGCGCCCGCCGGAGCGCTACCGCTACTCGACCACCGTCACCCTGCGCACCGGACGGGTCGATGACGCGCTCGCCGCCCTGCGCCGCAGCGGCGAACTGGTGGCGCGCGGGGTGATGATCGGCGAGGGCAGCCAGCCGCAGTTCGACTACACCCAGCTCAACGCCATCAAGCCGGCCCTGATCGCGGAGGCCACCAGCGCGGCGCGCACCTCGGCCGAGCAGTTCGCCAAGGACTCCGGCGCCCGCCTGGGCGGGATCCGCAACGCCAACCAGGGCGTGGTGTCCATCACCGACCGCGACCAGGGCAGCCCGCAGGTGAAGACCGTCCGCGTGGTGACCACGGTGGAGTATTTCCTGCGCGATTGATCCACCGCGCGGCACGATCGCGGGCCGCGCCATTTTCCCTTGATCTATCAAGATGTTAAGATGCGCGGCTGACCCACCACCGCCGTCCGCGCAGGAGCGATGATCTCAGCTGTCCGACCCTTGGCCGCCCTGTTGGCGGGCGTGGCCCTGCTTCTGGCGGGGAGTGGATTGCTGGGCACCCTGCTGGCGGTGCGGGGCCGCGAAGCCGGCTTCGGCGACCAGACCCTGGGCCTGATCATGTCGGGCTACTTCGTCGGCTTCTTCCTCGGCACCTATGCCGCGCCGCGCCTGATCCAGCGCATCGGCCACATCCGCGCCTTCGCCTTCTATGCCGCGCTGTGCGCCAGCGCGGTGCTGCTCCACCCCCTCCTGGTCGACCCGTGGGCCTGGGGCGCACTGCGCGTGCTGACCGGCGTGGCGCTGGTCGGGCTCTACACGGTCATCGAAAGCTGGCTGAACGCGCAGGCGGCACCCGCGCAGCGCAGCCGGGTGTTCGCGGTGTACATGGCGGTCAACCTGCTGGCGCTGGCCGGCGGCCAGTGGCTGCTGGGGCTGGCCTCGCCGACGGGCTTCGTGCTGTTCAGCGTGGTGGCCATCCTGATCTGCCTGGCGGCGCTGCCGGTGACGGCCAGCCGCATGGTCCAGCCCGAACTGCCGCCCTCGCCGAGGCTGGCGCTGGCCGCGATGTACCGCACCGCGCCGGCGGCCACGGCCGGTTCGTTCCTCGCGGGACTGGCGATGGGCGGCTTCTGGGGTCTGGGCGCGGTGTATGCCACCCGGATCGGCCTGGATACGCCCGGCATCGCCACCCTGATGAGCGTGACCATCGTCGGCGGGGCCCTGCTGCAATGGCCGATCGGCCACCTGTCCGACGGCAGCGACCGGCGCACGACGCTGGCGATAGTGAGCGTGGCGGCCTCCGTGGTGGCCGCGGCCATGGCCATGACCGGCGGGCAGGACCGCGGCCTGCTGTTCACCCTGTTCTTCGCGTTCGGCGGCCTGTCGTTCGCGCTGTACCCGATCTGCGTCGCCCACCTGCTGGACCACCTGCCCGCCGAGCACCTGCTGGCCGGCTGCAGCAGCCTGCTGCTGGTCAACGGCGTCGGGTCGGCGCTGGGACCGGCGCTGGCCGGCGCGGCAATGGGGCGCTTCGGGCCCGTCGCGCTGCCGGTGTTCTTCGCCGCGACCCTGGCGGCGCTGGCGGTGGTCGCCACCGGCCGCCGGCTGCTGCGCCGCCGCCCGCTCGAGCACCCGGCCCACTTCCACGCCATGTTGCGCACCACCCCGGCCGCGCTCGAGCTGCTGCCGGAAACCGAGTCCGACCACCCCGAACCGCTTCCCTCATACCCCGAGGATCCGTCCCCACACCCCCATTCGAACTGAAAG
>CBIHLN010000168.1:0-2285 GCA_966210725.1 uncultured Lysobacter sp. | reverse complement strand
GCCGACCCGGCGCTGGTGCAGGACGCGCTGTACGACGCCGAGGAGTACCTGCGCTCGGAACTGGCCGAGCAGGCGGGCAGGACCGAAGCCGAGGTCATCGCCTCGGTGGCCTCCAGCTATGGCGCGCCCGAGGAAGTGGCGGACATCTACCGCGACACCGAGGTCAGGGTGCAGACGGCCCTGGCGCCGCCGAAGCCGAAGCCGCGCCAGTCACTGCCGGGCCGCTTCTTTGGCGTGGTCGCCGACCCGCACACCTACGGCGCGATGTTCTACATGCTGCTGTCGCTGGCGACGGGCATCTTCTACTTCACCTGGGTCGTGACAGGCGTATCGCTGTCGCTGGGGCTGTCGATCCTGATCATCGGCGTTCCGCTGCTGATCCTGTTCGTCGGTTCCACGCGCGTGCTGTCGCTGGTGGAAGGGCGCATCGTGGAAACCATGCTGGGCGAACGCATGCCACGTCGCCCGCTGTACGCCAACGAGGGCAAGTCCTGGGGCACGCGCATCGCCGAACTGTTCACCGACCCGCGCACCTGGGCGACGATGCTCTACTTCATCCTGATGCTGCCGCTGGGCATCGCCTACTTCACCGTCGTGGTGACGGGCGTGGCGTTTTCGCTGAGCCTGATCGCGGCGCCGTTCGCCCCGCTGTTCGGCCTGGACGTGTCCTGGCCGGACGGGTTCAACCCGGCCTGGGCGGGGCCGATCGCACTGGTGGTGGGCGTGCTGCTGCTGTTTGTCCTGCTGCACCTGTGCCGTCTGGTCGGCCGCGGCCACGCGAAGCTGGCCAAGGCACTCCTGGTGCGGACCAGCGCCTACTGACACCCGGGCTGCAATCCAGCAAGCGCCACTGCCGGCCCCGCGCCGGCAGTGGCGTTTTCATTGGTTCAACGGCGCTTCGCGTTGGCGGCCTGTCGAGCCGACTTGCTCGCGGTCTTCATGGCCGGCGCATCGCTGGACGCAGCCGCGTACTCGGCAATGAAGTCGCGCACCTTCGGGTAGACCTGCGTGCGCCAGCGGCGGCCGCTGAAGATGCCGTAGTGGCCCGCGCCCTCGACCTCCAGGTGCTGCTGGTCCTCGGCCGGGATGCCCGTGCACAGGCGGTGCGCCGCGCGGGTCTGGCCCTGGCCGGAGATGTCGTCGAGCTCGCCCTCGATGGTCAGCAGCGCGGTGCCGGTGATCTTCGACGGGTCCACCTTCTCGCCGGCCACCTTCCATTCGCCGCGCGGCAGCAGGTGCTGCTGGAACACCACGCGGATGGTGTCGAGGTAGTACTCGGCCGGCATGTCCAGCACGGCGTTGTACTCGTCGTAGAAGCGGCGGTGCGACTCGGCGTCCTCGAGGTCGCCGGCGACCAGGTGCTGGTAGAAGTCCCAGTGCGACTGCGCGTGGCGCTCGGGGTTCATCGCCATGAAACCGCCGTGCTGCAGGAAGCCCGGGTACACCCGGCGCCCGCGGCCGGGGTAGTTGGCCGGCACCTGGTGGATCACGTTGTTCTCGAACCACCACAGCGGCCGGTGCACGGCCAGGTCGTTGACCTGCGTGGGGCTTTCGCGGGTGTCGATCGGCCCGCCCATCATCACCAGCGAACGCGGCGTGGCCTCGCCGCGCGCGGCCATCAGCGACACCGCGGCCAGCACGGGTACGGTCGGCTGGCACACGCTGATGACGTGCAGGTTCTCCGCGCCGATGGTGCGGATGAATTCCTCGATGTAGGCCACGTAATCGTCGAGCGTGAAGCCGCCCTCGCTGGCCGGCACCATGCGCGCGTCGATCCAGTCGGTGACGTACACCTTGTGGTCGCGCAGCAGCGTGCGCACGGTGTCGCGCAGCAGGGTGGCGTGGTGGCCCGACAGCGGCGCGACCACCAGCACCGGCGGGTCGTCCTTCAACTCGGCGATGTGGCCGGCGTCGTCGGCATAGCGCTTGAAGCGCAGCAACCGGCAGAACGGCTTGCGCAGCATCTCGCGCTCGATCACCGGGTAGGTGCGGCCGTCGTGCTCCAGCGAGTGGATGCCGAACTCGGGCTTCTCGTAATCCTTGCCGATCCGGTACAGCAGCTCGTAGCCGGCGGCCACGCGGGTGGCGCCGGGCACGGTGGACAGCCAGCTGCCGGGCGCGCCGAACATCTTGGCGCCGGCATCGGCCCAGTAGGTCATCGGCGCCATCCATGCGCGGCCAAGCTCATGCATCTGGTAAAGCAGCATCGCGGGTCACCGGGTTGTCGTGGGCGGCGCGTGGAGCGCCATGCTGCGTTGCAGCATACCGCAGGGGGTGGGGTGGGG
>CBIHLN010000167.1:0-2290 GCA_966210725.1 uncultured Lysobacter sp. | reverse complement strand
TGCGCGAGGACGACGTCTACTGGTGCACCGCCGACGTCGGCTGGGTCACCGGCCACAGCTACATCGTCTACGGGCCGCTGGCCAACGGTGCGACCGCGCTGGTGTTCGAGGGCGTGCCCAACTTCCCCGACGCCTCGCGCTTCTGGCAGGTCATCGACCGCCACCGGGTCACGGTGTTCTACACCGCACCCACCGCCATCCGTGCGCTGATGCGCGAAGGCGAGGAGCCGGTGCGGGCGACATCGCGCGCCTCGTTGCGCCTGCTGGGCACGGTGGGCGAACCCATCAATCCGGAAGCGTGGCGGTGGTACTACGAGGTCGTCGGCGAATCGCGCTGCCCGATCGTCGACACGTGGTGGCAGACCGAGACCGGCGGCATCCTGATCAGCCCGCTGCCCGGCGCGACGGACCTCAAGCCCGGCTCGGCCACGACGCCGTTCTTCGGCGTGCAACCGGCCCTGGTCGATGCCAATGGCACCACGCTCGAGGGCGAGGCCGAAGGCAACCTGGTGCTGACCGACTCCTGGCCGGGCCAGATGCGCACCGTCTATGGCGACCACGGCCGATTCATCGACACCTATTTCCGCACGTACCCGGGCCGCTACTTCACCGGCGACGGCGCGCGGCGCGACAGCGATGGCGACTGGTGGATCACCGGCCGCGTCGACGACGTGATCAACGTCAGCGGCCACCGCATCGGCACGGCCGAGGTCGAAAGCGCGCTGGTGTCGCACCCGAAGGTGGCCGAGGCCGCGGTGGTCGGCTTTCCACACGACATCAAGGGCCAGGGCATCTATGCCTATGTCACGCTGGTGGCCGGCGAGCCGGCCAGCGACGACCTGCGCAAGGCGCTGGTGTCCCACGTGCGCCAGGAGATCGGCCCCATCGCCACGCCCGACCACCTGCAGTGGGCGCCCGGACTGCCGAAAACCCGCAGCGGCAAGATCATGCGGCGCATCCTGCGCAAGATCGCCGAGAACGCGCCGGAGCAGCTGGGCGACACGTCCACGCTGGCGGATCCCTCGGTGGTGGCTTCGCTGGTCAAGGAACGGCGTGACGCGTGACGACGCCCGACGGCCCGACGGCACCCGTGGCGCGCCGCCCGCGCCCGTCCGCCTCGTCCGGGAAGGCCGGCCGATGCAGTGGCGCGTGATGCGTGGTCGCCACCCGCGCGCGCCCGCGCCTGCGGCGACTGTCCTGCGGGCCGGGTAGCGGCATGCCAACCCTGCTGATCGCCGACGACCACCCGTTGTTCCGGGAAGCCCTGCGGGGCGCGGTGGCGCGCGTCCTGCCCGATGTCCACCTGCACGAGGCCGACAGCGTCGAGTCCCTGCACGCGCTGGTGGAGGCGCACCCCACCGCCGACCTGCTGCTGCTCGACCTCAACATGCCGGGCGCCCAAGGTTTCTCCGCCCTGGTGCACCTGCGCGCCTTGCAGCCTGGCCTGCCGGTGGTGGTCGTATCCGCGCGCGAGGAGCCGGCCGTCATGCGCCGCGCGCTGGACCACGGCGCGTTCGGTTTCATTCCCAAGTCGACCGACGCCCTGACCTTGGGCGAGGCCATCATCACGGTGCTGGCAGGCGACCGGTGGGCGCCCGCGCCGGCCTGGACGGCGGCGCCCACGGACCCGTCCGAGCACGATGCGGCGCGTCGGCTGCGCGAGCTGACCCCGCAGCAGTTCCGCGTCCTGCAGATGCTGGGCGAGGGGCTGTTGAACAAGCAGATCGGGTTCGAGCTGGGCGTGTCCGAAGCCACGGTGAAGGCGCACGTCACCGCGATTCTGCGCAAGCTCGGGGCGGGCAACCGCACGCAGGCGGTGCTGGTGGCGCGCCGGCTGGCGGTCGATCCGCAGGACGATGCGTCCACGGAGCGTCGCGACCCCCAGGACTGACCGCACGGCAGTGAACACCGGGCCAATGGGTCACGTGTTCGACATCGCTTCTCGATGAGGCGAGTCTGGATGAGGGCGATACGATCAGTGGGCCGCGTGCGTGGAGCAATCGGCTGCGCGCCCCGTGCGCTCACCCGGCGGCGCGGTGCGGATCACCCGGGCGATGTAGCTCCACAGCGCGATGCAGGCGGTCAGCACCACCAGGCGCACGACATTGATCGGCTGGAGGATCGCCTCGCGCAGCGCATCGATGTCCAGGCGCGCTTCGAACACCAGCACGAACACCGTCAGCAGGCCGATCGCCGCCGCCGCCGACACACACGTCCAGAAGCACTCGCCTGCGCAGCAGGTGAGCCAGTGGCGGGGGTGGCGATCGGCCTGCTGACGGTGTTCGTGCTG
>CBIHLN010000166.1:0-2358 GCA_966210725.1 uncultured Lysobacter sp. | reverse complement strand
GTCACCGACCGCGATGCGGAGCCGGTCGAGGTCGCGCGCGACGTCGGCGGTGCTCATGTGCTCGACCACCCGCTCACCGTCGTCGTGGCACTCGCGGTTCAGCCCGGCGAACGCCTCGTAGAAGGGGCGGTACTGCCACGCGAGGTACGGGAACACGGGCTGGCCGAAGAGGAGCGCGAAGAGGTCCTGCCTGGAGTCGAAGCAGTGCAGCGGGTCGGAGGCTCCCACGCCGCGCGGGTCGAAGCCGACGACGTCGAAGCGCCCCTCGAGGCGCGTGTGCAGGTAGGCGCCGAACCGGGAGAACACCAGGTCGACCCCGGAACCGCCCGGACCACCGGGGTTCACGAAGACGCTGCCGATGCGTCCCTCCGGGTGCGTGGCCGGGATCCGGTTGAGCGCGAGCCGGATCGAGCCCGCAGCCGGCCGGTCGTAGTCCAGCGGAACCCGGACCGTGGCGCAGTCGTAGCCGGGGCGGAAGATGCCGCACGGCCTCCAGTGCACCGCCGACTGCTTCCGGGCCTCGGTGACGGCGGCCGCAGGCGGCGCCTGCACCGACGCCGCTGCGGGTGGCGGGGAGACCGCGACCGCCGCGCTGGTGGATGCGGACGCCGAGACGAGAACCGCGGCCGCCAGGAGCCACCCGACCTTCGTGCGCGACCAACCCCGGACTGTCATGGCTCGGCCCTCCCCGCAGGCGACGAACGTCGTACGACGGTAGGCAGCCGCTTGAGGCCGTGCCATCGTCCGATTGAGGTAGGTCGCCGGACTTTCCGACTGCGCTCCGGCGTCAGACCGTCGACTGGCGTCGCGACCGGCGAGGAGTCAGTTGTTCAGGCTCGTGGGCGGCGTGTCGCTACAGAACTGATGCGATGAAGGAGCGGGGCCTCCGCTCCTCGTGGGCTCTGAGCGCATGCTCAGAGGTGCTCATGTCTGCACGACGAAGGAGGCCCCTGTGAGTGCAGAATACGACGGGTCCCAGGTGGTGGGGCTGGACTTGCACCGCAACCGGACGGTGATGGTGCGGATGACTCCAAGCGGCGATGTCTTGGAGTCGGTGCGGTTTGCCAACGACGCGCAGGCTCTGGCCGAACAGATCGGCAAGGCCGGACGGTCGCCGGAGGTGGTGCTCGAGGCAACCAATGGGTGGTACTGGGCGGTCGACGTCCTGCTGGGTGTCGGCGCGTCGGTGCACCTGGCCCATCCGCTAGGCGTGAAGGGCTTCGCCTATCGCCGGGTCAAGAACGACTACCGCGACGCCGCAGACCTTGCAGACCTGCTCCGGATGGGCCGGCTGCCGGAGGCCTGGATCGCAACGACGCAGGTACGTGAGCGGCGCGAACTGGTCCGGCACCGCCACAAGCTCGTTCAGATGCGCAGCTCATTGAAGACTCAGGTGCACGCCGTGCTGGCCAAACGCGGCGTCACGGTCGTGGACTCCGATCTGTTCGGGGTCACCGGCAGGAAGCGGTTGGGTTCCATGGCGTTACCCGATCCCTTCGGCGTCCGGGTCGCCTCTTTGCTGCGGATGATTGATGCGCTGGACATCGAGATCGACCAGTTCGACCGCCTCATCCGCGCTGAGCTCGCCGACGACGCCGGCTACCGGGTGATCCAGCAGCTGCCCGGCGTGGGCCCGACGTTCGCGGCGGTGTTTGTCGCCGAGCTCGGTGATGTCAGTCGCTTCGCCGGGGCGCCGCAGGTCTGCTCCTGGGCAGGGCTGACACCGCGACACCGCGAGTCCGACCACACCGTGCACCGAGGCTCCATCACCAAACAAGGCTCTCGGCTGGTCCGCTGGGCGGCCGTGGAGGCCGTGCAACGTGCCGCCAGCAGCGGTCCGATCAGGAGCACCTACGAGCGCATCGTGGAACGCCGCGGCGGCACCGCCAAGAACCTCGCCAAGGTCGCCGCAGCGCGGAAGCTGCTCACCTTGGTCTACTACGGCCTTCGCGACGGCGAGATCCGCTGCCTGGCCGCGAGAACCGCATGAGCCGTTCAGGACCCGATTCGCGCGAGACCGCTAGGGGTCTGACCGCCATGACGCGGTCGCAGAACTGATTGGTCCCGCGAACCGGACGCGCAACGCTCCATGCCGCTCCACCGCGGCGAAGGGATGACCGCAGCCCAACGGCCTGCCTTCACACCAACATTGGAGACAGCCCCCACAACCGCCCCGTCGGCGGACAACACCATGCGCCGAAACGGGCCGGCGTCAAGGCCCTACGGCCGCTCCGCGGTCGCCCCTCCGGGCCGAGCCTGGACCCCGGCCCTTGACTCGGCGCGTCCACAACCCGCCCAACAAGGCCGGAAACAGCGAGGACCCCGCCTGGACACCGGGCACTCCTTCAGGGATGACCC
>CBIHLN010000165.1:0-2424 GCA_966210725.1 uncultured Lysobacter sp. | reverse complement strand
TGTGGCTCCTAGCCGTTTGATAGTGAGAACGATCGGCAACGCGGCAAGCGTTAGGCATTCCTGACAACACCGTAATCGCGCCGTCAGCGGCTTGCCCGCAGCGGCAACTCATCATGGCGACGCACTGGGCAGCCCCCTGGCTCCCAGCCCGCCAACCACGATGTATCGGAGCGACCATGTCCATTCTTCGCCGCCTGTTCAGCGGCCACCACAGCGGTGGTCACGGACGAAGTGATCACCACGGCGGGCATCGCCGTCTCGGCGACCCGAGGTACGACTCGCATGGCAGTCGGAATTCGGGATGGTCGGAACCGTCGCCGCCGCCAGTGGCGCGCTCCAACGAACGGCATGTCGCCTGCATGCGCTGCGGCGCGAGCAACAACGCTGCAGGTCGCTTCTGCACCCAGTGCGGCTTCGCGCTGCGCCCCACGGCTTGCGGGAAGTGCGCCGAACCGCTCGGCACGGAAGGCAAGTTCTGCCCAAATTGCGGCACACCCATTCCCGCCGCGTCTCCAGCTTCGTCTCCCGCTTCATCTGGTTGAACCTCGCTCGTCTGGACGTTCGACCTGCAATGGCGGTGCTTCGCCGTCAGCGAGCTGTTCGATTGGTGCTTCGCAGGAGCCTGGCTTGACGAGGACAAAGCGCGGGTCTGATGTCGGACGGGTCGTTCCCGCCGGCAGCAGAAGGATCCAGCCTCGATGGTTGCTGCGGTAGCTGGTCAGGGCGAAGGGAGCTTTCGTGTCTTCGGGTCGGCGGCAATCCAGAGTTGCAGCTGGCACCTTGAACTCTGCCGCGGGGCGAACCGCCCACAGCGTCGCAAGACGCCAACCCTGGTTTTCGAGATGGGTCGGCACCCCTGGGGTCGTGCAGCCCCACAGGAAGAGCGCCAGCGTCACCAGGACGATGCCCCAGTGCGGCCTGTGCCGATCGATCTGCTTGGCTCGCCTCATTTCCACCCCCGTGTGCCCGTCGATTGCCGAGAAGGGTCGAACTGTGGGACTGACAGCCCCGCCAAACACTGACCGCGGGATTACAAGACTGACAACTTCGGATCGTTCAAGGCTTCAGCGCCTCACGACCGGACCAAGGAACTCTGATGACGACACGCATTTCCCCTCGGGCCGGCCAACCGGCGCGCGAGGAGGACCTCATCGATGTGAGCGCCCTGCGGGGAGCCTATTTTTCGCTGATTCCCAACTCCGAGGACCCACAGCAGCGCGTGCGCTTCGGCACCTCAGGGCACCGCGGCTCATCCTTGGATGGCTCCTTCAATGAACGACACATCTGGGCGATCACGCAGGCCATCTGTGACTATCGAAAGAGCGCAGGCACGACGGGACCGCTTTTCCTTGGCATCGATACCCATGCGTTGTCCCTGCCCGCGCGCACGAGTGCCCTGGAGGTTCTCGCGGCCAATGGCGTTGATGTCCGTGTGGCACCGTCGGGCCAGTTCACGCCAACGCCTGCTGTTTCCCTTGCGATCCTCGACTTCAACCGGATGCACGCGCCTGGTCCCCTGGCCGACGGCATCATCGTGACCCCCTCCCACAACCCACCGAGGGACGGCGGGTTCAAGTACAACCTTCCGCATGGCGGGCCGGCCGACAGCCACGCCGCGTCGGTGATCGAGGAGCTGGCCAACCAGCATCTCGCGGAGCACTGCAAGCGCGTGAGACGCGTTGAAGTTGCCAGGCCATTGGCCTCCGGTGCCGCGCGCCCTTACGACTTTCTGCAGCGCTACGTGGTGGCGCTGAGCCACGTCATCGACCTTCAAGCGATTCGAGAGTCGGGCATCCGCATCGGCGTCGACCCGATGGGCGGCGCCGGCCTCATGTACTGGGAAGCCATTGCCGACAGGTATGGTCTCCCGCTGACCGTCGTCAACGCCAACATCGACCCCACGTTTTCGTTCATGCCGCTGGACTGGGACGGCCAGATCCGCATGGACCCGTCTTCCGCGTTTGCCATGCAGGCTCTCACGCGTCAGTGTTCCTTGTTCGACGTCGCGTTTGCTTGCGACACGGATCATGACCGGCACGGCGTCGTATGTCCGAGCAGCGGCTTGCTGCCACCCAACCACTTCCTCAGCGTCGCAACGGACTATCTGCTGATGCACAGACCTCAGTGGCCCATGACGGCCGCAGTGGGGAAGACCGTGGTGACCACGTCCATGATCGACCGGATCGCACAAGCCATGGATCGTCGCGTCCTGGAGACTCCGGTGGGCTTCAAATGGTTCGCCCAAGGGCTCCATGATTGCGAGCTGGCAGTGGCATGTGAAGAAAGCGCTGGGGCCTCGTTCTTGCGGCGTGACGGGTCGGTGTGGACCACTGAGAAGGATGGGATCGTGGCGGGGCTGCTCGCCGCGGAGATCACCGCCCGTGCCGGGGCGGATCCCGGGCTGTACTACCGCACGTTGAGCGC
>CBIHLN010000164.1:0-2439 GCA_966210725.1 uncultured Lysobacter sp. | reverse complement strand
TCCAGACCCCGCGCGGCACGTTCGAGCTCAAGCGCCTGTTCGCGGTGCGGCTGGACGGCGCGGCGGTGTCGGGCAGCGCGGTCAAGGCGATGGTCAAGCGCCTGATCGACGCCGAGCCGCCGCACGCCCCCTTGGCCGACGACGTGATCGCCGGCATGCTGGCGCGCCAGGGCGTGCGTATCGCGCGCCGCACCGTCGCCAAGTACCGCGACCAACTTTCGATCGGACCCGCGCGCGCCCGGATGCGCCCGCCTGCCGCCGCCCGCGCGGCCTGCTGAGGACACTGCAATGAAGACCCTCCGGATCCTGCTGGTCGACGACCACGCCGGTTTCATCAATGCCGCGATGCGCCACCTGCGCAAGCTCGAATGGGTGGACGTGATCGGCTCGGCCAACAACGGCATCCAGGCCATCGCCCAGTGCGAGGCGCTGCGCCCGGACGTGGTGCTGATGGACCTGGCGATGCCGGAGATGGGCGGGCTGCAGGCCACGCGCCTGATCAAGGCCCAGGACAACCCGCCGTTCGTGGTGATCGCCAGCCACTTCGACGACAGCGAGCACCGCGAGCATGCCGCGCGTGCCGGCGCCGATGCGTTCGTCAGCAAGCTCTCCTACATCCACGACGTGCTGGAGCTGCTGGAGCGCATCGCCGGCGACGGCGCGCCGTCGGTTCTCGACCCGGCCCCCGCGGGGTCGGCGGGATGAGCGAGTCACGCATCCTCCTGCTCGACCAGGATGCGCAGCGTGCCGAACGCGTCGCCACGCTCCTGGAGTTCATGGACTTCTCGCCGCGCATCGCCGATGCCGCCGACATCGACCTGAAGAAGGCGCGCGCCAGTGACTGGGTCGCCGTCGTCGTGGGCGATGTCGAGGGCGATGCCGGTTTCGACGGCTTTGCGCAGTGGCTGTCCAGCCAGTCCCTGCACCCGCCGCTGATGGTGCTGCCGGGCCACGACGGCGCCGACTGGCGCCAGCAGCTGCACCCGGAATCGGTGTGGACGCTGGACTACCCGATCCGCCGCACGCAGCTGCAGGAGGCCCTGCGCCGCGCCAGCCTCAAGCGCATCGACGAGGACGAGCGCCGCAGCACGTCCGAGGGCGACCAGGGCCCAACCGGTCGCAGCCCCGCAGTGCGCAAGCTGTCGCAGATGCTCGACCAGGTGGCGCCGTTCGACACCACCGTGCTGATCCTGGGCGAGTCCGGCACCGGCAAGGAGGTCGCCGCGCGCGCCATCCACCAGCGCTCCAAGCGCGCGGGCAAGCCGTTCGTGGCGATCAACTGCGGCGCGATCCCGGCCGACCTGCTGGAGAGCGAGCTGTTCGGCCACGAGAAGGGCGCCTTCACCGGCGCGCTGACCCAGCGCAAGGGCCGCTTCGAGATGGCCGAGGGCGGCACGCTGCTGCTGGACGAGATCGGCGACATGCCGATGGCGATGCAGGTCAAGCTGCTGCGCGTGCTGCAGGAGCGCACCTTCGAGCGCGTCGGCGGCACGCAGACCATGCAGTGCGACGTGCGCGTCATCGCCGCGACCCACCGCAACCTGGAAACGCACATCGCCGAGGGCAAGTTCCGCGAGGACCTGTTCTACCGGCTCAACGTGTTCCCCATCGAGATGCCGGCGCTGCGCGAGCGCGCCGACGACCTGCCCGACCTGATCGCCGCCATCGCCCGCCAGCTGGCCGACTCCGGCCGCGGCAGCGTCCGGCTGGCGCCCGATGCGGTGCAGGCGCTGAGCCACTACGCGTGGCCGGGCAACGTGCGCGAGCTGAGCAACCTGCTGGAGCGCCTGTCCGTGCTGCACCCCTCCGGCCAGGTCACAGCCGACGACCTGCCGGCCCGCTACCGCGCCGGGCTGCCGGACACGCCCGCCGCCCCGATGCCCGAATCGCCCGTCGCCGCGGCGGCGGCCGCGCCGGACCCGTCCACGCTGTCGCCCAACACCACGCTGCCGCCGGAAGGCATCGACCTGCGCGGGCACATGGCCGAAATCGAAGTCGAACTGATCCGCGCCGCCCTGCAGCAGGCCGACGGCGTCGTCGCCCACGCCGCCCCCCTGCTGGGCCTGCGCCGCACCACGCTGGTGGAGAAGCTGCGCAAGTACGGGTTCGACCGCGACGAGTCGTAGGCACGCGGGTCGCGACCCCAGGGACCGTAACCGCACGAATCGCCACCGCGGGGCTCGCGAATGCATCGATCGCGATCGCGCCGCCCCTGTAGGAGCGGCTTCAGCCGCGAAGCCCGGTCGCCACGAACCCACACCCCCTTTGTAGGTGCGACGTAAGTCGCGACCGGACACCCCCCGCGGCACCGGTTCCGGATCGCGGCTGAAGCCGCTCCTACAAAGGCGAAGGGCACCGGCTTCGGAGGGCGGCCGCGTATGCGGCCTGTAGGAGCGGCGTCAGCCGCGAAGCCCGATCGCCGCGCCCCGCTCACCCGCC
>CBIHLN010000163.1:0-2558 GCA_966210725.1 uncultured Lysobacter sp. | reverse complement strand
GTGGCGAGCGCGCTGGCGAGCGCGAGAACGAGCAGGCGGCGGGTCGGGGTCATTGCAGGGCCGGGTGGCGGACGAATCCCGCAGCCTAGCCGCGATCACCCGACGCCATGTAGGCCGGAAGTCCTGCCGAGGCGTGCCGCATGTGGCGGTTCGGGCGGTTGCGCCACCCGTGAACCCATAGAGCGACGTGGGTCGCGACCCGCGAAGGTGGCCATGCGTGCGAAGGTCGCGACTCACGTCGCTCCTGCAACGGTGCTGCCAGTCCGATCGCGGCTGAGGCCGCTCCTGCAGGCGATGCGTTACTCGAACGGCACCGTCTCGGCGGCGAAGCCCACCACCAGCGCGCCCTTGCCGACATTGACCATGCCGGTGAGGCTCATGACGCTCTCGAACAGTTCGATGTTGTGCTCGGCGCACGCGTCCTTGAGGCGCGTATACCCGGGCAGCGCGCGCATTTCCTCCAGCTCGCCGCCGTAGCTCAGGCACACCGTCGGCGTCATCAGCCCGGCGCGGATGCGCTTGAGCGTGAAGTCGAACAGCCGTTCCACCGCCGGCTCGAACCCCTTGATCTTGGCCGCCGGCGCGGTTTCGCCGCGGTTGCAGTGCAAGACCGGTTTGATGTCCAGCGCGCTGCCCAGCGCGGCGCTGAGCAGGCTGACGCTGCGGTCGTTCTTCTTGCGGGCGCGGGCGCGCAGGTAGTACAGGTCACGCGGCACCAGGTAGCCCTGGGTGTGCAGCGCCAGGTGCTCCAGGCGCGCGCGGATCTTCGGCGCGCCCTCGCCGGCATCGCGCAGGCGCACGGCCTCCACCGCGGTGATGCCCTGGGCGGCGAACAGGTTCTGCGTGTCGATCACGCGCAGCGCGAACGGCGTGGCGTTGCCGGCCGCGGCGCGCACCGACTTGTAGTCGTTGAGGATGGCGAAGCTGGCCTGCTGCGCGTTGTCGAAGATCGGGCTGCGGCTGCGCGTGATCGTCATGCAGAACACGTAGTCGTGGTCGATCACCAGCCGCTGCAGGAACAGGTCGCGGATCTGCTGCACCGTGAACGGCATGGTTTCGGCCTCGGCGCCGCGCTCGGCGACGTGGGCGTGCAGGAACTCCAGCGTGGCCTGCTCGTCACGGTGGTCGGCCAGCACCGCCTCGCCGATGCGCACGGTGATGGGCAGCACCGTCACGTCGTGTTGCTGCAGGTACTCCAGCGGCAGGTCGCAGGCCGAGTCGACGACGAGTCCAATGCGCATGATCCCCCCAGGGTGCTACGCCCCAAAAATGTGACGCGGAGCATACATTGGGCCGCTGCGGCACTCATGCTGCATCGCGGCGGCCGCCCGTGGCGGCCCGCGGGAGGCCCGGCCGGTGCCGTCAACCCGGGCGCCGGGTCAGGTCCGGCGGATGCCGACCGGCAGTGCCGCGACCCGTGCCATGCCGGGGTCGTCCAGCAGGGCGGGGTCCCTCAGTGCGGCCACGGCGAAGTCGTGCGCGTCGTTGCCCCAGAACAGCCCGGCGCGGATCGACAGGGTGGGCACGCCGTAGACGCCCGCCTCGATGGCCGCCCCGGTATTGGCGCGCAGCGCCGCCTTGGTCCCGTCCTCGCCCAGCACCGCCGGGTCGATGCCCAGCGCCTGTACGAGGGGCGTGATGGCTTCGACGCTGTCGGCGGCGCGGCCGTCCCGCCAGATCCAGTTGAATATCGCGTCCACGGCGGCATGCGTGCTGCCGGCGGCAATGCACAGGCGCAGCGCCGGCAGCGGATTGAACGGATGCGCGGGCGGGAACGTTAGCGGGACGCCTTCGCGCCGGGCCTGCCACAGCACATGGCGGTAGGTGAACTCGCGTTTGCCGGGAATCTCGGCCGGGCCCTTCTGCCCATGCGCGTCCAGCACCGCGCCGAACATCACCGGCACCGGCGTCGCGGGCGTGGCAACGGTGCCGTCCTCGTGCAGGCGACGGACCTTCTGCCACTGCAGGTAGGAGAACGGGGAGATGAAGTCGAAGTACCAGAGCACGGCCATGGCGGACCTCGCTGTCAGGGGCGGTGCGATCAGCGCCAGGCGCCGAGGATCAGGCCGTACAGCGCGAACTGCAGCACGTGGTAGCCCGCGTCGATCATCCACAGCTTCACGCTGCGCTGGGAAAACGCGTAGTTGATGCCGAAGCTCATCGCCACGAAGAACACGCCCACCACGAAGCCGGCGCCGAAGCCGTCGGCCGCGCTGGCGCCGGGCGGCAGGAATGCGGCGAACATCAGGGCCGACAGCAGGCTGCACACGAACGCCGTGGCGAAGATGCGCCCCTGGTGCGGCGGCGCGACCGCCGGATCCATGCCCATCTCGCGGCACCAGGCGTTCTTGAACACGCCGTACCAGAGCCCGCCCAGCGCGAACGCGGATACGGCGGCGACGAGGATGGCGAGCCAGTTGAGGTCGAGGTCGGGCAGGGGCGGCATGGCGGCGTCCGGTATTGGGATCGGCGAAGCCTAGCGCGGGTGGGATCGGGTCGGTCCTGTCCGGTCCGGTTGGTGCAGCTCCCTCCCCTGCGATGGAGGGGAGGGTTGGGAA
>CBIHLN010000162.1:0-2571 GCA_966210725.1 uncultured Lysobacter sp. | reverse complement strand
CCTGCCCCTACTCCCCAGTCCCTACCCCCGAAACCACCCATGTCCCGCCTCGTCATCGTGTCCAATCGCGTCGCCCTGCCGGACAGGACCAGCTCCGGCGGGCTGGCCGTGGCCCTGCAGGCCGCCCTGGAGGAAACCGGCGGCCTGTGGTTCGGCTGGAGCGGCCGCATCGACGAGGCGACCTCCGGCAACGTCAGCGAGCTTCAGGCGGGGGACATCCAGTACGTCACGGTAGATCTGTCGCGCCGCGACCACGACGACTACTACAACGGCTTTGCCAACCGCACGTTGTGGCCGCTGCTGCACTTCCGGGTCGACCTGGTCGACTACAGCCGCGAGACCTACCAGGCCTACCGCCGGGTCAACGCGCTGTTCGCCGACACGCTGGCGCCGCTGCTGCGCGACGACGACCTCGTGTGGATCCACGACTACCACCTGATCCCCATGGCGCAGCTGCTGCGCCAGCGCGGCATCAAGTGCCGGCTGGGCTTCTTCCTGCACGTGCCGATGCCGTCGTCGGACCTGCTGGCCGCGCTGCCGGACCACAACCGGTTGTTCGAGGGGCTGTCGTCGTACGACCTGATCGGCTTCCAGACCGAGCGCGACCTGGAACGCTTCCAGGACTACGTGCGCCTGTTCGGGCGCGGCGAGGTGATCGAGAGCGGCGTGCTCGCCACGGCCAAGGGCCACCGGCTGCGCGCCGGGGCGTTCCCGATCAGCATCGACACCGCGCGCATCGCCGAGCAGGCCGCCAACGCCGTGGGCAAGGCGAGCGTCAAGCGATTGGCCGACAGCCTGTCGGGCCGCCTGCTGGCAATCGGCGTCGACCGGCTCGACTACTCCAAGGGGCTGCCGGAACGGTTCCGCGCCTTCGGCTGCTACCTGGAGCGCCATTGGGAACAACTCGGCCGGCTCACCTTCCTGCAGATCGCGCCGGTCTCGCGCGGCGAAGTGGCCGAGTACCAGGCGCTGCGCGAACAGCTCGAGCGTCTCACCGGGCACATCAATGGCGAGCACGCGCAGCCGGACTGGACGCCGATGCGCTACGTCAACCGCAACTTCCCGCACGCCTCGCTGACCGGCTTCTACCGCCTCGCACGCGTCGGGCTGGTCACGCCATTGCGCGACGGCATGAACCTGGTGGCCAAGGAATTCGTCGCCGCGCAGGACCCCGACGACCCCGGGGTGCTGGTGCTGTCGAGCTTCGCCGGGGCGGCGCGCGAGCTGGACGGTGCCCTGCTGGTCAATCCCTACGACCTGGACGGCGTGGCCGATGCCATCGCGACGGCGACGGAAATGCCGATGGACGAGCGCCGGGAGCGCTGGACATCGATGATGACGCGGCTGCGCACGCACGACATCACCGCCTGGCGCCGCACCTACATCGAGGCGCTGAAGGCGGCCTAGGCGCGCGGCGTGGGCTGCAGGATTTCCACCCAGTACCCGTCCGGGTCCCTGATGAAGGCGATGTCCTTCATGCGACCGTCGGTGAGGCGCTTCTGGAACGGCACGCCCAGCGTCTCGAAACGCGCGCAGGCGGCCTCCACGTCCGGCACGGAAATGCAGATGTGGCCGAAGCCGCGCGGTTCGCTGTTGCCGTCGTGGTAGGCGAAGCCCGCATCGTCCTGCGTGCCGTGGTTGTGCGTCAGCTCCAGCACGCCCGGCTGCGAGAGCAGCCACTGGCCGCGCGCGGGCTCGTCGGCCGGGATGGCCGAGCGGTCAGCGACCCGCACCAGGAAATACAGGCTGAAGGCGGCGGCGTCGAAGTCGCGCTTGCGCACCACGGTGAAGCCGAGCACGCGGGTGTAGAAGTCCAGCGACTTCGCGATGTCCTTCACCCGCAGCATGGTGTGGTTGAAGACGAAGCCGCGGGTGGCGTCGTCCGGCTTCGCGGTCACGCCGGGCAGCGCATCGAGGTCCTGCTGGAGGGTCATGTCAGTGGCTCCACGTATCGGGTGGAGTCCAGATGCGGTCGCTCCGTGTCCCTTCAAGTCGCCCGGCCACGAGCCGCCTGATGCAGCACGACGCGATGCGCGGCTAGTCGAACCAGGCGACTGTCGCCATCCGCCCCGTGCGTGCATCGCGGCGGTGCGAGAAGAAGCGCCCCGGCTCGCCGATCGTCGAGAGGCCGCCCCCGTGGATCGCACCGGGCTGGACGCCGGCCTGCTGCAGCCGCATCCGGGCCAGCGCATACAGGTCGACGCGCCAGTGGTTCGGGCGGGTGCTGGCGAAGGCCGCGCCCGCGCGCCAGTCGCGCGAGACGAACGCGTCGTAGACCTCCACGCCGATCTCGTAGTCGGCCGGCCCGGCGGCAGGCCCCAGCCATGCCATCAGCCGGTCGGGCGACGTGCGCATGGCCGCCACCGTCGCCTCCAGCACGCCTGCCGCCAGTCCGCGCCAGCCCGCGTGGGCAGCGCCGATCTCGTCGCCATCGCGGGAGCACAGCAGCACCGGTAGGCAATCGGCGGTCAGGATGGCGAGCACGGTGCCGGGGGTGGACGTCACCGCGGCGTCGGCCTCCGGCTCATCGCATTCGGCCCATTCCCCTGCCGCGGCGGGGGTGGGTTGGGC
>CBIHLN010000161.1:0-2644 GCA_966210725.1 uncultured Lysobacter sp. | reverse complement strand
TAACAATTCGTCCAAGCCGACGCCGCTTCGCGGCGCGGCTTAACTCAGGTGTTAGCGGGCATGGGAAGATCGTTGCAACTTGCTGTTGTCTTCGTTGCAGCTTTGACAGGCTGCGACCTGATAGAGGTCG
This sequence comes from uncultured Lysobacter sp., assembly GCA_966210725.1. Taxonomy (GTDB): domain Bacteria; phylum Pseudomonadota; class Gammaproteobacteria; order Xanthomonadales; family Xanthomonadaceae; genus Lysobacter_C. The sequence continues at coordinate 2,514 of CBIHLN010000161.1, read as the reverse complement.
CGGAGACTTCATACCCAGATATGGCTACGGCGGCTTCACGCGGCGGAGTTTCTAGCGGCTGGATCCCTGAGTGGCTCCCTGCCAGCTCGACCGACCTTCGTCATATCCATGATGTGGACACAAATGAGAGCGCTCTAGCGTTCAACATCTCAAGCACCGCTAGGTGGCGTCCACCCAGCCAATGTCAGGCTGTTTCAGCTTCTGCCGTTACCCCATCGCGCTTTGGCCCATCGTGGTGGCCGTCCCAAGCCGACCTTGAAAGCTCGTACACGTTCTATAGTTGCCCCACAGACGTGTCGCCCACATCCATGTTTGTCGGCATTCACAAGGCGGGCAGTCGCGGGTTGCATTGGCGTGTCTCTGCTCGCTAACAATTCATCCAAGCCGACGCCGCTTCGCGGTGCGGCTTAATTCAGGCGTTAGGCCTTCGCATGGAATTTCTCGGGATCATCGCCTTAATCACAGCAGTTCCTTTGCTGCTGTACATTGCGGTGGCAACTATTGCCGGTATCGTCTCGTGGACGCTTTTTGCGATCGTTGCCTTACTGGGATTTTTTGGTGTCGGGCTTCTTTCCATGTCGGGCGCCAGCTCTCCCGCAGGTGCCGTCGTCCAGATCCTTCTCATGCTCGGCTACTTTGTAGCCACTGCCGTCGCCGCTCAGTGTGTTCGGTCTTTCAATCGTGGGCACAAAGAATGGGCGGCGGGCAGTGAATCGGGGGAGGCCTAACAAGTCATTCAAGCCGAACCCGCTTCGCGGGTCGGCTTAATTCTGGTGTTAGGCGATACTGCTGAAAGTTGGCCGGCAGTCGCTTCTTCGGACAATTGCAGGCCAACGTGTCGCTCGCCGCGGGCTCATCCTGATGGCCGGGGGTCAGACCACCGATGCCCTGAGGTCCAGTACGCGTTGAACGGTCCAGTCGACGATCGCATCGAACCGCGGCTGGTCGAGCGCGTGACCGCGGTCGACGCGGAGTTCGGTTATGAAGTCGCCGTCGACCTTCGACACGACCTGGTCGGCATCCCGCGAATACTTGTCCTGGACCCCTGACACGACCATCGTCGGCCGGGGTCCGATGGCTGAAAGCAGATGGTGCGTGTCGAGCTCTCGCGCGAGGCCGGGGACGGTTTCGAAGAGGGTGAACCCGGTGCCCTCCCTGCGGCGTGTCTCGAAACTGCATACCGCGCCACTGATGCACGCGAACCGGCAACGCGGGTCGAGCGCGGCATGGTAGAGCGCCGTGTAACCGCCGTACGAATGGCCGGCCACGCCGACGAGCCGCTCGTCGAGCCCGGTTGCGCCGAGCAGCACACTCAACGCCCGTTGCGCATCGTCCAGGCCCTTCCTCATCAGCAGGTCGCCATCGAGCAGCCGGTAGCTCATGGCGTTGTAGTGCTGGAGCCAGTCGAAGTAGTCCGGCTCCACCCCCTCGACCCCGGCGCGCCGGTCTTCGAACGTGAGTGCGTCCGGCGCCAGGACGGCGAGGCCCTGGCGCGCCAACGCCGGCCCGAAGGCCTGGAACGGGTCGCCGACCAGGCCGGCCACCTCGCTCTTGCCGAAATGGAATTCCCCGTTGTGCTGGTGGAAGACGACGACGCCGCCAAGGGGCGCACGTTCCCTGGGCATGAACAGGTACGCCGGGATGACGTCGCCCTCCAGACCGAGGTACTCGACACGCTCCCGGTCGAACCCCGCCCCCTCCTCGATCGGGCCCCGCTGGAAACGGACCGAAACCGGCTGGGCCAGCCCCAAGCGCTTGCGAAGTGCTTTGGAAACGTCGCTCATCGTCCGCAACGATAGCCGCCACCCGGGCTGCACCTGGAGTACCCCGACGCGAGATGCCTGTGGGTACCAACGCAGCCGCCCGACGCGACAGGCCCACGCCCGCCCGCCGTGCCCGGTCCTGACGGCGGGCCCACGACGCCCGGCTGCACGCTGACGCCCATGCGGACGGCTGGACGGCTGGACGGCGAACTCGGCACTGTGCAGCCTGTGCGGGCCGCTCGCGATGGGTCGGTTGACCGGTTTCCAGTCCGGCACGGCTCCAGCGCGCGTGGCACATCACGCTCATCGGCAACCAGACAGGCAGGGAGGCGCCACCTTGAAGCTCACCGAATCGGAAGTCCGGCATTTCAGGAACGTGTTGTGGGGCGTGCGCTTCTGGCGCTGGTTCCGCTGGGTGCTGTTGGCGGTGCTGGCGTACACGGCGGCTGCCCATTTCGGGGGCTGGAACCCGGTGGCGCGACCGGACTGGCTGGCGGCGGGGGCGGTCTACCTGCTGGTGGCATGGCCCGGGCTGTGCCGCACGTATGTGTTCCACACGCTGCACCGGCTGGTCGCCGAGGACCCGGAGGCCCGCGCGCAACTCGTCGCGGCCGGCGTTTCCTCGTTGCAGGACACGCGCGCGCCGACGGACTAATGGCCCGCAGGCGATGCGCGACGCACGCCGGCATGGCGTCGATCCGGTTGGCGCTGAACCGTTGGGGTGGCCGGCCTGGCGGGCGGGTCGCCGGGG
>CBIHLN010000160.1:0-2717 GCA_966210725.1 uncultured Lysobacter sp. | reverse complement strand
AGGTCGGTGACGTGCGGGTTGGGCAGCGCCGGGGCGGGGCGGGCGGCCAGGTCGGGCGACACGCGCCAGACACCGCGGTGGCTGCCAACCCACCAGCCGCCGTCCGCGGCCGGCGCGATCGCGCGCACGGAGGTGCCGTCCAGGCCCTGCACGCGGCGCCACGGGCCCTCGGCCGAGGCCTGTACCACCAGGCCGGCATCGGTCCCGACGAGCAGGCGTGTCCCGTCGGTCCACACGCTGCGCAGGCTGCGCGAAGGCCAACCGGCAATGGCGGCAGCGTCCACGCGCTCGCGCCGGATCAATGGCGAAAGCGCGCGCGCCCGGTAGAGGCCGCTGGTGGCGCTGCCCAGCCACAGCACCCCGGACCGGTGCAGGTGGATGCGGGTGATGGCGCTTTCCACCGGCGTGTCGGTCTGCAGCCGCACCGGTGGACCGGACAGGCCGGCCGGTGCGGAGAACACCGCGCCGTCGGCATAGCCCAGCCACCAGCCCTTGCCGTCGGGACGTCGCAGGAACGCCGTGAGCTCGACGGGCGCGTCCCGCAGCGCCGTGGCATCCACGTGGCGCCGCACGTCGCCATCGATGCCGACTTCGAACAGCCCGTGCGACGCCGTGCCCAGCCACAGGGTGTCGCCATCGACCGCCAGACCGATGCAGGTCGGCCGGCCGGGCAGCGCCGCGACCACCGACGTCACCGTGGGCAACGACAGGCGCCAGACGCCGCACCGGGCGTCCAGCGCGTAACCGGTGGCCGGTGAAGGCGCCGCCGGATCGGCTGCTCGCGCCATCGCGACCACGGGTGCCGTGCGGCCCACCTGCGTCACCGCCGAGAGCGATGCGTCGACGCGGTCGATGCCACCCGCCGTGCCCAGCCAGGCACCCCCGTCAGGGTCGAGCAGCATCGCGGTCACCGTGGGGTGGCCCAGGCCCTTTGCGGTGCCCAGGCGCGTGTGCCGGCGGGTCCGCAGGTCGATGACCTCAAGCCCGGCGTCGTTCGTGCCCACCCACAGCCGCGAGCGGCGGTCCACGGCCAGGGACTCGATGCTGCTGCTGGCCAGCGCGCTGCCGTCGCCCGGGCTGCTGCGCAGCACCGTGAAGCGGTGGCCGTCGAAGCGGTTCAGACCCTCTTGCGTGCCGATCCACAGCAGGCCGCGGTCGTCCTCGGCCAGTGCGGTGATGGCGTGCTGGGACAGGCCCTCGTCGGGCGTGTAGCGCTCCAGGCTGAGGAAGGGCGGGACGGGCCCGGCCGCGCGGGCGGCGCCCGCGGGTGCCGCGCACCACGCCAGCGCGACGGTGGCCGCCGCCGCGTGAATCCATCGCCTGTCCAACCGATGCCCCCGCACCCGCACCCCCCGGCTCGCGGTTGCCCGCGTCGGGGCAGTGTGGCCCGACGGGCAGCCCGACGCCAGTCGGGCGGCTCAGACCACGCCGAACGCGTAGAACAGCCCGATCACCACGAACACGGCCAGCGTCTTGATGACGGTGATGGCGAAGATGTCCCGGTAGGCCTGCCGGTGGGTCAGCCCGGTGACGGCCAGCAGGGTGATCACCGCGCCGTTGTGGGGCAGGGTGTCCATGCCGCCGGACGCCATCGACGCCACGCGGTGCAGCACCTCCATCGGGATGCCGGCGGCGTTGGCGTTTGCGATGAAGGTGTCGGCCATCGCCGCCAGTGCGATCGACATGCCGCCCGACGCCGAGCCAGTGATGCCGGCCAGCGCGGTCACCGTGATCGCCTCGTTGACTAGCGGGTTGGGGATCGCGCCCAACGCGTTGGCCACCACCAGGAAGCCGGGCAGGGCGGCAATCACTGCGCCAAAGCCGTATTCGGATGCCGTATTCATCGCCGCCAGCAGCGCACCGCCGATAGCGGCCTTCGTGCCTTCGGCGAAGCTGGCGATGACCGGTTTCCATGCGAATGCCAGCACGGTGAGGATGCCCACCAGCAACGCACCCTGCACGGCCCAGATGGCGGCGACGCGCGAGACTTCCTGCACCACCGGCGCGGCATCGCCGATCACTGCCGGATCGAAGCTGTGGCTCTCGCCGTAGACGCGCGGGATCCAGTCGGTGAACAGCTTGTTGGCCACGCCCACCAGCACCAGCGGCAGCACGGCGATCAGCGGATGGGCGAGTGCGGTGCCGGTGAACGCCGCGGGCTCGTTCACCAGCGGCGCCTCCCCGGCATAGCCCTCACCCGCGGCAGCGGCCTTGCGCCGGCGCGATTCCAGGTAGAGCAGCCCGACGATGAGGATGAAGACGCCACCCAACGTGCCCAGCACCGGGGCGGCCCACGAATCGGTGCCGAAGAACGTCGTCGGGATGATGTTCTGGATCTGAGGCGTGCCCGGCAGCGCGTCCATGGTGAAGGTGAACGCGCCCAGCGCGATGGTGCCGGGGATCAGGCGCTTGGGGATGTCGCTCTGGCGGAACAGCTCGGCCGCGAACGGGTATACGGCAAACACCACCACGAACAGCGACACGCCGCCGTAGGTCAGCAGCGCGCACACGGCGACGATCGACAGCATGGCGCGCTGCGCGCCGAACACGCGGATGGTCGCGGCGACGATCGACTTGGAGAAACCCGAGACCTCGATCAGCTTGCCGAACACCGCGCCCAGCAGGAACACCGGGAAGTACAGCTTGAGGAAGCCGACCATCCTGTCCATGAACAGGCCGGTGAACATCGGCGCGACCAGCGACGGGTCGGTCAGCAG
>CBIHLN010000159.1:0-2869 GCA_966210725.1 uncultured Lysobacter sp. | reverse complement strand
CCATCACCTCGTCGCTCATGTAGGTGCCGTGCTCGATGGTGTCGACACCCGCGGCGACGGCGCGGCGCATGCCTTCCTCGCCATGCGCGTGGGCGGCCACCTTGTAGCCGTAGTCGCGCGCCGTTTCGACCACCGCCCTGATTTCATCCTCGGTGAACTGCGGCGCATCGCCCGAGCGGGCATACGACAGCACGCCGCCCGTGGCGGTGATCTTGATCACGTCGCTGCCCTCCTTGTAGCGCTGGCGCACGGCCTGGCGCGCGTCCTCGGGCGAATTGATGACGCCCTCGGTCGGTCCGGGTGGGCCCATCAGGTGCGAGAGCGCGTCGTTGAGGCCGTTGCTGGGGTCGGCGTGCCCGCCGGTAGTGGCGATGGACTTGCCGGCCGCCCAGATGCGCGGGCCCACCACGAGGCCCTGGTTGATCGCATCGCGCAGGTGCGGGCTGACCTCGCCGCCCAGGTCGCGCACGCTGGTAAAGCCCGCCAGGAGCGTCTTGCGTGCGTACCCGACCGAGCGGAACGCGTAATCTACCGGGTCGAGCCGGAAGCCCTCCGAGTAGCTCTGAGGGCTGGACTGGCTGCCCAGATGCACGTGCAGGTCGGTCCAGCCGGGCGAGCAGGTGCGCGCGGACAGGTCGATGGCCTTGATGCCGGGCACGTCCACGCGACCGGCCTCCACGCGCTCGATGCGGCCGTCGCGCACCACCACTGTGTGCGCGTCCAGCATCCGCCCGGCACGCGCGTCGAACAGGCGGCCGCACTGCAGCGCGACGGGTTCGGCGGCCGCGGCTGCGGTTCCCAAGGCAAGGGTGGTGATGGCAAGCGCAAGACGTGCAGGACGGATCACGGCGGTCTCCCCGGGACGACGATCGCTGGATTGAACCACAGCGATGCCCGTCAGGGCGGTCGATCAGCCCGTTACCACCCGGTCGCGGCCCTGGGCCTTGGCGCGATACAGCGCCGCGTCGGCGACTTCCAGCAGGCGCGAGGGTGCGTCGCCGGCCTGCGGGAACGTGGCAATGCCGATCGACGCGGTGTTGGGACCCAGGGTCCTGCGCAGGTGGGCGACCGTCGTGGTGCCGATCGCGCTGCGGATCTCCTCGGCACGGCGGCGGGCGCTCTCGCCGTCGGCTTCGGGCAGCACCACGGTGAACTCCTCGCCGCCATAGCGGCAGGCGATGTCCTCGTCGCGCGTGAGCTGCTCCAGCGTCTGGCCGATCTTCGCCAGCAGCGCGTCGCCGGCGGCGTGGCCGTGCTCGTCGTTGAAACGCTTGAAGTGGTCGACGTCGACCATCAGCACGGACAACGGCAGGCCGCGGCGCTCGCAGCGCTGGATCTCGCGGTTGAGGTTCTCTTCCAGGTACCGGCGGTTGAACAGGCCGGTCAGTGGATCGCGCAGCGACTGCACGCGCAGTGTCTCGCGCAGCTGCAGGTTGACCATGGCCAGGCTCAGCTGCTCGGCAATCGCCTCCAGAAGCGCGACGTCACCGTCGTTGCCATGGCTGCCTTCCGGCGCGGCCACGTGCAGCAGCCCGAGCGATGTGCCCTGCGCCATCAGCGGTACGCACAGCGTCCATAGGCCGGCAGGGGTCGCCGTCATCGACAGGTGCCGGCAGGGCACATGCCCGTGTCCGTGCCCGGTGCGGTGCGGCTGGCCCCGTCTCAGCGCCCAGCAATGGTCCGGTTGCAGCAGGTCGTCACTGTGTACGTGCGCGGTGCCGAAATGCGCGGTGGTCTCGGCCAGGTTCTGCGACGCGCGTAGGGTGTAGCAGCGGCCTCCGGCGTGGGGCAGCAGTTCGGCGATCACGTTGGCGGTCATCGCCATCGCCTCGTCCAGGTTCTGGCAGCTCTGCAGGAGCCCGGCATACACGCCGAGGCTGCGGCGCTGTTCGGACAGGCGGTCGCGCAGTGCAACCGACGCTTCCAACTCGTGCATGGCCTGCCGGGCTTCGCGCTCCAGGGACCGGCTGCGACGGGTTTCCTTCAGCAGGCCCGACAGCAGCAGGCCCAGCAGTGCCAGCGGCAGGACGATGCCCAGCACGACAAAGCCGATCAGCAGGTTGGCGCGGAGGAGGGCGTCGGTGCGCCGGGTGTCCAGCAGCGCCAGCTCAGCCGCGCGCATCTCGGTGGCCAGCGATGCCAGCCGCGCGGATTCGCCCAGCCCGATGCCGGATGCCGATGACAGCCGGGCCTGTTCCGCACCCTGCGTGTTCTGCAGCTCGACCAGTGCCGCGAGTTCTGCCAGCCGCGACTCGACGCTGGTCCGCAGTGCGCGGGCACGCTGCACCTGTGCGGGGTTGTCGCGGGTCAGGGCCTCCAGTTCGCTGGCGCGCGCAACGGCGACAGGCACGGCCGCCAGGTACTCGGCCTGCTGCTGCGGGCGGTCGGTCAGGCGATAGCCGCGGGCGGCGGATTCGACCGTGCGGACGGCACCCTCGACATCGCCGATCGCCGTCACCACCCGGTAGGAGTGCTCCACCCATTCGGCGCCGCGCGCAAAGCCGCGGATGCCCCAGACGGTGGCCACGCCCACAGCGACCAGCAGCACGGCCGCCACCATAAAGGCGGCGAATCGAAGCGGTCGAGAGCGTGGCGTGGCAAGGGGCATGTCTGCCTCCATCCCGGCGTAAGGGTGAGTCTACCCAGCAGGCAACATGCGTGCCGGGCTTGTCGCACGGCATGCAGCGCCGTCGCTGGCCGCAGGTACGGTGCTTGGGCGTCGATGGAGGCACCCCTGCCCATGCGATGGCCACAAACGAAAAACCCCGCGTCGGCTCGAGGCCTTGCGGGGCTTGCGTACCACACGATCCGAAGATGGTGGCCGGGGAGGGAATCGAACCCCCGACACGGGGATTTTCAATCCCCTGCT
>CBIHLN010000158.1:0-2992 GCA_966210725.1 uncultured Lysobacter sp. | reverse complement strand
GCCGGCACCGGCAGGAAGAACACGAAGATCAGCGACCACGGCTGCACCAGGATGAAGGCGAACAGCACCGCCGACACCGCGCCCGAGGCGCCCAGGCTGCGGTATTGCGCGTCGTGCCGGTGGCGCAGGTAGGTCGGCAGGATCGCAATCACTATGGCCGACAGGTAGAACAGCACGAAGCCCACCGGGCCGATCATCGAACCGATCACCTGCTCGGCGAAGCGGCCGAAGAAGAACAGCGTGACCATGTTGAACAGCAGGTGCTGCCAGTCCGCGTGGATGAAGCCGTGCGTCAGCAGCCGGTCGTACTGGTGCTGGCGGTCGATGGCGGGCGGCCAGAGGATCAGGCGGTCCAGCAGGCGCGGGTTGTTGAAGGCCAGCCACGTGACCAGCACGGTCACGGCAATCAGGATCAGGGTCAGCATCGGTAATGTTCGAATAGTGGGGAATGGGGCATGCGGGGCGGGACACGAAGTGCGCGCCTCCCTGGCGTCACCTTACGCGCTCGCTCGTGGACTCACGCCGTCCGGTAGTAGTCCTGCATCGGGTAGCGGCGCGCGTACCAGCCGAACACCAGTGCCGCGAGGAACGCGAACCCGGCGAAGAAGAACATCAGGAACGCCGTCTCGCTCAGGCCGGTGCCGGCGATCTGCGCGGTGACGGCGTCGTTCCGCACCGCGGCATTGGTCATCAGCACCCACAGGTTGCCGAAGGTCACCGACAGCAGCCAGAAGCTCATGATCGTCCCCTTCATCGATGGCGGTGACTGGCTGTAGGCGAACTCCAGCCCCGTCGCCGATACCAGCACCTCGCCGAAGGTCAGCAGCACGTAGGGCAGCACCTGCCAGGTGATCGACACCGGGTCGCCGCCGTCGATCCACAGCTGGATCGCGCCGGCCGCCACCCACGCCAGGCCCGAGAATGCAATGCCGAACCCCATGCGTCGCAGCGCGGTGGGCTCCCAGCCGGCGCGGCGCAGCAGCGGGTACAGCACCAAGTTGTTGAACGGGATCAGCAGCATCACCAGCATCGGGTTGAGCGCCTGCATCTGCGCCGGCTGGAACCAGTCGGGCTTGCTCATCGCATCGCCCTGCAGGACCCAGGTGGAGGCCTTCTGGTCGAACAGCGACCAGAACGGCGTCACCAGCGCGAACACGATCAGGATGCGCAGGACGGCGCGCACGCCCTCGACCGCCGCATCCGGGTGCACGCCCCGGGCGCGCTCGAGCTGTATCGAGGTGCCGATGCCGCCGAACGCGATCAGCAGGCCGAGCGCGCTGACCGCCGCGATCACGAACCCGAGCGCCGGAATCAGCGCCAGGGCCGCGATGGCCAGGACCACGCCGATGGTGGCCACGACCAACCCCGGCCGCGACTGTCCGGGAGCGCGCGCAAACAGCGCGGTGCGCGCAACGCGGAGGAAGGAGTCGGGATTGGGCGGCGACGGCGGGACGTGCACGTACCGTCCGCGCCCCATCCAGAAGATCAGTGTCGCCAGGCCCATCAGGATGCCCGGGATGCCGAAGGCCACGGCCGGTCCATAACTGCGCAGGAAGATCGGCATCAGCAGGGAGGCGAAGAACGAGCCGAAGTTGATCGTCCAGTAGAACGCGTCGTAGACGATCTTCGCCTTGGACTTGTTGGTCTGGTCGAACTGGTCGCCCACGAACGCCGACACCAGCGGCTTGATGCCGCCCGATCCCAGTGCGATCAGGAACAGGCCGGTGTAGAAGCCGGTGCGGCTGTCCTCGAACATCGCCAGGCACGCATGGCCGGCGCAGTACACCAGCGACAGCCACAGCACGGTGTTGTACTTGCCGAAGAACCGGTCCGACAGCCAGCCGCCCAGCAGCGGGAAGAAGTACACGCCGATCACGAACGTGTGGAACACGTCCTTGGCCGCGCCCTCGCGGTCGGCTTCCGGCAGGTAGGCCAGCAGCAGGCTGCTGACCAGGAACGGCACCAGGATGTTGCGCATCCCGTAGAAGCTGAAGCGCTCGCACGCCTCGTTGCCGATGATGTAGGGGATCTGGCGCGGCATGCGGCCCGCGGCGGCGGCGGTGTCTGCGGTGGTCGTCATCGAATGGGAATGTCCAGGGCAGCGATCCGTCGCCGGTGAAGTGCGGCCGCACGCATGCATTGAACGGCCGCACCGGGTTGATCACGCAATCGGGCAAGGCTACCCGAACGGTGCAGCGAGACGGCTCAAGCCCACTCCTCAAGCCCTTCGCGCTCATACAGCGTGCGGAAGGCCGGACGCGCACGCATGCGCTGGGCGTGCGCGGCCAGGTGCGGCCATGACGTCGCCGGCTGCGGCATGTTGCGCGACCAGCGCATCAGCATCGTCAGGTAGAAATCCGCCACGCTGACCGCGTCGCCCAGCAGGTACGGGCCATGCGCGCCCAGGTGGGCGTCGATGCGGTCCCAGCCGGCTTCGATACGCGGGCGCACCGCGTCGCGCGCCGCGTCGGCGTGCGCCTCGCCCGCGGCCTCCTGCGGGTACCACCACAGCCGGAACTGTGCCTGCACCGCGTTGGCCAGGTGGAACATCCACCGATACAGCGATGCACGCCGGGGATCACCGAGCGGCGGTGCCAACCCGGCCTGCGGGTGCGCGTCGGCCAGCGTCATCAGCAGCGCGGCGGCTTCCGTCATCGGCTGGCCATCGACCACCAGCGTCGGCACCACGCCACCGGGGTTCAGGGCCAGATACTCGGGCCGCTTCTGGTCGCCGGCCTTCAGGTCGAGCAGGCGCAGTTCGTGCGGGATGTCGAGTTCCAGCAGCAGCCAGTGCACCGCGAAGCTGGCGGCACCGGGGGCGTAGTACAGGGTATGCATGCGAGGGCTCCGTCGGGAGCGTGAAGTCTAGGGCGTGGACGCGCCCAGGGAAGGGGCCGGCGACGTCCTTTACCATCCGCCCTTCGCTACTGGAGCCCGCCGATGACCCCGACCCTGCGCCCCGCGCTGCTCGCCGCCCTGCTCGCCCTGCCCG
>CBIHLN010000157.1:0-3042 GCA_966210725.1 uncultured Lysobacter sp. | reverse complement strand
CGCACGATCACCGGCACCTTGACGTCCACTTCCTTGACCGCGGCGATGATGCCCTCGGCGATCATGTCGCAGCGCACGATGCCGCCGAAGATGTTGACGAAGATCGCCCGCACCTTGTCGCTGGACAGGATCAGCTTGAACGCCTCGGTCACGCGCTCCTTGTTGGCGCCGCCACCGACGTCCAGGAAGTTGGCCGGCTCGCCGCCTTCCAGCTTGATCACGTCCATGGTCGCCATCGCCAGGCCGGCGCCGTTGACCATGCAGCCGATGTTGCCGTCCATCGTGACGTAGTTGAGGTCGTGCTGGCTGGCCTGCACTTCGGTCTCGTCTTCCTGGCGGATGTCGCGCATCGCGGCCAGGTCCTTGTGGCGGAAGGTCGCGTTGTCGTCGCTGTTGACCTTGCCGTCCAGCACGGCGAGGTCGCCGTTGGTGAGGATGGCCAGCGGGTTCAGCTCGACCAGCGCCAGGTCCTTCTCGTTGAACAGCTTGTACAGGCCCAGCATGATCTTGGTCAGCTGGCCGACCTGCTTGGCGTTGAGGCCCAGGTCGAAGCCCATCTGGCGGCACTGGTACGGCTGCAGGCCCTGGACGTAGTTCACGTGCAGGGTCTTGATGGCGTCCGGGTTCTCCTCGGCGACCTTCTCGATCTCCACGCCGCCCTCGGCCGACGCGATGAAGGTGATGGACTGGGTCGAGCGATCCACCAGCACCGACAGGTACAGCTCGCTGGCGATATCGGTGCCCTCGGAGATCAGCACCGTGTCGATCGGCAGTGCGACGCCGGCCGACTGGTAGGTCTCCATCTTCGTGCCCAGCATCGCCGCGGCGTACTGCTTCACTTCATCGAAGGTCTTCGCCAGCTTGACGCCGCCGGCCTTGCCGCGGCCACCGGCGTGGATCTGCGCCTTGACCACCCACAGGTCGCCCGGGATGTCCTTGGCGGCTGCGACGGCTTCTTCCGGAGTGCGCGCCACGCGCCCGGCCGGTACGGCAATGCCGTAGTCGGCAAAGAGCTGCTTTGCCTGGTATTCGTGAAAATTCATGCGTCACCGAGGGGAATTGAACGGAATGCCCGCGCGGCGGCGACCGTAAGACGGTGCGGGCGCGAGGGGGCCGGCCATTGTCGCCGATTGCGGCGGGGCGGGCAAAACCGGGGGTCTCGGGCCCGCCGGGCCAGCCCCCCGTCTCACCTGTAAGAGCGGCTTCAGCCGCGATCGGATCCACCATCCTCTTGTAGGAGCGACGTAAGTCGCGACCGCGCACCCACGTAAGCCAGCGCAGGTCGCGACTTACGTCGCTCCTACAGGAATGCCAGGCCCGGCATCGCGGCTGAAGCCGCTTCTACAAGCAAGGGCGGGTCCGCGCCTATACTCCGGGCACCGAGCCGGAAGGGGACACCGCTTGCTGCCACGCCTGCCTGCCGTCGACGTCGCCGATGCCGACAGCGCCCTGCGCCGCGAGCTTTACTTCTTCACCCTGTACCGCCTGCTGGAGGCGGCACTCCTGGTGTTCGTGCTGTTCGGCCCGATCGACGGGCTGGTCGGCGAGCCGCGCCACGACATCTTCGCCCGCTCCCTGTCGCTGGCCTACCTGGCACTGGCGGCGTTGCTGTTCGCGTTCGGTCGCCGCGGCGACCTGCAGGGGCAGGCGCTGGCGGGCATCGCCACCGACCTGGCGTTCGGCATCCTCGCCATCCACGCCGTGCCCGGGGCCGGCACCGGCATCGCGCTGATGCTGATGTTCAACGTGGGTGCGGCCGCCCTGCTGCTGCGCACACGCTATGGCCTGGGCATCGCGCTGGTCGCGGTGGCCGGCATCGTCGGCGAATTCGCCTGGACCTCGCTGGTCGAGGAGAGCGAAGGCCGGCGGCTGGCCGAGCCGATCATGTTTTCGATCGGGTACCTGGCTATCGCCACCCTGACCAGCGTGCTGGGCCGGCAGATGCGCGCCGCGCACGCGCTGGCCGAGCACCGGGGCCACGAAACCGCGCACCTGGTCGAGGTCAACGAACTGATCATCCGCCGCCTGCGCACCGGCGTGCTGCTGGTGGACGGCCACAACCGGGTACGCTTGGCCAACGAAGCCGCCACCCTGCTGCTGGGCGAGGCCGGCGACGGCCAGCGCACGCTGGACGTCGCGCTGCCCGAGCTGGCCGAGCGCCTCGCCGCCTGGCGCCAGGACTCCATCGCCAGCGATGCGCCCCTGCGGGTGTCGACGGACCAGCCGGAGGTGGTGCCCCGCTTCACCCGGCTGCTGGCCGGCAGCGACCAGACGCTGATCTTCCTCGACGACACCTCGCTGGCCGCGCGCCGGGCCGAATCCCTGACGCTGGCGACGCTGGGCCGGTTCTCCGCCAGCCTCGCCCACGAAATCCGCAATCCGCTGGCGGCGATCAACTACGCCGTGCAACTGCTGGAGGAGTCTGACGACATCCGCCCAGCGGACCGGCGGCTGCTGGAGATCGTGCGCCAGCAGGGCTCGCGGATGAACGGGATCATCGAAAACGTCCTGGGCCTGGCGCGTCGCGAGCCCGCCAAGCCCGAGCACGTCGAGCTGGTGGCGTTGGCCCGCCACTTCATCGACGAGTACGCGGCCAGCCACCCGCTGGAGAACGACAGCCTGCGCGCCACCGGCGCCGAGGGCCGCATCACCGCCCTGTTCGACCCGCGTCAGCTGCACCAGGTGCTGACCGTGCTGGTGCACAACGCGCTGCTGTATGGACGCCTGCCCGGCGAGCCGGCGCGCATCCAGCTGAATGTGCACCGCGATACCCACGGCACGCCGCTGGTGGACGTGCTCGACCGTGGCCCCGGCATCCCGGAACAGGTGGCCCAGCAGCTGTTCAGGCCCTTTTTCACCACGTCGGGGCATGGGACCGGCCTCGGCCTGTACATCGCCCGTGAGCTCTGCCGCGGCAACCAGGCCTCGCTGGATTACGTCCCGATGCCCGGCGGCGGCAGTTGCTTCCGCATCCGCCTGGCCGCCGGCGAGGCCACCCACGCCCGCTCGCCCAGCCCCCAGGCCGCCGACGCGGGCCGCCAC
>CBIHLN010000156.1:0-3047 GCA_966210725.1 uncultured Lysobacter sp. | reverse complement strand
GTCAGCGAGTCGCCGCGCAGGCGGCTGGCCGAGCTCTCGCCCATCACCCAGCGCACCGCGTCGATGATGTTGGACTTGCCGCAGCCGTTGGGCCCGACCACGCCGGTCATGTTGGTCGGCAGGTGCAGCGTGGTGGGATCGACGAAGGACTTGAAGCCGGACAGCTTGATCGTGGACAGACGCATGCGGCGGACGGGCCCCTGGCACGCCCGCGGGCACGCCGATTGATTACGAAACGACTTGAAATTAGACGCGCAAGATATTGAATTATCTAGGCGGAATGCGGCTCGACGGCCGCACGGTCCAGCGAGTATAGCGGGGCGCCAGCGCGGCTACAGGGGGCTGCCGCGCGGCCAGTGCAACCCACCCGGAGGGCGGTCACGCCGACAGCCGCCGGCCCTCGCCGTCCGCCTCGAACACATGCACGCACCCCGGCGGCAGGCCCAGCGGCAGCGTGTCGCCCGGGGTCGGCAGCACCTGTGGCGGGCAGCGCGCCACCAGGCCGGCATCGCCGTGACGGAGGTTCACGAACACCTCGTTGCCCACCGGCTCGACCACCTCGACCGTGGGTACCAGGGCGGCCGCCTGCCCGCCCGGTACCGGCTGCAGGTGTTCGGGCCGGATGCCCAGCGCGATCTCCCGACCCAGCCATGCCGCTTCAACATCGAGGCCGGCCGCGCTCAGGTCGACCGGCGCGCCGCCGTCGTCCGTGACGAGGCGCAACCCGTCGGCCTGTTCCAGCCGCCCGCGCAGCACATTCATCCCGGGGCTGCCCAGGAACGTGGCCACGAACAGGTTGGCCGGGCGCTCATACAGCGCCATCGGGGTGTCGATCTGCTGGATGCGGCCGTCGCGCAGCACCACGATGCGCTGGCCCAGGGTCATCGCCTCGATCTGGTCGTGGGTGACGTAGACCATGGTGGCGCCCAGTTGCCGGTGCAGCCGCGCGATCTCCACGCGCATGCCGCCGCGCAGCTTGGCATCGAGGTTGGACAGCGGCTCGTCCAGCAGGAAGACCTGCGGGTGCCGCACCAGCGCCCGGCCCAGCGCCACGCGCTGGCGCTGGCCGCCCGACAGCGCGGCCGGCTTGCGGTCCAGCAGTGCTTCGAGTTCGAGCACGGCCGCGGCTTCGCGGACCCGCGCGGCGACGGCCGCCTTGTCATGGCCACGCAGCTTCAGCGCGAAGCCCAGGTTCTCGGCCACCGTCATGTGCGGGTAAAGCGCGTAACTCTGGAACACCATCGCGATGTCCCGGTCCTTGGGGGGCACGTCGTTGACCACCCGATCGCCGATGCGCAGCGTCCCGGAGGTGATCGACTCCAGCCCGGCGATCATGCGCAGCAGCGTGGACTTGCCGCAGCCCGACGGCCCCACCAGCACCAGCAGCTCGCCGTCGGCCACCTCGAAGGTGGCGTCGTCCACCCCCACCACCTCGTTGGGATAGACCTTGCGCAAGCGCTCCAGGGTGACCTTGGCCATGCATTCTCCGGATGGGTGCGGCAGAACGGGCGGCGCGCCCCGCCGCCCGATGATACGGACCGCCGACAGGCGCGATGCAATTGCCGGCAGCCTCCGTTATCCTGCAATGTAACCGTTTACATGCCGCAACCGCCACGCGGCCCACGACCCGCAGGAGGCCCCCTCGATGAGCCAGCGCCGTACCTTTCCCGATGGATTCCTATGGGGCGCCGCCACCGCCGCGCACCAGATCGAGGGCTCGCCCATGGCCGATGGCGCGGGCCCCAGCATCTGGACCCGGTTCGCCCACACGCCGGGCATGACGCTCAACGGCGACACCGGCGACGTGGCGTGCGACCACTACCGCCGCTGGAAGGACGACGTGAAGCTGATGCGCGAACTGGGCCTGCAGGCCTACCGTTTCAGCGTGTCGTGGTCGCGCATCCATCCCGAGGGCACGGGGCGCGTCAACCAGGCCGGCGTCGATTTCTACTCCCGCCTGGTGGACGAGCTGCTGGCCAACGGCATCGAACCGCTGCTGACGCTCTACCACTGGGACTTGCCCGCAGCGCTGGACGACCGCGGCGGCTGGCTCAACCGCGACAGCGCGGACTGGTTCGCCGAGTACGCCACCACGATGTACAAGGCGCTCGACGGCCGGGTGAAGAAGTGGGTGACCCTCAACGAGCCGTGGGTGATCACCGACGGCGGCTACCTGCACGGCGCACTGGCACCGGGCCACCGCAGCAAGTACGAAACGCCGATCGCCAGCCACAACCTGATGCGGGCACACGGCGCAGCGGTGAAGGCCTACCGCGACATCGGCCAGCACGAGATCGGGCTGGTGGTGAACATCGAGCCCAAGTACCCGGCCAGCGACTCGGCCGAGGACACGGCCGCGACGAAGCGCGCGCACGCCTACATGAACGAGCAGTACCTCGACCCCGCCCTGCTCGGCCGCTATCCGCCCGAACTCAAGGAGATCTTCGGCGACGCGTGGCCGGACTGGGCAGCGGCCGACTTCGAGCTGATCCGACAGAAGCTCGACTTCATCGGCATCAACTACTACACCCGCAGCGTCACGCAGGCCAACGACAGCTACCCGCTGAAGGCCGGCGCGGTGCGCCAGCCGCTGGGCACCTACACCGAGACCGGCTGGGAGGTGTACCCGAAGGGCCTGACCGACCTGCTGGTATGGGTGAAGGAGCGCTACGGCGACATCCCGATGTACATCACCGAGAACGGCGCGGCGTTCTTCGACCCGCCGGTGGCCGAGGGTGGGCGCATCCGCGACCCGCTGCGCATGGATTACCTGCAGAAGCACATCGGCGCCGTGCACGACGCCATCCAGGCCGGCTGCGACATCCGCGGCTACATGCTGTGGTCGCTGCTGGACAACCTCGAGTGGTCGCTCGGCTACTCGAAGCGCTTCGGCATGGTGCACGTGAACTACGGCACGCAGGAACGCACGCCCAAGGACAGCGCCCGCTGGTACTCGAATGTGATCGCGAGCCACGGGGCGTCGCTGGACGAGCCGCTGCCGTACTGAGAGGCCACGGCTGCGACATCCCCGCCCCTGCATGCAGGGG
>CBIHLN010000155.1:0-3180 GCA_966210725.1 uncultured Lysobacter sp. | reverse complement strand
TGAAGCGTGCGATCGCTTCGATGTCGCCGGTGTCGGCCACCACCGTGGAGTGGTCGCGCAGCTGCTGCAATGCATCGGTCATGTCGCGTCGTGCCTGTCGTGGTTCGAAGTCGGCCGGCATTGTGCGTGAAGCCCGGTGGCGGCGTCATGCGCGGGGCTGCGCTAGGCTCGGCGGCACTTCGCATCCGGACACCGCCATGGCCGACACCGAGAAACGCATCGCCGTACTGATCGACGCCGACAACGCGCCGGCCGCCAAGGTCGACGTGATCCTGGCGGAGGTCGCGCGCTACGGCGTGGCCAACGTGCGGCGCGCGTACGGCGACTGGAAGAACCCGCACATCAAGAGCTGGGAGGCGGTGCTGCACGAGTACGCGATCCGCCCCGTGCAGCAGTTCGCCTACAGCCGCGGCAAGAACGCCTCGGACATGGCGATGGTGATCGACGCCATGGACCTGCTGTACGCGCGCAACCTCGATGGCTTCGCGATCGTGTCGTCGGATGCGGACTTCACCCCGCTGGTCATGCGCCTGCTGACCGACGGCATGAAGGTCTATGGCTTCGGCGAGAAGAAGACGCCCGAGCCGTTCGTCAACGCGTGTTCCAAGTTCACCTACGTCGAGGCGCTGGGCGAGCCGTCGGGCGCGGGCGACACCACCGCCACGCGCGCACGCACCGCCACCGAGCTGCGCGGCGACGCCAAGCTGGTGCAGCTGCTGCGTGGCGCGGTCGACCTGGCCAGCGACGACGACGGCTGGTCCAACCTGGGCGCGGTCGGCCACCAGATCGCCAACCAGGCGTCGTTCGACCCGCGCAACCACGGCTACCGCAAGCTCAGCGATCTGATCGAGGCGACCGGCCTGTTCGAGGTCAAGCGCGAGCACCAGAACATCTGGATCCGCGACAGGCCGGTGGCACGCCCGCGCAAGGCCGGCGCGCGCTCGCGCTGAGGGTCAGTACAGGTCGACCGGGTCGATATCCAGCGACCAGCGCACCCGGCGTGCGTCGGGCAGTGCGTATATCGCGGGCAAGGCGGCATCGAGCGCCGCATGCAGCGGGCCACGTGTCGGGCACGACAGCAGCAGCTGCGCGCGCTGGTAGCCGGCGCGGCGCGGCATCGGTGCCGGCAGCGGGCCGCTGAGTTCGACCGCGCCGGCCGCCGCCCCGGACAGCGCATCGCGCGCCGCGCGCAGGAAGGCGTGCGCGACATCCAGCTGTTTCGCTTCCGCGCGCAGCAGCGCCAGGTGCGCGAACGGCGGGAAGCCGGCGGCCTCGCGCTGCGCCAACTCCTCGACGGCGAACGCCGGGTAGCCGCCCGACAGCAGCGTCGCCAGCAGCGGGTGCTCGGGGTGGTGCGTCTGCAGCAGCACCTCGCCCGGCTTCTCGGCGCGGCCGGCGCGGCCGGCCACCTGGATCAGCAGTTGCGCGAGTTTTTCCGGCGCGCGGAAGTCGGCCGAGAACAGGCCCTCGTCGATGCCGACCACGGCCACGCGCGTGAGGTGCGGCAGGTCGTGGCCCTTGGCCAGCATCTGCGTGCCGACCAGGACGCCGGGCGCGTCGCCGAACCCGGCCAGCGCCTGTTCCAGCGCATCGCGGCGCTGGGTGGTGCCGCGGTCGATGCGCAGCACCGGGACGTCGGCGAAGCGCTCGGCCAGCGCCTCCTCGATGCGCTCGGTGCCGGCGCCCTGCGCCTGCAGCGCCAGCCCACCGCAGTCGGGGCATGCGTTGGGCACCGGTCGTCGCGCGCCGCAGTGGTGGCACTGCAGCCGGCGCCCGCCGCCGTGCACGGTCATCGGCGTGCCGCGCTCGGGCGTGCTGCAGCGGGGGCAGTGCGCGGTCCAGCCGCAGTCGTGGCACAGCAGCACAGGCGCATAGCCGCGCCGGTTCTTGAACACCAGCGCCTGCCCGCCCGCCTGCAGCACCTGGCCGAGGTCGGCCAGCAGCTCGGGCGACAGGCCCGCGGTGAGCGGCCGCTTGCGCACGTCGACCACGCGCACGCGCGGCGGCTGCGCGCGGCCGGCGCGGCGGGTCAGGCGCAGGTGCGCATACCGGCCGGTGGTGGCGTTGTGCAGCGACTCCAGCGACGGCGTCGCGCTGCCCAGCACCACCGGCACCTCCAGTGCCTTGCCGCGCACCAGCGCGAAATCGCGCGCGTGGTAGCGGATGCCGTCGAGCTGCTTGAAGCTGCCGTCGTGCTCCTCGTCGATGACGATCAGGCCGGCGTCGGGCAGCGGCAGGAACACCGCCGAGCGCGTGCCCACCACGACGCGGGCCTGCCCGCGCAGGCACGCCGCCCAGGTGCGGGCCCGTTCGCCATCCGACAGGCCCGAGTGCAGCGCGTGCACCGGCACGCCCAGGCGCGCGCGGAAGCGGGCCAGCGTCTGCGGCGTCAGGCCGATCTCGGGCACCAGCACCAGCGCCTGTCTGCCGCGGGCCAGGCAGTCGGCGATCGCCTGCAGGTAGACCTCGGTCTTGCCGCTGCCGGTGACGCCGTCCAGCAGCAGCGCGGCGAACCCGCCCGCCGCGCCGCGGATGGCGTCGATGGCGACCTGCTGCTCGGCGTTGGGCACCGGTCCGGGCACCCCGGGGGGTGGGGCGACCGGCGCGACGGCGTCATCGGCCACGCGTTCGGCCTGCCCGCGGCCCTGCAGGCGGCGGGCGGCGGCCCGCCAGCCGTCGTGCTGTGCGTCCAGCGTGCACTCGTCGATGGGGCCGGCGCCCAGGGCCTCGGCCAGCTGCCGCGGCCGACCGGCGCGCATGCCCGGCAGCGCGGTGGCGCCGGCCTCGGTCAGCCGCCAGGCCCAGGTGAGGGTGTCGGGCAGCGGTTCGCCGTGCCGCAGCGGGCCCGGCAGTGCCGTGGCCAGCACCTCGCCGGGCGGGGCATGGGTGTACCGGGCCAGCCAGCGCAGCGAATCCAGCAGCTCCCCGTGCAGCAGCGGGGTGTCATCCAGCAGCGCGGTGACCGGCTTCAGGGCGCCGTCGTCCGGCGGCAGGGGCGCCGCGCCGACCACCACCCCGACGCGCTCGCCCGAGGCCCCGAACGGCACCCGCACCCGGTGGCCCACCGGCGGCGGTGCCGGGGCGCCCTGCGGGGCGCGGTAGTCGAACAGCCGCGGCAGCGGCACCGGCACGGCGACCTGCCACGCGACCGCCGGGTCGGCGTTGGGATCGGGGGTGGGG
>CBIHLN010000154.1:0-3213 GCA_966210725.1 uncultured Lysobacter sp. | reverse complement strand
GCGCAGAAGCTGTACGAAGGCGTGGCGATCGGCGAGGAAGGCACCGTCGGCCTGATCAGCTACATGCGTACCGATTCGGTGAACCTGTCGGCCGACGCGGTCAGCGAGATCCGCGACGTCATCGCGCGCGACTTCGGCACCGGCGCGGTGCCCGACAAGCCCAACACCTACCAGACCAAGTCCAAGAACGCGCAGGAGGCCCACGAGGCGATCCGCCCGACCTCCGCGCTGCGCACGCCGGCGCAGGTGTCGCGCTTCCTGGAGGACGACGCGCGCCGGCTGTACGAGCTGATCTGGAAGCGCGCCGTCGCCAGCCAGATGGTGCCGGCCACGCTCAACACCGTGTCGGTCGACCTCGCCGCCGGCAGCGAGCACAGCTTCCGCGTGTCGGGCACCACCGTCATCGACCCGGGCTTCCTGGCCGTCTACGAGGAAGGCAAGGACACCAAGGCCGCCGAGGCCGAGGACGAGGGCCGCAAGCTGCCGGCGATGAAGACCGGCGACCGCATCCCGTTGGACCGCATCCACGCCGACCAGCATTTCACCGAGCCGCCGCCGCGGTTCTCGGAAGCCTCGCTGGTGAAGGCGCTGGAGGAATACGGCATCGGCCGGCCGTCCACCTACGCCTCGATCATCGCCACCTTGCTGTTCCGCAAGTACGTCGAGCTGGAGAGCCGCCGCTTCCACCCGACCGACGTCGGCCGCGCGGTCAGCAAGTTCCTGGCGGCACATTTCACCCAGTACGTGGACTACGACTTCACCGCCAAGCTCGAGGACGACCTGGACGCGGTGAGCCGCGGCGAGGAGGCCTGGATCCCGCTGATGGAGCGGTTCTGGGACCCGTTCAAGCAGCTGGTCGAGGACAAGAAGGAATCGCTCGACAAGGTCGATGCCGGCAGCGTGCGCGTGCTGGGCGACGACCCGGTCGGCGGCCGCCAGGTCAGCGCGCGCATCGGCAAGTTCGGACCGCTGGTGCAGATGGGCACGGTCGAGGACGAGGAGAAGCCCAAGTTCGCCTCGCTCAAGCCGGGGCAAAGCATCTACTCGATCAGCCTGGAAGACGCGCTGGAGCTGTTCAAGCTGCCGCGCACCCTGGGCGAGCACAACGACGAGACGGTGACCGTCGGCATCGGCCGCTTCGGCGCCTTCGCCAAGCGCGGCAGCGTCTACGCCTCGCTCAAGAAGGAGGACGACCCCTACACCATCGAGCTGGACCGCGCCGTGGCCCTGATCGAGGAGAAGGAGGAGATCGCCCGCAACCGCATCATCAAGCAGTGGGACGGCAGCGACATCCAGGTGCTCAACGGCCGCTTCGGTCCGTACATCAGCAACGGCCAGCTCAACGGCAAGATCCCCAAGGACCGGGAACCGGCCTCGCTGACGCTGGACGAGGTCACCAAGCTGCTCGAGGAAACCGGCAAGCCCGCGCGCGGCCGGTTCGGCAAGAAGGCGGTCAAAAAGGTCGCCGAGAAGAAGCCGGCCACGAAGAAGGCCCCGGCCAAGAAGGCCACCAAGAAAGTGGCCAAGAAGACCGCGAAGAAATCCGCGAAAAAGGCGACCAAGAAAGTCGCGAAGAAAACGGTAAAGAAGGCCGCCGCCGCAAGCACGCCGGACGCCTGATCCGGGGCAACGTCCGGCGACGCCCGCGTGGCTCGCCGGCTATCCTGTGGCGATGATCGACCAACATCTGGAACCGACCGTCTTCGCGCTGCGCCGCGGCGGCGTGGTGGCCTACCCGACCGAAGCGGTGTGGGGCCTGGGGTGCGACCCGC
Organism: uncultured Lysobacter sp.; assembly: GCA_966210725.1. Lineage (GTDB taxonomy): Bacteria > Pseudomonadota > Gammaproteobacteria > Xanthomonadales > Xanthomonadaceae > Lysobacter_C. Next base: position 1,441 of record CBIHLN010000154.1, on the reverse strand, counting down.
TCGACGAGCAGGCCGTGCTGCGCCTGCTGGCCATCAAGCAGCGTACCGTCGACAAGGGGCTGATCCTCGTCGCGGCGCGCCTGTCGCAACTGGACGGCCTGGTCGACTGGGCCACGCTCCCGCCGGAGCGACGCCACGTTGTCGAAGCCGGCTGGCCGGGACCGAACACGTGGATCGTCCCCTGCACCGCGCGCGTGCCGGCGTGGATCAGCGGCGGCCACGCCGGCGTCGCGGTACGGGTCAGTGCGCACCCCGTGGTCGCGACGCTGTGCACGGCGTTCGGCCGTCCGATCGTGTCGACCAGTGCCAACCTCAGCGGCCAGCCGCCCGCCTTCACCCGGGAGGCGCTGGACCCTGCGCTGCTGTCGCGACTGGACGCGGTGACCCCCGGCGAAACCGGCGGACTCGCCGCCCCCACTGCCATTCGCGACGCACGGACCGGCGACGTGCTGCGCGCCTGAGCCCCTGCGGCGGCGCGTCATGCCGTCGCGGCGGCCCGGGCGTAGCATCGCCCCGCGGCCGCCCGCCGGGCGGCGTCGGGAGCAAGGGATGAACACCAGAACGAAGCACGCGCCGGCGGTCGCCGCGCTCGCGATGCTGCTGTTGATCGGCTCGACCGCGGGTGCACAGGACAGCGCCCCGGCCATGTCGCCCGAGCAGCAGGCGATGATGGCCGCCTGGGAGAAAGCCTCGTCCCCGGGCGATGCGCATGCGCGGCTGGCCACGCAGATGGCCGGGACGTGGAACGCGAAGCAGACCGTCTGGATGGACCCGGCCGCGCCGCCGATGACCAGCTCGGGTAAGGCGGTGAACACGCCGGTCTTCGGCGGCCGCCACATCCGCATGGACTACAGCGGTCAGTTCATGGGCCAGCCGTTCGAGGGCGTGGGCTACACCGGCCACGACAACGTCACCGGGCGCTACGTCAGCACCTGGATGGACAGCATGTCGACCGGTGCCTTCCGGGCCGAAGGCGAGTACGACGAGGCGACTTCGAGCTACACCTTCCGCGGTGAAATGGCCGACCCGATGCGCGACGGTGCCATGACCCCGGTGCGTGAAGTGGTGCGCGTGGTCGACAACGACCGTCACGTCATGGAGATGTACGAAAACCATGACGGGCAGGAGCGCAAGACGATGGAGATCGAGTTCACCCGCGCCGACTGAACACCCCGTCGGCGCGGTTCACCCGGAGCCGCGCCGGCGGGTGCAAGATGGCGGCCATGCACCTGCGCCGACCGACGCTCCGCACCGCCGCCCTGCTGTCGCTTGCCGCCGCGTGTGGCGCGGTGGCGGTCGACGTGTACCGCCCGGTCGCGGCGCAGTCCGGCCCGGTCACCATCTACCGCTGCACCGACGACGCAGGCCGTCTGACCCTGCGGGACACGCCGTGCCGGCGTGGCCAACAGCAGGAGTCGCGCGAGATGCAACGCCCGCAGGA
>CBIHLN010000153.1:0-3247 GCA_966210725.1 uncultured Lysobacter sp. | reverse complement strand
CTGCGGGCGGGCCCGCATCGGTGGCGCGCAGCGTAGGGGGCCGGCCGGCGCGTGCCGACTGGCGGAAGTCATGGCAACCCTTTCATGCCCGCCTGCATCCCAGGCGGGCAGTCGCCTTACTGCATGTGCCAGCCGTGGCTGACGACGAGGCTCTGGCCGGTGAGCGCCGCGGTCGGGAATTCGGCCAGGAACCGCACGGTGCGCGCGACGTCCTGCAGCGTGGTGAACTCGCCGTCGACCGTATTGCCCAGCATCACCCGGCTGACGACCTCCTCCTCGCTGATGCCCAGCTCGCGCGCCTGCTCGGGGATCTGCCGGTCCACCAGCGGCGTGCGCACGAAGCCCGGGCACACCACGTGGCTGCGCACTCCGCGCGTGCCGCCTTCCTTCGCCAGCGCGCGCGACAGGCCCAGCAGGCCGTGCTTGGCGGTGACGTAGGCCGACTTCAACGGCGAGGCCAGGTGCGAGTGCACCGAGCCCATGTAGACCACCGTGCCGCCGCCCGCGCCGTACATGTGCGGCAGCGCCGCGCGCGTGGTCAGGAACGCGCCGTCCAGGTGGATGGCGAGCATCCGCTTCCAGTCGGCGTAGCTGAACTCCTCGATCGGGTTGACGATCTGGATGCCGGCGTTCGAGACCAGGATGTCGAGCCCGCCGAAATGCTCGGCGACCCGCGCGATGCCATCGTTGACCGCGGTCTCGTCGGTGACGTCCATGGCCAGGCCCAGCGCGCGGCCGCCGGCCGACTCGATATCACTTGCAACCGCCTGCGCACCTTCGACGTTGAGGTCGGCGATGGCGACGGCCGCGCCGCCACGCGCCAGCTCGTGCGCGATCTCGCGGCCGATGCCGCTGGCCGCGCCGGTGACGATGGCGACCTTGCCCTGGAGCGGGCCGTGGGTGGGGGTCATGGCGGATTCCCGTGTGCGGACGATGCTGCCGATGGTAGCGGGCACGAAGGGTGTGTCGGCGTCGGACGGCCTCGGACGTTGGTCCAATGGCCGGTGTTGGTGGCCCCGCCCGGCACATATGTCGCCGGATCTGTAGGAGCAGCTTCAGCCGCGAGCCTTTCGCCTTTGACTTCTGTAGGAGCGACGTAAGTCGCGACCCGCGTAGTTGCCTGCACGCGCGCGGTCGCGACTTACGTCGCTCCTGCAAAGGATTCTGATGACGTGTCGCGCCGGATTTTTCCGGCCGGAGCGATCGCAGCTTAAGCCGCTCCTGCAACGGCATCCAGGGCCAAATCAGCCCTTCGCCTTGCGCTTGGGCTGCAACATCGTGCCGGTGCAGTTCTTTGCCCCGCAGCGGCAGGCCCAGATCTTCTTCAGGCGCGCGGTGTGCGGCTCGTCCAGGGTGATGCCGTAGTTGTACGACAGCTCCTCGCCCGGTTTGATGGCGCGGATGGCTTCGATGAACACGCGGTCGCGGCGGCGGTCGTCGCCGTCGGCCTCCTCCAGCACCGCCTCGCAGTTGGGCGCGCAGCTGTGGTTGATCCAGCGCGCGGTGCCGCCCTCGTAGTTGGCGTCGATCACGTACTCGTCGTTGAGCGTGAACAGGAACGTGTGACCCGAATCGGCATCGCCGGTGTCGCCGGCATCGACCTGCGCATGCGTGCGTCGGCGCCCCTTGTACTCGACGATGCGCTCGCCCTTGGCGATCGGCTGCAGGGCGAATACCCCGTTGCCATGGATGGCGGAGCGACGGGCGACGATCTTGCGCGGCATGCGGTGGTCCGGGTTCGACGGGACCGGCATTCTGACCCGGATGACACGCGGCTGCCACGACGTGGCCGGTCCGCCGTCGCGCCTGCGTTGAAGCGTGATCCCCACCGCGCACACGCCGCCATGTCCACACGCCCCGCCCGCCACGCCATCGCCCTTGCACCCGTTGCCGCCCTGTTGCTGGCCGCCGGGTGCGACCACGACACGTCCGCCGCGCGCCCGGCCGCCGCCGCACCGCTGGCACAGGACGCGCACGCGGACCTCATCGCCCGCGGCGAGTACCTGGTCCGCGTGACCGGCTGCAACGATTGCCACACGCCCCGCTACGCCGAGCAGCAGGGCAATGTTGACCAGGCGCTGTGGCTGACGGGGTCGCCGCTGGGCTACCGGGGGCCGTGGGGCACGACGTATGCGACCAACCTGCGCCTGAGGCTGGCCGACATGGACGAGGCGCAGTGGCTGGCCTTCAGCGGCAGCCTGCGCACGCGGCCGATCATGCCGGACTTCGCCCTGCGCGCCATGAGCGAGGACGACCGGCGCGCGATGTTCCACTTCATCAAGTCGCTGGGCCCTGGCGGCGAGCCGGCCCCGGCCTACCTGCCGCCGGGCCAGGCACCGCAGCCGCCCTATTTCGAGCTGGTGATGCCGGCGGGTGCGCCGGCCACCGTCGGTGCACCCTGAGCCTGGAATCCATGGGGCCGTCCTACAAGAGACTTCGATGCCCCGACATATGCGGCATCCGGAGGTCCATCCCGGCTGAAGCCGTTCCCCCCGGGTCCACACCCCCGGGTTGGCCTGCCCGCCACCAATCCGTACAATAACGGTCCTGATTCGTCGCACCCCCACCGCGACCGCCCCGGACCCGTCCGATGCTCCGCGTCACCAAGCTCACCGACTACGCCACCGTCGTGCTGACGGTGCTGGCCGCCGATCCCGACCACGTGCTCAGCGCCACCGAGCTGGCCGAGCGCGCGGGCCTGGAGCCGCCGACCGTCGCCAAGGTGCTCAAGCCGCTGGCGCAGGCCGGCCTGGTCGAGGGCTTCCGCGGCGCCAACGGCGGCTACCGGCTGGCCCGTCCGGCCGACGCGATCGGCCTGATCGAGGTGGTCGAGGCGATGGAAGGCCCGCTCGGAATGACCGAGTGCAGCATCCACGCGGGCCATTGCACGATCGAGGACCACTGCGGCGTGCGCGCCAACTGGCGCCGCATCAACGACGTGGTGGTGCAGGCGCTGCGCAGTGTGACGCTGGCGCAGATGCAGGCGCCGCCCGCCGCGGCCGCGAGTACGCCCCCACCCGACGCGAAGCGCATCGACCTGCGCCTCGCGAGTATGTAGGGCGGGTCTCGACCCGCCGTACCAATCAAACGAACCCAGTAGGCAGCCCCCATGGCCACCGACATCACCGCTTCCCCGGCGCCGCCCGCCGAGCAGGGCATACCGCCCGAACAGAATCGCGAGATCCACGCGCAGCTCGGCCGCAAGTACGACGCCGGCTTCGTCACCGACATCGAATCCGACAGCCTG
>CBIHLN010000152.1:0-3412 GCA_966210725.1 uncultured Lysobacter sp. | reverse complement strand
GGCTCCGCCGCCGCCGCCGCCGCCGCCGGAGCCCCCGAAGGAGCTCAAGCCGCCGCCGAAGCTGACGCCGCCGCAGCCGGCCCCGACGCCGCCGCCGCCGGAACAGCCGCCGGTGGTGTTCGACGACCCGTCGCCGATCGACCCGCCGGCCCCGCCGCCCGCGCCGCCGTCGCCGCCGGCACCGGCACAGTCGATCGGCTCCAGTGTCGACGCGTCTTCGCGTGCGCTGAATCCGCCGCGTTACCCGCCCACCGAGGCCCGCCAGGGCGTTGGCGGTACCGTGGTGCTCGTGATCAGCATCGATGCGCAGGGCAACGTGCTTGACGTGTCGGTCGAGAAATCCAGCCGCAACCGCAATCTGGATCGTGCTGCCATGGATGCGGCCCGCAAGTGGCGCTTCAATCCCGAGGTTCGCGACGGCGTTGCCGTGGCTAGCCGCGTGCGCGTCCCCGTCGATTTCGTTCCGCCGCGCTGATCGGGCGCACGGAACAGTTCACGCAACCCGCAACAGCTCCTCCTATCCACGACATATCTAATTAAAGGTAAGCGTCATGCTTCAGGAAACCACCAACGCCGCCGCCGCAGGGGCCAATAACGCCGAAGCCCTCCAGCAGATGAGCTTCGGCCACATGATCCAGAACTTCGATCTGGTGGCCTGGATCGTGTTCATCACCCTCGTGGTCATGTCCGCCATGTCGGTGTACTGGATGATCTTCAACGTGGTGCGCAACATGCGTCTGCGTCGGAGCTCCGACCGTGTGATCAGCACGTTCTGGGAAACCCCGAATGCGCAGGACGCCATCCGCTACATGGAAGAGCAGCCCCGCAGCGAGCCGTTCTCCAAGATCGCCCTTGACGCGGCCCAGGCCGCCTCGCACCACCAGCGCCATGAAGGTTCGCGCCTGGTCGAGTCGCTGAACCGCTCCGAGTTCGTGGATCGCGCCCTGCGCCAGGCCGTGACCCGCGAGAGCTCGCGCCTCGAAAGCGGCATGACGCTGCTGGCCTCGGTCGGTGCGACCGCGCCGTTCGTGGGTCTGCTGGGTACGGTGTGGGGCATCTACCACGCTCTGATTCGCATCGGCATGTCCGGCGACGCCTCGATGCAGGCGGTGGCGGGTCCGGTCGGCGAGGCGCTGATCATGACCGCGATCGGTCTGTTCGTCGCGATCCCGGCGGTGCTGGCGTACAACTTCTTCGTGCGCATCAACCGCAACACCTACGCCAAGTTCGACACCTTCGCGCACGACCTGCACGACTTCTTCGCCACCGGCGCACGCGTCGGCGAAGTGCCGGTCAAGCGCTGATCGGCTGCGCAGTCAACCACGCCTCGTTGGAGTTCAGACATGGCTTTCAGTTCCGGAAATGACAGCGGCGGGCCGATGGCCTCGATCAACGTCACGCCCCTCGTGGACGTGATGCTGGTGCTGCTGATCATCTTCATGATCACGGCACCGCTGATGACCCACAAAATCAAGGTGGATCTGCCGGAGGCCGACCTGGACAATCGGGAAAGCAAGACCGAGGTCACCCCGATCACGCTGGCCGTGTTGCAGGACGGCTCGTTGTTCTGGAACGACGAGCCGATCTCCAAGGCCCTGCTGGAAAGCCGCCTGTCGGTGGAAGCCCAGAAGACGCCGCAGCCACAGATCAACGTGCGAGGCGACCAGACGACCAAGTACCGCGTCGTCCAGGAAGTGGTGCAGACCGCCCAGTCCCAGGGCATGCGCAAGGTCGGCTTCGTCGCGACCCCGCAGCGACCGTAACCGCCCGGAGATTCAGAGATGGCTTTCACTACCGACTCCAGCGGCGGCGCCATGGCCGACATCAACGTCACGCCCCTCGTGGACGTGATGCTGGTGCTGCTGATCATCTTCATGGTGACCGCGCCGATCCAGACCTATCCGATCGACGTCACGCTGCCGCAGCCTACCGTCAATCCGCCGCCCGTCCGGGCTGACCCGCCGCCGCCGATCCGGTTGCGGATCGACGCCGGTGGCCAGGTGTTCTGGAACGACAGCCCGCAGCCACTGTCCGTGCTGCCCACGCTGATGCGCGAGGCGGTCCAGGCCGATCCGACCAACCAGCCCACGCTGGAGATCGACACCAACGCCGACGCGGACTACGGCACGCTGGCCCGGGTGCTGGCGCACGCCAAGAATGCACAGATGGACAAGATCGGTTTCGTACAGAACTGATCGAAACGACGCTTACCGTTCCAATTTTCAACGCCGCCTTCGGGCGGCGTTTTTTTTGCGCGTTGCCGTCGAGCAGCGATAAACGCGCCGGCGCGAAAGCCGGGTCAGGGCGTGTCGATCGACCCGCCCGAAGCGCGGCCAATCGCGGCGAGGTAGGTGCGGACGGTGGCATCCAGGCCCGCATACAGGGCTTCGCTGATCAACGCGTGGCCGATGGACACCTCCAGTACGTCGGGCACCGCGCCCAGGAAGGCAGGGAGGCTGTGCTGGCTTAGGTCGTGGCCGGCATTGACGCCCAGCCCCACCGCGCCGGCCTCCCGCGCCATGCGTGCAAAGCGTTCCAGCCCCAGGGCCAACGCCGCGCCGCCCCGCGCGGCGGCCTCCGCGTAGGGGCCGGTGTAGAGCTCAATGCGCTGCGCGCCCGAGGATGCGGCGGCCGCGGCCTGTGCGGCCGCGGTGCCCGCGTCCTCCGGTGCATCGGCGAACAGGCTGACACGGCATCCGAACTCACGCAGCGTCGCCACCAACGGCCGCAGGCGCGCGGCGTCGCGCGCGAAGTCGAAGCCATGGTCCGACGTCAGCTGGGTGTCGCCGTCCGGCACGAGGGTGGCCTGTGCGGGTCGGGTGGCCTCGCACAACGCGATGAACCCCGGGTAGCCGGGACGCGGTGGCGCAAACGGGTTGCCTTCGAGATTGAACTCCACGCCCCGATGCCGTGTGAGCTCGGCCAGGGCCATGACATCGGCGGTGCGGATGTGGCGGCCATCGGGCCGCGGATGCACGGTGATGCCATGCGCCCCGGCGTCCAGGCAGACGCGGGCCGCCTGCACCACGTCGGGATCACGGCCACCGCGCGAATTGCGCAGCACGGCGATCTTGTTGACGTTGACGCTCAGCCGGGTCACGCCCGCACCGACGCGGCTCACCGCTGTTCGTCGAGCGGCGCCGCCCGTTCGCGGCGGACCTGCGCCTGCTCGCGAAGGCGGTGCAGTTCGACCGGATCCACCAGCTGGGACTCGTCGCGGGTCCGGCTGCCCACGCGCTGCGCGAGCCAGCCGACGATCCAGGCCGACAGCAGCACCAGGGCGGCGATCAGGCACAGCACCAGCACGCCGACCGACGTGGTCTTGAAGGCGGCGACCAGCGCGGCCACGCCCAGCATCAGGAACAACCAGGGCCACATGGCCGGACTCCGCAGGGAAGGACCGCGCCAGTGT
>CBIHLN010000151.1:0-3453 GCA_966210725.1 uncultured Lysobacter sp. | reverse complement strand
CACCGAGAACCAGCCGCTGGTCTTGTCCGGCGCGCGGCCGACGAAGATCGACACCGGCACCAGTTGCACGTCCAGCGCCGGGTCCTCGCGGTGTGCGTCGAGCAGGCGCGCCAGGGATCCGGAATGCGTTTTCGCCGACGGCGGACCCGGGTTGAGCGGCGACAGCGGGGCGAGCGCGCCGCCGGTGTTGCGGCGCGACAGCGCCACGTAGGCGCGCTTGCGGCCCAGCGGGTCGCCCGGCAGCGGCTGCAGCGGCGACGGCAGCCCGGCCTCGAAACAGGCGCGCTCCAGGATCAGCGCGTTGGACAGGCCGTAGTCCTCCAGCACGTAGCAGACCGGGCGGCCGTCGTCGTGCTGGGCGGGCTGTTCGGGCTCGATGGTCAGGCTGACCCACGGCTTCATCAGCTGGCCGAGCAGGCGCGCCCACCACGGGCGGCGTGCGGCATTCGGGCGCGGGCGGGCGAGCGGCTCGCGCGGCAGCGCGGGCATGGCCAGTTCGGGCTGGGCGGGGTCTTGCGGCCGAGCCACGGCGGCCGGATCCGGCTCCACGCCGGGCTCGGCCGTCCCAGGACCTTCGGCGGCGATGGTGTCGGCCGTTGCAGGCGCGTCGCCGGCATCGGCCCCCGGGGTTACGGTGGCTTCGCGGTCGCCCGCCTCGACGGAGGCCGGCGCACCGGGGCCCGGTGTCGCCTCCACGCCCGCACCGGACGCAGCCGGACGCTGCGGGTCGTCAGGCCCCGGGCCGGGCGGGCCTTCGGGGAACGGCAGGGGCGTCTGGTTGGGCATCCGCACCATTATGCCGCCTCGCTGGCGGCCCCCGGGCCGTCAGCCCGCGGGCGTCGCGCCAGCTGGCGCCGTGGCGGCCGGAGTGGCGGGAGCCGCCGCGCCGGCCTGGTCTTGGGCATGACGCAGCAGGTCGGTGAGGTACCAGCGGTCGCCCTGGCGCTCCACGCGCAGCTCGGTGTCGACCTCGGTACCGGCCAGTGTGTAGCGCACCCGCACGCGTGCCTGATCGCCGGTGCGGGCGGTCTCTTCCACCCGCACGCTGGCCAGCGCCGCGTCCAGGTCCAGGCCGTACTGCCCGGCCAGCACCTGCTTGAAGGCGACGGCGAACGGCGCCAGGCGGGTCAGGCTGTCGACCATGCCGGCGCGGGCGAATGCGCCCGGTTCATGGAGCCCCGTGGCGCGTGCCGCCGGCGCCAGCGTCGTGAGCAGGGCCTGGGCCCGCTCCGGGTCGCCCAGCGGGGCCCGCTGGCCCCAGCGGCCGAGCGCGGCGATGGTCTGGACGTAGTGCTCGCGCTCGTTGTCGCTGTAGCGCGGCTCGCCCTGCACGTACTGCGCGGCGAACAGGCCCAGCGCGGCGGCGGTGGAGCGCAGTTCGCCGTGGGCGCCGGCGAACTGCGCGCGGTACTTCTCCATCAGCACCTGTTCCGAATCCGGTGCGGCCAGCGCCGCCAGCATGGCCGGCAGCTGGGCGTGCAGCGGCAGCTCGCTCAGCGGCCAGAGCGTGGTGCCCTCGCGCCAGCGAGACTCGATGCGGGTGTGAAGCGCAGGCGGCAGCGCGTGGCGGGCATAGCCGACCAGGTCGTCCCGGCGCAGCGCATCGACCAGCATCGTGACGGCCTGCACCGGCTGCGTCGCGACCGGCTCGGGCGGCGGGCCTTCGGGCGCGGGCCGGCAACCGGCGAGCACGACGCCCAGCAGCACGGCCGCCCACGCGGCGTGGCGGATGATCCCCTTCAAGTGCACCTCCCCTTCGGACAGGCCGCGCGGCGATGGACGGCACGGCGGCGGGACACGGGCAGCGCCGGTCCGGAGCCGCATCTTGGCGGCCGCCTCCGGCAGGAGCAAGCCAACCCGGTCGCGGATCGGGCGCCGCAGGGCACGGAAGGCGGGCAAGAAAAAGGAGGCCGCGGGGGCCTCCTGCAAACCGGCACGGGGCCGGAGGACATCAGTTGTGGCTCGGTTCCGGACAGGCCGGTCGGGGGCAGCCTAACCGCCCCCGGAAGTTGATGCAACACTTCAAGTTGATCGTCCCAAACCACTGATTTTGTTGGACATTATCAGCGCGCGAGCTCCAAGACGGCGCGCTTGGCCTCGCGCCGCTGCGCGCGCGGCCGGGTCCAGTCGTTGTTGAACGCGGCCGGCTCCCACGAGCCGTAGGTCGGGTTGGGCAGCATCCACCAGCGCTCGCCGAACCAGTCCCCGTACTCCTCCATGAGCCCGGCGCGGCCTTCGGGCGTGTTGACCGCCACCTGCACGAAATCGCCCAGCTGGTCGCCGAACTGCATCAGCACGCGGTAGTGGCGGCCGGCCCACTGGCGGCGGCAGTTCTTCTCGCTGCCGTCCTGCTCGCAGCCCTCCACCACCCGGCCCAGGCCGAGGAACACGCTGTCGTCCTTCACCGGCAGGCCGACGGCGCGCAGGTTGGCCAGGGTGGCTTCGTTGAGGTGCTGGGCGCGGTTGGAGATGTACAGCAGGGTGACGCCGCGGGCCTCGGCGGCCTTGGCGAAATCGACCACGCCCGGCACCGGCTGGGCGCGCTTCTCGGCGACCCATTCGGCCCACGTGACCTCGTCGTACTCCTGCCCGTTGTGCACCAGGCGGGCCTGGTACGGCGAGTTGTCGAGCACCGTCTCGTCGATGTCCAGGATGACCGCCGGGGGCAGCCCGTCGGCGGCGTTGGCGCGCTCGTCGGGCACCAGCGCATCCCAGTTCGCCTCGGCCAGCGCCGTCTCCAGGTGGTCGGCGGCGGCGCGGTAGGTCTGCGTGGTCAGCGCCTCGTACTCCGTCGACGTCTGCACCCACAGCACGGCGTTGAGGTTGTCGTCGGCCCCGCTGGCGGTCTCGGCCGAGGCCGGCGAGGCGGTCGAGGCGGCGGCGACGGCGGGTTCCGGCACCGGCACGGTGTCGGTGCGCTTGCACGCGGCCAGCGGCAGGGTCAGGACGAGCAGGGGCAGCAGCAGGGTTCGCATCGGTCGACTACGCCGGTCTTGAATCGGCCCGCGAGTGTAGCCGAGGCCCACGACCGTCCCGTGGCAGCGCACTCAGGCGTCGAGCATGGCCCGGATCGCCGCCAGCCCGGCGCTGGCGCGCTCCTGCTTGCGGGCCGCGTCGGCCACCGGGTCGGCGCCGTCGCGCTGCAACTCGTCGGCCGGCAACTCGTCGATGAAGCGGCTGGGCTTGAGCCGGATGCGGTCGCCCCAGCGCTGGGTTTCCTTCGAGTGCGACAGCCACAGCTGCTGCTTGGCGCGGGTGATGCCCACGTACAGCAGGCGGCGCTCCTCGTCGATGCGGCCTTCCTCGATGCTGGCCTCGTGCGGCAACGTGGCGTCGTCCACGCCGACGATGAACACGCAGCGGAATTCCAGGCCCTTGGCCGCGTGCAGGCTCATCAACCGCACCTGGTTGCCGGCCTCGCCTTTGTCGGCGTGCGACAGCAGTGCCAGCTGC
>CBIHLN010000150.1:0-3535 GCA_966210725.1 uncultured Lysobacter sp. | reverse complement strand
TCGTTGACGATGTCGCCGTTGCTGGTCAGCAGGATCAGGCCTTCGGAATCCTTGTCCAGGCGCCCGATCGGGAAGATGCGCTGCTCGTGGCCGACGAAATCGACGATGTTGTCCTTGACGCCCGACTCGGTGGTGCACACGACGCCGACCGGCTTGTTGAGCGCGATGTAGACGTGCCGGCGCTTGCCCTTGGCCGCGGTGCGCGTGCGCAGCGGCTGGCCGTCCACCAGCACGGTGTCGCCCTCGCCCACCTCGCTGCCGACCCGGCCGCGCATGCCGTTGATGGTGACCCGACCCTCGGCGATGAGGCGGTCGGCTTCGCGGCGCGAGCAGGCGCCGGTATCGCTGATGTGTTTGTTCAGTCGCATGTCGTTGGCACGCCGGCAGTCAGGGGGTGACGTCGCGCATCACCAGCACCGCACCGATCTTGTGGCCGTCGGCCGACCACAGCGGCTGGGCGTCGCCCTGGGCCAGCACTTCGCTGCCGTCGCTGCGGCGGATTCGCCATCGGCCGCCGCGCACGACTTCGTCGCGCAGGATCGCACGGGCCAGAGGCAGTTCGTCGAAGGGATGTGGCGCGCCCGACTCGGTGTAGAGGCTGTAGGCGTCGGCGTAGTGCTCGGGCGGGACATCCAGCAGCGCGCAACCGTGCAACGCTTCCGCGCGGCGGTTGACGAAGGTGATGCGGCCTGTGGCATCGGTGATGATCACGCCGTCGGGCAGGTGCTCCAGCACGGCGGCACGCTCGGCCAGCAACCGCTCCACCTCGCGCCGGGCCAGTACCGTGGCCGTGAGTTCGACGCTGACGAGCATCAGCCCGCTGACCTCGCCCCCCGCATCGCGCAGCGGCTCCACGGTGGTGTCGAACCAGCACGGCACCAGCACGCCATCACCGTCGCGATCCAGGTCCAGGGCGACCTCGCGCTCTTCGAGGCGTTCGCCGGTCCGGTACGCGTGGTCCAGGCGCTCCAGCGCGTCATGACCGGCCAGGTGCGGGAACGCTTCGGCCAGCGTCAGGCCCTCGACGTTGCGTCCGCCCACGACCTGGCGCGCGCGCCAGTTGCTCAGCTCCACGCGGTGCTCCGCCCCCTCGGTCACCGTGATGGCCACCGGCGCCTGGGACAGCAGCAGCCGGAACCGCTCGCGTGCCATCTGCGCGCGGGCGGCGGTGGCCTGCCCGAGTTCCTGCGCACGCTTGATGAAATCGACGTCGGTGTTGGTGCCGACCCAGCCGGTGACCGCCCCGCTGCCGTCGCGCACCGGGAAGGCCCGGGCGACATGCCAGCGGTACTGTCGGTCCACGCCGCGCAGCAGGCGGAACTCGACCTCGTAAGGCTCGCCGCTCTCCAGCGACCTAGCCCAGCGCTGGACAGCCTCGATCAGGTCATGCGGGTGGCAGAGGTTCTTCCAACCGTGTGCCAGCACACTGGCGGCAGTCACGCAGAAGTAGTCGGTGACGGCGGGATTGACGTAGTCGAGCGTGCCGTCCGGGCGGGACGTCCAGACCTGGATGGGGAGGACGTCGAAAGCGGCGGCATGGATGGACATTGCGGAATTCTACGCACCGCGCCGCCGGCTGTCGCCGGGGATGTCAGCGGACACGGGGTCGGCGACGTGCCCGGCCGGGCCTGCGCACGCCCCCGTCCGGTCAGGACGCCCGCAGGTCCTCGACCTCCGGATGCCGGCGCATCCAGGCGTCGGCATACGAGCACGCCGGGTGCACACGCAGTCCGTTGGCGCGGGCATGGTCGAGCGCGTGCCGGACCAGCCGGCCGGCGATGCCGCGGCCGCCGATCGCCTCCGGCACCCAGGTGTGGGTGAGGGTCATGACATCGCCCTCCAGCCGGTAGTCGATGTAGGCGCGCTCGCCCTCGACGGTGGTTGCGAACCGGTGGACGTCCGGGTCGTGCTGGATCGGCGGGGCCTGATCGCCCATGCAAACCTCCTGAAGGCCGGCCCGTGGGGGCCGACCGTGTGTGGTGGTGAAGTCCGGGTCAACCGCCTTCAGCGGCTGTCGCGCTTGCCCTGCTTGTGCCGGCCGTGCGTGCCGATGCTGCCCTGGATCGCCTGCATCCGACTCTCGGCCGCATGCAGCTCCTCGGCCTTGTCCGCAGCCTCCGTCGACTGGAAGCCGGCGTCGGGCACCGGCGCGCCCGCGCCGCCGAGCTGCTGCCAGGACGGCGGTTCGCGATCATGAGCCTGCTTGGCCTCCAGCAGCTTCCGCGTGTTCTCCAGCGCCTGCTCGGGCGTGATCCCGCGTTGGCCGGCGCGGGCACGCTTGGCCGTCGCGGCCTTGCGCGAAGTCGCAGGCGTCGTGCCCCTCGCAGGCGTGCGCGCTCGCGCTGAGGCGGTTTTGCGGGCTGCCGACTTGACCGTGGACTTCCGCACCGCCTTCTTCGCGACGGTCTCGCGCGTCGATTTGGCCGGCTTCTTGGCCACGTTCGAGGCGGATGACTTTCGGGCGGTGGCCTTCTTAGGGGGTGTCTCGGCGCTACCCTTTCGTGGCGTCTTCTTGGCAGCCGTCTTGTTCGCGACCTTCCTGGCGGCCGTTTTCTTCGCCGCCTTTTTCGCGGCCGTCTTGGCCGCCGGCTTCTTCGCGGCCACGCGCTTGGTGGTCGCCTTCTTCGTGGCCGACTTCTTCGTCGCGGCTTTCGAGGCTGCGGCCTTCTTCGCGGTCTTGCGCGCGGGGGATGCCTTTTTAGCGGCCTTGCGGGCCGGGCTGGCGGTCTTCTTGGCGGCTTTCCGGGTCGCCATGCGTGCCTCCTGTGGGCTCGTGGACGGGCTCGGGCAGCCGAAGCCGCCGGCCCGTGCGTCGTAACACGGCAAACCTTCAGGACGGGTGAGCGCCGGCGGCTGTCACACCCGGGGCCATGCCGGTCCAGGAGTGACCCGGAAGGTCAGCCGCTGACGTTGGAACCGGTGCGGGCATGCGCCGCGACCGGCCGATGCCGGCGGCGACGACCTGCAGGTTCGCCGACCGGGCGCTATGGCACGAAATCTGCTGCGGTTCCGGTACGGGGATCACGAAACAGACATCCAGGGGTAGACCGCCATGAACGTGTTGCACCACCACCCGATCGAGTCGGCCAGCGACGAGGAACTGATGGAGCGCCTGTACGACGTCGCCTGCCAGGGCCGCGAGAGCGAGGAGCTGGCCCGGCTGGACGCCATCGTCTACAGCCGGTTCGCAATGGCCTACGGGGAGCAGCTGGCGCCGGTGGCGGCCCCCTGCCCGCTGGCCGCGTGACGCGCGGCACGGCGACCGCCGCACGGAGCCCGGCCGACCGGCTGGCCGGGCGTCAGCCGAACGACGGGCTGGCCAGCCGCTCCAGGAACAGGCCTGCGATGCGGGGCTCCATCAACAGCATGAACAGCACGCCGTAGATGGCGCCCGACAGGTGCGCGCTGTGGTTGGTGTTGTCACTGCCCTGACGGTCCATCCAGAACGAGTAGCCGACGTAGAACACGCCGTAGAGGATGGCCGGCACCGGCAGGAAGAACACGAAGATCAGCGACCACGGCTGCACCAGGATGA
>CBIHLN010000149.1:0-3547 GCA_966210725.1 uncultured Lysobacter sp. | reverse complement strand
CTACAAACCCGCCCCCGCCCCCGTCCGCACCACGGTGCTGACCGAGGATACGGTGGCCATGCGGCCTGACGGCGACGGCAACGACTGGCGGCGTTGATCGCTGCCTGCCGGGCACCACGTCGTCATGGCAAGCCTGCGAGCTCGTGTAGGAGCGACGTAAGTCGCGATCCGGAAATCGGTGGCTACGAAGATTGCAGAGGCAGTCGCGACGTGCCTCGCTGCTGCACCCGCCCCGGCAACAGCAGCCCTCCCGATCTCTCCCTGCACTCAGGGGAGGCGCCCCAGCGGGCATGTCCCGTCGCCCCTTCCCTGCAACGCCCGCCGATCCCGTACACTGCGCCCCGCTCCAAGGTGACCCGGCGGCGTCCTGCCAACGGGTTGAAACGGGAAGCCGGTGACGCCCGCACATCCGCGGTCCAGTCCGGCACTGCCCCCGCAACGGTAAGCGAGTCAAGCCACGGCATCCGCCACTGGGCTGCACCTGCAGCCACGGGAAGGCGCCCTGGCCGGAAGCACGTCTTCCACTCGCGAGTCCGGAGACCGGCCTTGGTGCTGACTGGTTGCGATGCGGAGGGCATTGCGGCGGCGACGCCGGCGCTGTTCGTCCGATTTCGCGGCCCTTTTTCCCTGCATCCGACTCCCCAAACCCGGCAAGACCGGCACGGCCCGACCGTGCGATGGAGACGTCCCGATGCAGCTTCGCCCGTTGACCCTTGCCTGCGCACTCGCGCTGCCCCTGTCCGCACACGCCCAGGCCGAGAGCGCCCGCGACCTCGACGAGGTGGTGGTCACCGCCACCCGCACGCCGGTATCGGCCAATGCCGTCCTGGCGCCGGTGGAGGTGATCGATCGAGAGGCGATCGTCCGCAGCCAGGCGCGCTCGCTGCCGGAACTGCTGCGCGGCCGCGCGGGCGTGGCGATCTCCAACCAGGGCGGGCCGGGCAAGCTCACCACGCTGTTCATGCGCGGCGCCGAGTCCGACCACGTGCTGGTGCTGATCGATGGGGTGCGCGTGGGCTCGGCGACCTCCGGCCTCGTGTCGTTCCAGGACCTGCCGCTGTCGATGATCGACCGCGTCGAGATCGTGCGCGGCCCCCGCTCCAGCCTGTACGGCAGCGAGGCCATCGGCGGCGTCATCCAGGTGTTCACCCGTCGCGACCGCGGCGGCATCGCGCCGCGCGCCACCGCCACCGTCGGCAGCCACGGCCGGCGCGAGGCGAGTGCGGGCATCGGCGGCGGCAGCGATACGGCGTGGCTCGGGCTCGACGCCGCGCACCAGCGCACCGACGGCATCAATGCCTGCGACGTCGCCACGCCGACGCCGTTTTCCGGCGGCTGCTTCATCGCCACGCCGCAACCGGATGCGGACGGCTACCGCAACCGCTCGCTGTCGCTCCGCGGCGGCCTGGTGGTCGGCGAGACGCTTGAACTGGGCGCCAATGCGCTGCTGGCGGAGGGCGAGAACGAATTCGATGGCGACTTCACCGACTACTCCGAAACCACCCAGCAGGTGCTGGGTGCGCGCGCCACATGGACCGTCTCGGAGGCGCTGGCCGTGCAGCTGGGCGCGGGCCGCAACACCGACGCGTCCGACAACTTCCTCGGCGATGCCTTCAACGGCTACTTCGACACCGATCGCGACAGCGCCAGCCTGCAGGCCGACCTGGCCTTGGCGACGGGCCAGCTGCTGACGGTCGGCGCGGACTGGCTGCGCGACCGCGTGGACAGCGATACCGCCTTCGACCGCACCGAACGCGACAACCGCGCGGCGTTCGCGCAGTACCAGGGCGCACTGGGTGCGCATACGCTGCAGGCCGCCGTGCGCCGCGACGACAACGAGCAATTCGGCGGGGCCACCACCGGCAGCGCGGCATGGGGGCTGTCGCTGGGCGGGGGCTGGCGCGTCAGCGCGGGCTACGGCACGGCGTTCAAGGCGCCGACGTTCAACGAGCTGTACTTCCCGTTCTTCGGCAACCCGGACCTGCGCCCCGAGGAGTCGCGCAGCTGGGAAGCCGGAGTGGCGCTGGAGGCCGGCGCCGTGGCCTGGCGGCTGGACGCGTTCGACACCCGGGTGGACGACCTGATCGCCTACGACGCCGCGCTGTTCCTGCCCAACAACATCGAGCGCGCGCAGCTGCGCGGGGCCGAGTTGGGCATGGACGCCGGGCTGGCCGCGTGGATCGTGTCCGGCAGCATCAGCGTGCTGGACACGGAGAACCGCAATGCCGGCTTCAACGACGGCAACGAGCTGCCGCGGCGTGCGCGGCGCAGCGCGCGGCTGGACGTGGACCGTGCCTTCGGCGACCTGCGCCTGGGCCTGACGGGCGTGGCCGAGGGCGCGCGCTTCGACGACGTCGCCAACACCCGCCGCCTGGGCGGCTACGCGACGCTCGATGTGCGGGCCGAATACCGCCTCACGCCGGCGTGGACCGTGCAGGCGCGCCTGGCCAACGCGCTGGACCGCGACTACGAGACCGCGTCGTTCTACAACCAGCCGGGCCGGGAGTGGTTCCTGACGCTGCGCTGGGAGCCGGCGATCTAGTCGCCAGCAATGCCCTGTAGGAGCGGCTTCAACCGCGATCGCATCAGAGTCGATGCATTAGCGTCCCAGGTCGCGACCTTCGCAACACGACGAATGACGGTCGCGACTTACGTCACTCCTACAGGGACTGCCATCGCGGCTGAATCCGCTCCTCCAGATGTTGCTGAAACAACCGGGGGATTGCGCACGGTTATTCCACCGTCACCGACTTGGCCAGGTTGCGCGGCTTGTCCACGTCGGTGCCGCGTGCCAGCGCGGCGTGGTAGGCCAGCAGCTGCACCGGGATGGCATGCACGATCGGGCTGAGCACGCCGACGTGGCGCGGGGTGCGGATCACGTGCACCTGCTCGGATTCGCCGAAGTGGCTGTCGGCGTCGGCGAACACAAACATCTCGCCGCCGCGCGCGCGCACCTCCTGGATGTTGGACTTGACCTTCTCCAGCAGGCTGTCGTTGGGGGCGATCACCACGACCGGCATTGCCGCGTCCACCAGCGCCAGCGGCCCGTGCTTGAGCTCGCCCGCCGGGTAGGCTTCGGCGTGGATGTAGGAGATCTCCTTGAGCTTGAGCGCACCCTCGAGCGCGATCGGGTAGTGCACGCCGCGGCCGAGGAACAGCGCGTGCTCGCGCGGGGCGAAGCGCTCGGCCCACGCGGTGATCTGCGGCTCCAGGTTGAGCGCGTGCTGCACGCTGCCCGGCAGGTGGCGAAGCGCGTCCACGAACTCGGCTTCCTGCGCGGCCTCCAGCCGGCCACCGAGCTTGGCGAGCGTGGCGGTCAGCGTGAACAGCGCCACCAGCTGCGTGGTGAAGGCCTTGGTCGAGGCCACGCCGATCTCGGCACCGGCGCGGGTGTAGTACACCAGCCGGCTGGCACGCGGGATCGCGCTCTCGGGCACGTTGCAGATCGACAGCGTCTTCTCGTGCCCCAGCGACTTGGCGTACTTGAGCGCTTCCATCGTGTCGAGCGTCTCGCCCGACTGCGAAATCGTGACGACCAGGTGCTTCG
>CBIHLN010000148.1:0-3595 GCA_966210725.1 uncultured Lysobacter sp. | reverse complement strand
GAGGGAGGGGGTGCTCCTGAGGTGCGTTGCCTGAAAGCCCGTCTCCCCAAGCCCCTTTAACAAGCGGGCACGGGAGGTCCATTGCGCTGCGTCGCTCAGGCCTCCAGCGAAGCCACCAGCACGTCTGCAATGTCCTCCGGCGAGCGGTACAGCAACGTCGGATTGACCTGCATGGCGAACTCCGTGGCGTCCGGCGGGCCGCCCGGCAGCAGCACGCCATGCTGCGCTGCACGCTCGGCGAGCGCCTCGAGGTCCATGCCCGGCGCCGACAGGAAGAACCGGCTGGTGCCGTTCTCCAGCTTGCGGACCTTGAAGCGACCGGTGGCTTCCAGCCGTGCGATCAGCTGGTCTGCCGCTGTCCACGCCTTGGCATAGTCGTCCTCGTACGTCGCCAGGTGCGCTGGCACCAGCGCCAGCGTCGGCCACGCCTGTGGCAGCGAGGCGCCGAACATCCGCCGCACGTGCGACAGCCCGGCGATGGTCGCCTCGTCACCGGCCAACACCGCGCCGGCGCTGCCGTTGAAGTGTTTCCACAGCGACACGTACACCGTGTCGAACAGCGCGGCGATGTCGGCCACGCTCCGGCCGGTGTGCAGCGGCAGGTTGAACAGGCGCGCGCCGTCCAGGTGCAGGCGGATGCTGCGGGCACGCGCGTAGGCCGACAGGCGCTCGGTCTGCGCGAGGTCGGCCATGGCGTGGTCCAGCCGGCGCACCGGCGACTCGATCGAGATCACGCCCACCGGGTTGGGCACGCGGCCGTGCGCGGAGCGTTCGATCCACGGTGCCACGTCCTCCACCGTCAGCGTCGCGCGTCCTTCGGCGAGCGGCACCAGGTTGAGCCCGCTGAGTGTGGCGGCGCCGTCGCCGCTGTCGTTGTAGAGGTGGCTGTCGGCCTGCACCAGCACGCGCCGGTCGCCGCGCGCGAGCGTACGCACCGCCAAGTGGTTGGCCAGCGTGCCCGATGGCAGGTACACGGCAGCGGCCTTGCCCAGACGCTGGGCGAAGGCACGCTCGATGTCGGCCACCAGCCCGCCATTGGAATAGCCGTCCGGCGACCAGCCCCCCGCGTCGACCGCCACCTGCAATTGCCGTGCGTACCCGGCCGGGCCCAGGCCCAGCCCGTCGGACCAGAAGTTGACGGCGGGTGGCGAGGCCGCGCCGTCCGTAGGCTCCGAAGCGGCAGCCGACAACCCCGGCCAGCCCAGCAACGGCGCGGCCGCGGTGACACTGCCAGCGGCCAGGAATGCGCGTCGGTCCATGCAATGTCCCCTGCAGGTGCCGTTCGGGTCCGGGCCGCAGCCTCAGGGGCCGCGCGTACCGTCGTCGTCCGGTGCCCGCGCCTCGCGCGCGATCCGCATCGCCTGCACCAGGAAGGCCAGGATCATCCCGATGCCCAGGACGATCAGTGCGATGCGCCACAGCCCGAGGCCGTCCATCACAATGCCGAGTGTGTTGAGGCTGATGCCGATCACCAGCAGCGGAATGCGCTGGGCGATCTCCGGATTCACGTTGTTGTCCATGTGCTCCCCCACGTGGAGGCTGGAGCCTAGCAGGAGGAGCGCGGGCGTGTCCGTGCGCTGCGGCACGGCCACGTCGATGCTTCAAGTGCCTCTGTAGGAGCGACGTGGGTCGCGATCTCGAACCGGTGCCGGGTTCCGGTCGCGACTTACGTCGCTCCTACAGCGGAGCGGGACTGCCCGTGCGTCAGCCGGTGACGGTCGCTGCCTTCCGGTCGCGGAACCGCCGCGCGAACCAGTCGCCTACATCGTGCAGCACCGTGTACGCCGCCGGCACCACGATCAGGCTGAGCAGGGTGGAGGTGATCAGGCCGCCGATCACCGCCCACGCCATAGGCGCGCGGAAACTCGAATCGCCCGACAGGCCCAGCGCCAGCGGCAGCATGCCCGCGCCCATCGCCAGCGTGGTCATGATCACGGGGCGGGCGCGCTTGCGGCAGGCATCGACCAGTGCATCGTGCTGCGACAGGCCGTGCTCGTCCTCGGCCATCACCGCATAGTCCACCAGCAGGATCGAGTTCTTGGTCGCCACGCCGATCAGCATCAGCAGGCCGATCAGCGCGGGCAGCGACAGCATGTTCTGGGTCAGCAGCAGCGCGCCGAACGCGCCGCCGGCCGACAGCGGCACCGCGGTGAGGATCGTCACCGGCTGCACCGGGTGGTTGAACAGCAGCAACAGCACCATGTAGATGCATACGATGCCCGCCGCCATCGCCAGCGCGAAGCCGGTGAACAGCTCGACGAACACCTCTGCATCGCCGGTATTGAGGAAGTCCACGCCCACCGGCAGGTTGTTGACGCTCGGTAGCTGCTGCACCTCCTGCATCACCTCGCCCAGCGGCCGGCCGTTGAGCTCGGCGGTCAGGGTGACGTTGCGCTGGCGCTTGTAGCGCGAGATCACCGACGGCCCGCTGCCGGTCTCGATGTCGGCCACGGCCGACAGCGGCACCGGGCCCTGGTTGCCACGCACCTGCAGTTGGCCGACCAGCGCCGGGTCGCGCAGGTCCTCGCGCGCGAAGCCGACGCGGATCGGGATCTGCCGGTCGGGCAGGTTGAGCTTGGCCATGCGCTGCGTGTAGTCGCCGGCCGTCGCCACGCGCGCGGCCTCGGCAATCGCGGCGGTGGACACCCCCAGCTCGGCGGCGCGCGCCGGGTCGGGCACGATGCGGATCTCCGGGCGCAGCAGTGAAGCGGACGACGAAATGCTGCCCAGGCCTTCAAGCTGGCGCAGGTCGCGCTCCACCGCCGCAGCGGCGTCGTGCAGCTTCTCCGGGTCGTCGCCGGCCAGCACCAGCTGCATCAGCTCACCGGGCTCGGCACTGACGAAGCTCACGCGCGTGCCGGGCAGGTCGGCCAGGCGCTGGCGCACCTCCTGTTCCAGCGCCTTCTGGTCGCGGTCGCGTCATCCGACGGGCCCCAGTCCACCACCAGCGTGGCCTTGCGCGGGTCGCCGGTGCCGGTGCGCGACGGATCGCCCAGGTCCAGCACGCTGCCGACCATGGTGAACACCTGCTGCAGTTCGGGAATCGTGGCCAGCCGCTCTCGCGCCTGCTCGGTCACGGCCACCGTCTCCTCGATCGGCGTGCCCGGCGGCAGCTCGATGCTGAGGTTGCTGCGGCCCTGGTCGGAGGTGGGGATGAAGGTGGTCGGGATGAACGGCACCATCGCCAGCGACAGCACGAACAGCCCGAACGCGATCCACAGCGTGCGCGCGCGGTGGCGCAGCGCGGCGTCCACCCAGCCCAGGTAGCGCTTCATCAGTTTCGATTCGGCGACGTTGTCGGCGTGCGGCTTGAGCAGGTACGCCGCCATCATCGGCGTGAGCAGGCGCGCCACCAGCAGCGAGAACATCACCGCCGTGGCCGCGGTCCAGCCGAACTCGCGGAAGAACTTGCCGGCAATGCCCGGCATGAACGCCACCGGCACGAACACCGCCGCCAGCGTGGCCGAGGTCGCGATGACCGCCGTGCCGATCTCGTCGGCGGCCTCACGCGCGGCCTCGCGCGGCGTCTTGCCCATGCCCAGGTGGCGCACGATGTTCTCGATCTCGACGATCGCATCGTCCACCAGGATGCCGA
>CBIHLN010000147.1:0-3642 GCA_966210725.1 uncultured Lysobacter sp. | reverse complement strand
ACCACCAGGATCGCGATCGCCGACCCCACCGCCCACACCACGCCCCGCATGCCGTCCAGGGCGTGCAGCGGACGTCCGGCATCCGCGTTGGGATGCCCCGGGATGCGCGCCGGGTCCGTCGCCGGTCGCAACTCGTCGCCACGCACGTACGGCAGCAGGCGTCCGAAATCGGTCGCGGGCGGCGATGCCGCACCGGCCACGGCATCGGACGGCGCATGCAGGTAGCGCACGAGCGCTGCCGCCAGCGGGTCGGCCTCCACGCCCGCCTGCAAACGGGCCGCGTCCGGGTGTAGCGGGTGCACCTCGATCCGGCCCTGCGCGTCCGCACGTACCTGCGCCGCGGCGGGGGCTGGCAGGCCGAGTCCCTGGGTGATCGCGACCAGCCGTGAAGCCAGCACCGCAGCCAGCTGCCGGCGCACATCCAGCGGCAACTCGTCCAGGCGGGGCAAGCGCTGGCGGTCGCCCGCCTCCAGCTGCGCGAGCAGCGAACTAACGGGCGACCAGTGGGCCGTGCCCGCCGACGCGGACGCCGCGGGCACCGCTCCGGCGGGCGGCATCCCGCCGCCGCTCAAGACCCGCCCCGGGCCGGGCGCGGGTCGGGCGTCGATGGAGGCGGACAGGTTCGGTGGCAACGGCATGGTGGGGGGCCGGCAGCGCCAGCGCGTCGCCGGACGACCCGGCGTATACCGGGGACATCGGCCCGCAACGCGGATCCTTGAGCGCTGCATCGGGGCGTCATCGCCACGGCGTTAAGGTGGCGACGCCCTCCGCCACCGAGATCGATCACCTTCGATGCCCGTCTCCGCACGTCCGCCATGCTCACCCCGCCGCCGTCGGGCGCGCGCCCTGTCGACGCGGGTCGCATTCATGTTGCTCGCGGCGGCCTGCCTGCTGCCGGCGAACGCCGCGGTATCCGTCGAGGGCGGGGGCGGCGCAGCGTCCGGCCACACCGCGCTCGACGTGACCCTGCTGCTGGTCTACCTGTTGGGCGCACTGGTGACGTCGTTCCTGTGCTCAGTGGCCGAGGCCACCCTGCTGAGCATCACCCCGTCCTACATCCAGGGCCTGCGCGAAACACGGCCGCAGCTGGCCGACACCCTGCAGCGCCTGCGCCAGGACAACGTCGACCAGTCGCTGGCGGCCATCCTGACGCTCAACACGATCGCGCACACCGCCGGCGCCATCGGCTCCGGCGCCAAGGCCACGGTGGTGTTCGGGAGCGCCTGGGTCGGCGTGTTCTCGGCGGTGGCCACGCTGCTGATCCTGTTCCTCTCGGAGATCGTCCCCAAGACACTGGGCGCGGTCTACTGGCGCAGCCTGGCCGGTCCCACGGCACGCTTCGTTCGCGTCCTGATCGTGATGCTCTACCCGCTGATCAAGGTCTCCGAGCTGCTGACGCGCCTGGTGTCACGCGGGAAGCAGGTGCACGTCTTCAGCCGCGACGAGTTCGTCGCGATGGCCGATGTCGGCGAGGAAGCGGGCCAGTTGGACGAGCGCGAGTCGCGGATCATCCGCAACCTCTTCCACATGACCTCGCTCAAGGCACGTGATGCGATGACCCCGCGCACCGTGGTGAAGGCCGTGCCCGGCGACAGGACGGTGGGCGACACGCTGGAGGACAGCGGCGATACACCGTTCTCGCGGCTTCCCGTCTACGGCACCGGGCTGGATGACGTGCACGGCTTCGTCCTCAAGGACGACCTGCTGCTGGCGCACGCGCGCGGCGAGGACGCACGTCCCGTCTCGGACCTCCAGCGCGAACTGCCGGCCATCCCCGGCTCCCAGGCGCTCTCGACCGTGCTGGAGCGCCTCCTGGAGCGGCGCCACCAGATCACGCTGGTGGTGGGCGAGTACGGCGAGACGCTGGGCCTGCTGACCCTGGAGGATCTGATTGAGACGCTGCTGGGGGACGAGATCGTCGACGAGCAGGACACGGTCGAGGACATGCGCGAACTGGCCCGCGAGCGCTGGGAGCGACGCGCCGCGCGGCGCGGGGCGGAACCGGCGGCGTGGACCCCGGCGTCCGGGCGCACGGATCGCCACTGATGCATCACGCCGGGTTTGCGGAGCCGTTGCTAGCGTGCCCCCCTTGCTACGGGAGCCCCCACCCATGAAGATCCTGATGGTCCTGACCTCGCACGACCGCCTCGGCAACACCGGCCGCAAGACCGGGTTCTGGCTGGAGGAGTTCGCCGCGCCCTACTACGTGTTCAAGGACGCCGGCGCGCAGATCGTGCTGGCCTCGCCCAAGGGCGGCCCGCCGCCGCTGGACCCCAAGAGCGACGAGCCCGACGCCCAGACTGCGGCGACCGAGCGCTACCGCAACGACCAGGACGCCATCGAGGCGCTGACCCACACCGAGAAGCTGTCGAAGGTCGTGCGCGACGACTTTGACGCGGTGTTCTACCCCGGGGGGCACGGCCCGATGTGGGACCTGGCCGAGGACCCGGACTCCATCGAACTGATCGAGGCCAGCGACGTCGCCGGCCGGCCGCTGGCCGCCGTGTGCCACGCGCCCGCGGTGCTGCGCAACGCCCTGAACCGAGACGGCGACCCGCTGGTCAAGGGCCGCAAGGTGACCGGTTTCACCAACAGCGAGGAGGACGCCGTCGGCCTGACCGACGTGGTGCCGTTCCTGCTGGAAGACGTGCTCAAGGCAAACGGCGCGCAGTACAGCCGGGGCGAGGACTGGAAGCCCCACGTCGTGGTCGACGGC
Organism: uncultured Lysobacter sp.; assembly: GCA_966210725.1. Taxonomy (GTDB): domain Bacteria; phylum Pseudomonadota; class Gammaproteobacteria; order Xanthomonadales; family Xanthomonadaceae; genus Lysobacter_C. The sequence goes on along the minus strand of CBIHLN010000147.1, from coordinate 926 downwards.
CACCTCGTCACCGGCCAGAACCCGGCCTCCTCCGAGGACGCCGCGCGCGCCCTGCTCAAGCTGCTCGGTCGCTGAGGCCGGGCGCGGTCAGGCCGCGGTCAGGCCGCGGTATCCGGCGCGCGCCGCGGGATCGACCACAGCGCCGCCAGCGTGAGCAGCGCGGCGGCCGCCAGGTACAGGCCGACGCTGCCGAGCCCGAAGCGGCCCGCCAGCCAGGTCGCGATGTAGGGCGCCAGCGAGGCGCCGAAGATGCCCGACAGGTTGAACGCCAGCGACGCACCGGTGTAGCGCACCGGTGCGGGGAACTGCTCGGCCAGCAGCGTCCCGATGGGGCCGTAAGTCAGCCCCATCAGGCCCAGTCCGAGCAGCAGGAACGCGCCCACCGACGCCAGGCTGCCGGCGACGAACAGCCGGTCCAGCACCAGCCCGAATGCGAGGATGGCCAGCGTGGCCAGGATCATCGACCGCCGGCGTCCGTGGCGGTCGGCATGGATCGCGGCCAGCGGGATGGTCACCGCAAACGCCTACCGTCATCAGGTAGAACAGCACGAAGGTCGCCAGCGCCGACAGCGTGCCGACCAGCAGGGCGCGCGGGTGGCGGACCAGCACGTCGCGCATCGGCAGGCGCACGCGCTCCTGGCGATCGAGCACGCGCTGGAACGCCGGCGTCTCGCTGATGCTCAACCGCACCCACAGGCCCAGCAGCACCAGCACCGCGCTGCCCAGGAACGGCACGCGCCAGCCCCATGACATGAAGGCGGCTTCGTCGAGGAATGCGCCCAGCAGCAGGAACGATCCCGTCGCCAGGAAGAACCCCAGCGGCGCGCCCAGCTGCGGGAACATGCCGTACCAGGCGCGCTTGCCCGGCGGTGCGTTCTCCGTCGCCAGCAGCACCGCCCCGCCCCACTCCCCGCCCAGCCCCAGGC
>CBIHLN010000146.1:0-3666 GCA_966210725.1 uncultured Lysobacter sp. | reverse complement strand
TTGAAGCTGCCGTCCTCGATCGCCGCATCGATGCGGGTCAGGTCCTGGTAGACGATGCGGCCGGCTCCCAGGTTCATATGGCCCACCTCGGAATTGCCCATCTGCCCGTCGGGCAGGCCGACGTGGCGGCCTTCGGTGTGGATCAGCGTGTGCGGCGCGCCGGCAACCAGGGCATCCCAGTTCGGCAGCCGGGCCTGTGCGAGTGCGTTGTCCTCGCGTTCCTCGCGGTGGCCCCAACCGTCGAGGATCAGCAGGACGACGGGGCGGATGGCGGCGTGGTGCGGGTGCGGATCGGCAGGCACGTGCAGGGTCCGGTGACTAAAGGCAGGGGCCGATTGTAGCCAAGCGGGTTAAACCTGACGCCCGGCCGCGGCATCCCACGCGGACAGTCCAAGGGAACCGACCATGACCCGTACCCGCATTGCACGCCCTCTCTCGCTCGCCCTGTCCGTCGCGCTGGCGCTGGGCGCCGCCCCGGCCATCGCCCAGACCAGCATCGACAAGGTCAACGGCAGCATCACCGCCGACGCCGGACAGACCTATGGCGACCTGGACACCGTCAACGGCAGCATCCGCATCGAGGCCGGTGCGCGCGTCGCCGACGCCGGCACCGTCAACGGCAGCATCAAGGTGGCCGAGAACGCCACCGTCGAAAGCCTCTCCACCGTCAACGGCAGCATCCGCGCGGAGGATGGACTGAAGGCGGATGGCGACGTCAGCACAGTCAACGGCAGCATCTTCGTCGGCCGCGGCGGCTCGATCGGCGGTGACATCGAGACCGTCAACGGTGCCATCGGCCTGGTGGATACCGACCTCGCCGGTGGCATCGAGACCGTCAACGGCGACCTCACCGTCGGCGCCGGTTCGCACGTGCGCGGGGGCATCCGCTACACCAAGCCCAACCGCAACTGGCTGGGTTTCGGCAAGCAGCGCGACCCGCGCGTGATCATCGGACCCGACGCCCGCGTCGACGGGCCGTTGGTGTTCGAGCGCGAGGTCAAGCTGTACGTCCATAGCACCGCGCAGATCGGCCCGGTCACCGGCGCCACCGCACAGCGCTACGAGGGCGATCGCGCACCGCGCGACTGACATCGGGATGGCCATGGCCGCCGGGCTGACCGGCGGCCGCTCCATTCGAATCCGGCCCGGCGGCGCTCTACCGCTCCAGGCCCACGATCCACCCGAGCGGGCCCCGGACCGGGCCCGGACCGGGATCGCCGTCCAGGTCGGCCCGGCTATCGGGCATAGAATGGGAATTCCGCCGAAACCGTCGGCCGACCCGGAGCTCCCATGACCCGCACTCCGCTCTCCACCGCCACCTCACTGGTGGCCGCCGCGCTGGTGCTCGCGGCCTGCAACAAACCGGCCGATGCGCCCGAACCCACCGCGACCGCCCCGGCGAGCCCGGCGGCGCCCGACCACGCCTTCGATCCTGCAATCACCGTCGACGACTTCCGCGCCCACGTGCGCACGCTGGCCTCCGACGAATTCGCCGGCCGCGCGCCGGGCAGCATCGGCGAGGAGAAGACGGTCGAGTACCTGACCGCGCAGTTCCAGCGCATGGGGCTGAAGCCGGGCAATGGCGACAGCTACCTGCAGACGGTCGACATGGTCGAGACCACCGCCGACGAGTCGACCACGCTGGAGCTGGACGTCAACGGCACGCCCCGCTCGCTGGCCTTCGGTACCGAGATGATGATCGGCACCCGCACCGGGCAGCCGCAGGTCGACATCAACGGCAGTGAGCTGGTGTTCGTCGGCTACGGCGTGAATGCGCCGGAGCTTGGCTGGAACGATTACGACGGCATCGACGTGAAGGGCAAGACGGTCGTGATGTTCGTCAACGACCCCGGGTTCCATTCCAAGGATGCCGAATTGTTCGAAGGCAACCGGATGACCTATTACGGCCGTTGGACCTACAAGTACGAAGAGGCCGCCCGCCAGGGCGCTGCTGCCGCACTCATCATCCACGACGATGCCGGCGCGTCCTACGGCTGGGACGTGGTCAAGAACTCGTGGTCCGGGCCGCAGTTCGACCTCGCAGTCAAGGACGATCCCGAGCCGCGCCTGCCGGCGCAGGGCTGGATCACCGGGGACGTCGCACGCGACCTGCTGGGCGACCTGGGGCACGACCTTGACGACCTCTATGCGGCCGCCAACAAGCCGGGCTTCAGGGCGATCCCGTTGGACGCGAGCCTGTCGCTGTCGCTGAAGAGCACGACCTCGCAGAAGAGCTCGCCCAACCTCGTGGCCATGTTGCCGGGCACCACCCGCCCCGAGGAAACCATCGTCTACATGGGCCACTGGGATCACTTGGGCCAGCACGAAGGCGAGGGCGAGGGCGAGGGCGACACGATCTACAACGGTGCGGTCGACAACGCGACCGGTATCGCCGGCATCCTCGAGATCGCCGAAGCCTTCGTCCATCAGAACCCCAAGCCCGAGCGGTCGATCATGCTGCTGGCGGTGACGCTGGAGGAGTCCGGCCTGCTGGGCTCGAAATACTACGTGGCCAACCCGACCGTGCCGCTGGACAAGACGGTGGCGGTCATCAACCTCGACGCCATGTCGGTGGCCGGGCCGTCGCGCGACTTCACCGTCGTGGGCATGGGCAACTCGGAACTGGAAGACCTGCTCAAGACCCAGGCCGATGCCCAGCAGCGCGTGCTGCGTGAGGAATCCTCGCCCCAGAGCGGCTTCTACTTCCGCTCCGACCACTTCAACTTCGCCAAGGCCGGCGTCCCCGCGCTGTATGCCAAGGGCGGCGACGAGCTGGCCGACGGCGGCATGGAGGCGGGCCAGGCGGCGCAGGCGGACTACCGCGATCACCGCTACCACCAGCCGGGGGACGAGTACGACGAGAGCTGGAACCTCGAAGGTGCGGTCCAGGACCTTCAGGCGCTCTACGGCGTGGGCCAGGTGTTGGCCGGCAGCGAACAGTGGCCCCGCTGGTACGAGGGCAATCCGTTCCTGGCGGCACAGGAGAAACTGCGGCCGTCGACGCAGGAGTAATCGGGTCGGGGTTACCGGCAAGAATGAACGCGGCGCCCTTTCCGGGCGCCGTTTTTTTAGTGCACGCGATCTCACACTTTCAAGCGATGAACGTCAGCAGTCAAAACGCCTGCATGGGCCGGACCTCGCCTCGTAGCGCGGCGCCCCCGTCGATAACGGCGGCGAGCCGGTGTGGCACCGGGCGGTCGACGGCCGCAGTGTGGTCACGGACAACAGCAAAACGGGCCTTGTCGTCCCTCGCCTGTCGATTGTGGATCCGACGCGCTGACAGCAGCGCTGGACCGGATTCCGGGCGCATGTAGGAGCGGCTTCAGCCGCGAACCTGATCGGGAGCGGGCGCCGCAAGCCGGATGCTCGCGCCGCTGCTCCCCGAACTCACACTGGCGGCGCGTGGCCCCCGTGGCATGACAGCGCCGATGGCGGCTATCCCACCCTCGGGTCACGGTTGGGATAACTAAACAGACGCCTAATTCGAAGCTCCCGTACGCACCGGCAGAGGGAAGCGGCCCAGCACCTCCATGCGCGGTCCGGGTAGATGACGCACACGCTGCGTTTTCCAAGCGCCCAAAAGGACAAGGCCGGCCCCTTTCGGGAACCGGCCTTGGGTGTAAATGCCCAGCGATGACCTACTCTTGCATGGCTTAGGCCACACTA
>CBIHLN010000145.1:0-3807 GCA_966210725.1 uncultured Lysobacter sp. | reverse complement strand
CTTCTGGAAGCGGCGCTCCAGCGCGGCGTCCTTCTCGACGTACTTGCGGTACTCGTCCAGGGTGGTGGCGCCGATGCAGTGCAGCTCGCCGCGGGCCAGTGCGGGCTTCAGCATGTTGCCAGCGTCCATCGAGCCTTCCGCCTTGCCGGCGCCGACCATGGTGTGCAGCTCGTCGATAAAGAGGATCACCTGGCCTTCGTTCTTGGCCAGGTCGTTGAGCACGCCCTTGAGCCGCTCCTCGAACTCACCGCGGAACTTCGCACCGGCGATCAGCGCGCCCATGTCGAGCGACAGCAGGCGCTTGCCGCGCAGCCCCTCGGGCACCTCGTTGTTGATGATGCGCTGGGCCAGCCCTTCGACGATCGCGGTCTTGCCGACGCCCGGCTCGCCGATCAGCACCGGGTTGTTCTTGGTGCGGCGCTGCAGCACCTGGATGGTGCGGCGGATCTCCTCGTCGCGGCCGATGACGGGGTCCAGCTTCCCGCTCTCCGCCCGCGCGGTCATGTCGATCGTGAACTTCTCCAGCGCCTGGCGCTGGTCCTCGGCATTCTCCGACTGCACGCTCTCGCCGCCGCGGACCTTGGCGATGGCCGCCTCGATGCGCGCCTTGTCGGCGCCGGCGGCCTTCAATGCGCGGCCGACCTCGCCGCTGCCGTCCAATGCGGCCAACACGAACAGTTCGCTGGCGATGAAGGCGTCGCCGCGCTGCTGTGCCAGCTTGTCGGTCACGTTCAGCAGGCGCGAGAGGTCATTGCCCACGCTGACGTTGCCGGCTTGGCCCGACACCTTGGGCAGCGTCTCCAGCGCCTCGCCCAGGCGCTCGCGCAGCAGCGGCACGTTGACGCCGGCCTGCGCCAGCAGCGGCCGCGTGCTGCCGCCGGACTGGTCCAGCAGTGCCACCAGGAGGTGGACGGGTTCGATGATGGTGTGGTCGCGCCCGACCGCCAGCGACTGTGCATCGGCGATCGCTTGCTGGAAGCGCGAAGTGAGCTTGTCCATCCTCATGGGAAATTCCTTTGGACTCGATGGCGGCCGTGGCCGGTATGCCCGCTAGATGCGGCTTCCACCGGCCGCCTTCAACAGTGCGCGTCCCCCGTCCACCGGATGCTTACACCGGCCTGTTCACTATGGCGTGCATGCGCCGACCCGACCTGCCCCCGCCCCCGCCGTTCTCCGACGACTGGGCCCTGTTCCTGGACGTCGACGGGACCCTGCTGGACTTCGCCGACCAGCCCCACCAGGTGCACGTGGACCCGGACATGCTCGAAGCGCTGGACGTGCTGCACCGGCGACTGGACGGCGCGCTGGCACTGGTCAGCGGGCGATCGCTGGAGCAGTTGGACCACCTGTTCGCCCCGCTCCGCCTGCCGGCGGCCGGCCTGCACGGCCTGGAACACCGGGGCGACGGACCCGCAGCCAAGCCGCCGACCCCGCTGCGGACGCTGCGCGGGGAAGCCCGGACGGTCGCCCTGCGGCACCCCGGCGCGGTGGTCGAGGACAAGGGCGCCACGATTGCGCTGCACTGGCGCGGCAACCCGGCCGCCGAGCCGGCGTTCCGGGCGCTGGCCGAGGCCGCGATGGCGTGGCTGCCCGGTTACAGCCTGCAACCGGGCGACCACGTCCTGGAGTTGCGGCCCCAGGGGGCCAACAAGGGCGCGGCGGTGGCGCGCATGCTGGCCGAGGCACCGTTCGCCCGGCGCACACCGGTGTTCGTGGGCGACGACCACACCGACGAGCACGGCTTCGAGGCGGTGCTGGCGCATGACGGCGTCGCCGTGCTGGTCGGCGACCGCCAGCCCAGTTGCGCGAAGCATGGGCTGGCCTCGCCTGCCGAGGTCCGTGCGTGGCTGGTCGAGGCGGCACAGGCATGAGCGCACATCCCGGTAGCGCTGCGCACGCCGATGCCGGTGCGCACGCGCAGACGCTCGACCTGGGCCTGATCGGCAACGGCAGCATCGCCGCCCTCGTCGACGGCCACGCGCGGATCGTCTGGGGCTGCGTGCCGGCCTTCGACGGCGACCCGACCTTCTGCGCCCTGCTCTCGCCCAGCCAGCACCCGGGCGGCGACTACGCCATCGAGCTCGAGGACCTGGCGAGCGCCGAGCAGACCTATCTCGACAACACCGCGGTGCTTCGCACGGTGTTGCGCGATGCCCACGGCGGCGCGGTGGAGATCACCGACTTCGCGCCGCGCTGGCACCAGCACGACCGCTTCTACCGGCCGGTGATGCTGATGCGCCGCGTGCGCCCGCTGGCCGGCAGCCCCCGCATCCGCGTGCGCCTGCGGCCCCTGGCCGACTACGGCGCGACCGTGCCGGAGACCACCTGGGGCAGCAACCACATCCGCTACCTCGTGCCCGGCTTCACCCTGCGCCTGACCAGCGACGTGCCAGTGCGCATGGTGCGCGACGCGCTGCCGTTCGTGCTCGACCGCGAGGTGCACCTAGTGCTGGGGCCCGACGAGACACTGACGCAACCCGTGGCCGCCTTCGTGCGCCACGCCGAGGAACAGACGATCGACTACTGGCGCGAGTGGGTGCGCTACCTGTCGATCCCGCTGGAATGGCAGGAGGCCGTGCTGCGGGCGGCGATCACGCTGAAGCTGTGCCAGTACGAGGAAACCGGCGCGATCGTCGCGGCCATCACCTCGTCGATCCCCGAAGCGCCGCACACGGTGCGCAACTGGGACTACCGCTACTGCTGGCTGCGCGATGCCGCCTTCGTGGTGCGCGCACTCAACCGACTGGGCGCGACGCGGTCGATGGAGGACTACCTGCGCTACGTCTTCAACATCGCCGGCAACGCCGCCGGCGCGGTCGACGGCGAGCTGCAACCGCTGTACGGCATCGGCTTCGAGGTGGAGCTGGCCGAGGACGAGGTGCCCTCGCTGGCCGGCTACCGTGGCATGGGACCGGTGCGGCGCGGCAATCTGGCGTGGGTGCAGAAGCAGCACGACGTGTACGGCAGCGTAGTGCTGGCCTCGACCCAGCTGTTCTTCGACCGGCGCCTGGCGCACCGCGGCGACGCGGCGATGTTCCGTCGGCTCGAACCGGTCGGCGACCGCGCGTTCGCGTTGTACGACCAGCCCGATGCCGGGCTGTGGGAGTTCCGCGGCCGCGCCGAGGTGCACACCTACTCCAGCGTGATGTGCTGGGCGGCGTGCGACCGTCTGGCGAAGATCGCCGCCCACCTTGGCCTGCACGATCGAGCAACGCACTGGGCCGAACGCGCCTCGCACATGCGCGCCCACATCCTGGAGCACGCGTTCGACCAGGAGCTGGGCCACTTCGTCGAGTCGCTCGACGGCAAGCGACTGGACGCCTCCTTGTTGCTGCTGGCCGACCTGGGCTTCGTGGAACCGCACGACCCGCGCTTCATCGCCACGGTCGAGGCGATCGGCCGCGACCTGCGACAGGGTGACGCGCTGTTCCGCTACGTCGCGCCCGACGACTTCGGCACGCCCGAGACCAGCTTCACCATCTGCACCTTCTGGTACATCGACGCGCTGGCCACCATCGGCCGCCAGGCCGAGGCGCGCGAGATGTTCGAGCGCATCCTGGCGCGCCGCAACCCGCTCGGCCTGCTGTCGGAGGACCTGGAGTTCGGCGATGGCGAGGCCTGGGGCAACTTCCCCCAGACGTACTCGCACGTTGGCCTGATCATCGCGGCGATGCGCCTGAGCCGGCCGTGGCAGGAGGCGACGTGATCGCGGTCGAGAGATCGGGGACGGGGGACTAGGGCTAGCCCAGTCCCAAGTCTCGAAGTCCCGGCTCCAAAACCCCCTGCCCCTAATCCCCAGTCCCTACC
>CBIHLN010000144.1:0-3888 GCA_966210725.1 uncultured Lysobacter sp. | reverse complement strand
TGAAGACGCCGAACCTGGGCAAGAAGTCGCTCACCGAGATCAAGGAAGTGCTCGCGCAGCGCGGCCTGTCGCTCGGCATGAAGCTGGAAAACTGGCCGCCGGCCGGGATTGCCAGCCACGGCATGATGGGCTGACGCACCACCGCTATACCGCTCCCCGCCCGATGGCGGGGAGCGTTGTTTCAAGTGGCACGAACCGACGGGCTGAAAGCCCGCGAACATCACCGGTCAAGGATGGCCGGACCGGACCATCCGCAGTCCATGTTTCCAACGCCAGGATGGCGACAGCGACCTCCAACAGCGACAACATTCAACAGGAACCCTTGCCATGCGCCACCAGAAAGCCGGCCGCAAGTTCAGCCGAACCAGCGCCCACCGCGATGCCATGTTCACCAACATGTCCGCGTCCCTCATCAAGCACGGCCTGATCAAGACCACGCTGCCCAAGGCCAAGGAGCTGCGTCGCCACGCCGAGCCGCTCATCACCCTGGGCAAGGTCGACAGCGTCGCCAACCGCCGCCTCGCCTTCTCGCGCCTGCGCGACAAGGAAGCCGTGGGTACGCTGTTCACCACCCTTGGTCCGCGCTACCAGGCGCGCCCGGGTGGCTACCTGCGCATCCTCAAGTGCGGCTTCCGCGCCGGCGACAATGCGCCGATGGCGTACGTCGAGCTCGTGGACCGCCCGGAAGCGGCCACCGAGTAAACGGCGTCGTGGGGGCGTATGCCCCCGCCTGCAGCAGAAGAGCCCCGGCCATGCCGGGGCTTTCTGTTTGTGGTGATCACAGGGTGCGGGGTCCTCGCCGCGGGTGGCCGGCCTATCCGGGCGGCGCTGGAGACGGCGGTCTACGCACGGACGCGCGCACGCCGTAAGCTTCGCGGCATGACGACTTCCACTGCCCGCTCCACCTTCCGTACCCAGTTCTTCCTGGGGTTCCTGGCCTGTGCCGGTCTGCTGGCGTATGCGATCTACCTGCAATTGCATGAGGGCCTGGAGCCCTGTCCGCTGTGCATCTTCCAGCGCATCGCGTTCGCGGCGCTGGGCGTGGTGTTCCTTCTCGGCGCGCTGCACGCGCCGGCAGGCCGCGGTGGGCGCAGGGGTTACGGGGCGCTCGCGGTGGTGGCCGGCCTTGTGGGGATCGGTATCGCCGGCCGCCACGTGTGGCTGCAACTGAATCCGCCGGCCATCCCGTCGTGTGGCGCAGGGCTGGACTTCATGCGCGAGACGATGTCGACCACCAGTGTCATCCGCAAGGTCCTCACCGGCTCGGGCGACTGCGGCACCGTCGACTGGACGTTCCTGGGCCTGTCGATGCCGGCATGGAGCCTGGTCTGGTTCGTGCTGCTGACCGGCTGGGCGGCCTACGCGGCATTCCGGCGGTAACCCGCCGCGCCGGCCACGCATCGCTCGCGGTTGCGGGCCGCGCCGGATGGGACCATGATCATTCGCTGCACCGCAACACGAACCGCACGTCCATGAGCACGCCCGACCGCAGCATCCGCGCCGTCCACCTTCCGTCCGACTGGACGGCGGCGTCGTGGCGCGCGCGGCCCGCCCTGCAGTTGCCGCACTACCCGGATGCAGCCGAGCTGGAAGGGGTGCTGGAGGAGTTGCGGCTGCTGCCGCCGCTGGTGACCTCGTGGGAGATCCTCGCGCTCAAGCAGCAGTTGGCCGAGGCGCAGGAGGGCAAGCGCTTCCTGCTGCAGGGTGGCGACTGTGCGGAGAGTTTCGATGCCTGCACGTCCGAGCTGATTTCCAACCGGCTCAAGGTGCTGCTGCAGATGAGCCTGGTGCTGGTGCACGGGCTGCGCAAACCGGTGATCCGGGTCGGTCGGTTCGCGGGGCAGTACGCCAAGCCGCGCTCGGCCGACAGCGAGACGCTCGACGGCGTGACGCTGCCCAGCTACCGCGGCGACATGGTCAACGCGCCGGCGTTCACGCCCGAAGCGCGGCGCCCCGACCCGCGGCGGATGATCAAGGCGCACGCCCGCTCGGCGATGACGATGAACTTCGTCCGGGCGCTGATCGACGGCGGTTTCGCCGACCTGCACCACCCCGAATACTGGAACCTCAGCTGGGTGGGCCATTCGCCCTTGGCGGAGGAGTACCGCCACATGGTGCAGGCCATCGGCGATGCGGTCCGCTTCATGGAGACGATTTCGGGCGAGGAGGTGCACAACCTCAACCGGGTCGACTTCTACACCTCGCACGAGGCATTGCTGCTTCCGTACGAAGAGGCGCTGACGCGGCAGGTGCCGCGCCATTGGGGCTGGTTCAACCTCAGCACCCACTACCCGTGGATCGGCATGCGCACCGCGGCGGTCGACGGGGCGCACGCGGAGTACTTCCGCGGTATCCGCAACCCGATCGCGCTCAAGGTCGGGCCGTCGGTGACGCCCGACCAGCTGCTGCGGATCATCGACCTGCTCAATCCGGAGGACGAGCCGGGCCGCCTGAGCTTCATCCACCGGATGGGCGCCGCGCATATCGCCGACAAGCTGCCGCCGCTGCTGGAGGCGGTGCGGCGTGACGGACGGCGCGTGTTGTGGGTGTGCGACCCGATGCACGGCAACACCGAAGCCACGGCCAACGGCTACAAGACGCGCCGCTTCAACAACATCGGCAGCGAGCTGGATCAGGCGTTCGACCTGCACGCCGCGGCGGGCACGCGCCTGGGTGGCGTGCACCTGGAGTTGACGGGCGAGGACGTCACCGAGTGCTTGGGCGGCGCCCGCGAGCTGACCGAGACGGACCTGGAACGCGCCTACCGCTCGACCGTCGATCCACGCCTGAACTACGAGCAGGCGCTGGAAGTGGCGATGCTGATCGTGCGCAAGCAGGCGCAGTTTGCTGCCACGTGATCTTTCCCAAGAGCGGCTTCAGCGCGAGCGAATATCCGGTGCGTGCGATCACGGCTTAAGCCGCTCCTGCAGCGAACGGGCATACCTTGCCTCGCCCACGAAAAAGCCGCCCATCGGGCGGCTTTCTCTTTTGCGAACCGAGCGCGGATCAGGCCGCGCGCGACGCCCGCTTGCGGTCGTTCTCGGTGCGGAACTTCTTGCGCAGGCGGATCTGCTTGGGCGTGACTTCGACCAGTTCGTCGTCATCGATGAACTCCAGCGCCTGCTCAAGCGACAGCTTGATCGCCGGGATCAGGCCCTCGTCCTTGTCGGTGCCGGAGGCGCGGAAGTTGGTCAGCTGCTTGCCGCGCAGGGCATTGACCGTCAGGTCGTTGTCCTTGCTGTGGATGCCAACGATCTGGCCCTCGTAGATCTCCTCGCCCGGCTCGATGAACAACCGGCCGCGCTCCTGCATGGCGATCTGCGCGTAGGCCGGCGACGGGCCGGTGCCATTGGAGATCAGCACGCCGTTCTGGCGCTGGCCGATATCGCCGTCCATCTTCGGGCCGAAGTGGTCGAAGACGTGGAACAGCAGGCCGGTACCGGCGGTCAGCGTGCGGAACTCGGTCTGGAAACCGATCAGGCCGCGCGCCGGGATGATGAACTCAAGGCGCACGCGGCCCTTGCCGTCGGGTTCCATGTTCTGCAGCAGCGCCTTGCGCTCGCCCAGCCGGCCCATGACGCCGCCCTGGAACTGCTCCTCCATGTCGACCACCAGCTGCTCGAACGGCTCCTGCATCACGCCGTCGATCTCCTTGATGATCACCTCCGGACGCGACACGGCCAGCTCGTAGCCCTCGCGGCGCATGTTCTCGATCAGGATCGACAGATGCAGCTCGCCGCGACCGGACACCTTGAACTTGTCCGCGTCCGACGTGTCCTCGACCTTCAGTGCGACGTTATGCGCGGTCTCGCGGGTCAGGCGGTCACGCAGCTGGCGGCTGGTGAGGAACTTGCCGCCGCTGCGGTCCTTGACGCCGGCGAACGGCGA
>CBIHLN010000143.1:0-3900 GCA_966210725.1 uncultured Lysobacter sp. | reverse complement strand
AGTCCATGCGCAACGGCAACTGGTCGGCGGCCGAGACCACCTACAAGCGGCTGGTGGCGCAGTACCCGTACGGGCCGTACACCGAGCAGGCGCTGATCGAAACCGCCTATGCGCAGTACAAGGCGGGCAAGCACGAAGAGGCGATCAGCAGCATCGACCGCTTCATCCGCACCTACCCGACCCACCGCAACACGCCGTACATGTACTACCTGCGCGGGTTGACCAACTCCAGCCGCGACGCGGTGTTCCTGCAGCGCGTGTGGCGCCTGGACGCCAGCCGTCGCGACCTGGCGACGCCGATGCAGGCCTACAACGACTTCTCGATTGTCGCCGACCGGTACCCCAACAGCCGGTATGCCGCCGACGCGCGCACGCGCATGGGCGAGTTGCGCGACATGTTCGCCCGCCACGAACTGGACACTGCGCTCTACTACCTACGCCGCACCGCCTACGTGGCGGCCGCCGAGCGCGCGACCTACCTGCTGGAGACGTACCCGCAGAGCACCTACCAGAACGACGCGGTCGCCACGCTCGCCGCCGCCTATACCGGCCTGGGCAACGAGACGCTCGCCGCCGATGCCGAGCGTGTGCTGAAGCAGAACGAAGCCAGCCACCCGTACTTCAGCGGCGACTGGCCTGACTACCCCAGCGACTGGCGCAAGCTGAACCCGTTCGCGGGCGAGAAGTCGGCGCTGGACAACGACTGACGCCGCCGGGATACCGCGACATGGAAACGCCGCCCAATGGGCGGCGTTTTCGTTTGGGCGGTCACCTGTAGGAGCGGCTTCAGCCGCGATCCGAATCCCAATCCATCTGTAGGAGCGACGTAAGTCGCGACCGACCTCCCAGCTTTGTCGAATGTCCGGCTTTTTGCGGATCGCGACTTACGTCGCATCGGCATGGCGATCGCGGCTGAAGCCGCTCCTACAGAGATAGCGAAACCGGTGTAACGGCGTGCTTCAGGTCCCGTACCCGTTGGTGATCGGATACCGCCGCTCGCGGCTGAAGGCCCGCCGCGACACCTTCGGCCCCGGCGCGGACTGGTGCCGCTTCCACTCGCTGATGCGCACCAGGTGCAGCACGCGGTCGACGGTGGCCGGGTCGAAGCCCGCCAACACCAGATCCTCGCGCGACTGCTCCTGGTCGATGTGCCGCAGCAGGATGGCATCGAGCACGTCGTAGGGCGGCAGCGAGTCCTGGTCCTTCTGGTTCTCGCGCAGTTCGGCCGACGGCGGGCGGTCGATCACGGCCTGCGGGATCACCTGACCGCCGTGGGGCGCGGAGCCGCCAACGGTGTTGCGCCAGCGCGCCAGTGCGAACACCTCGGTCTTGTACAGGTCCTTGATCGGCGCGTAGCCGCCGCACATGTCGCCGTAGATGGTGGCGTAGCCGACGGCGTACTCGCTCTTGTTGCCGGTCGTCACCACCAGGCCGCCGAACTTGTTCGACAGCGCCATCAGCAGCGCGCCGCGCGTGCGCGACTGCAGGTTTTCCTCGGTGGTGTCGACCCCATGTCCTTCGAAGATCTCCGACAGCGCATCCAGGTAGCCCTGGAACGGCCTCTCGATCGGCAGGGTCATCAACTCGACGCCCAGCGACGCACACTGCTCGGCCGCCAGGTCGTTGGACAGGTCGGCGGTGTAGCGCGAGGGCATGCGCACCGCGGTGACGTTCTCCGCGCCCAGCGCATCCACTGCGACGGCGAGCACCAGCGACGAATCGATGCCGCCCGACAGGCCCAGCCAGGCCTTGCGGAAGCCGTTCTTGTGGAAGTAGTCGCGGGTGCCACGGACGATCGCGCGCCACGCCAGCGCGTCCCGGCTCTCGTCGCCGTCGACCATCCACTGCACCGCCTGGAAGCGGCGCGACTCGCGGTCGAAGTCGACCACCAGCCACTGGTCGGTGAACGCGGCAGCCGCCGGATGCACCGCGCCATCGCCGTCGGCCACCACGGACGCGCCATCGAACATCAGCGCGTCCTGCCCGCCCACGGTGTTGAGGTAGGCCAGCGCCGTGCCGATGCCGTGCGCCTGTGTTTCCTTCGCCCGCTGCGCCATGAGTGCGTCGCGTTGGGCGTGCTTGTCGCGTTCGAACGGCGAGGCGTTGGGGATGAGCACCAGCTCCGCGCCCGCCGCCACCGTCTCGGCCAGCGGCTCGGGAAACCACAGGTCCTCGCAGATCAGCACCCCGACGCGGACGCCATCGACCTCGAACACGCAGGCGCCGCCGTCGGGGTCGACGTCGAAGTAGCGGCGCTCGTCGAAGACCGCGTAGTTGGGCAGCTCGCGCTTGCGGTAGGTGTGGGTGATGCGGCCGTCGCGCAGCACGCTGGCGGCGTTGTAGACGATGCTGCCCGCGGCCTGCGGCCAACCCACCACGGCGGTGATGCCGCTGACGCCCGCGGCCACCTCCTGCAGGGCGGCCTCGCAGTCGGCCAGGAAGCCCGGGCGCATCAGCAGGTCCTCCGGCGGGTAGCCGCTCAGCGCCAGTTCCGGGAACAGCACCAGCTGCGCGCCGTAGTCATCCCGCGCCTGCACGATCATCTCGGCGATGCGCGCGGCGTTGCGGCGGACGGCGCCGACCGGGAAGTCGAACTGGGCGAGGGCGAGGCGGAGGGTCTGGGTCATCCCGGAATGGTAGGGCAGCCGGCGGCCAGGTGATGTCACGCGATGCGGCGTCAACGAAAAAAGGCCACCCGGAGGTGGCCTTTTCGGTACCGCTGCGGATGCCTTACTTGGCCAGCCGCTTGGCGATCGCCGCGCCCAGGTCGCCGGGCGACTTGACCGTGGTGATGCCGGCCTTCTCCATCGCGGCGAACTTGCCCGCGGCGGTGCCCTGCCCGCCCGACGCGATCGCGCCGGCGTGGCCCATGCGCTTGCCCGGAGGGGCCGAGGCACCGGCGATGAAGCCGACCACCGGCTTGGTCACGAACTGGGCGATGTACTCGGCCGCCTCTTCCTCGGCGCTGCCGCCGATCTCGCCGACCATGATGATGCCCTCGGTCTGCGGATCCTCCTGGAACAGCTTCAGCGCGTCGATGAAGTTGGTGCCGTTGATCGGGTCGCCGCCAATGCCGATGCAGGTCGACTGGCCGAGGCCGGCGTCGGTGGTCTGCTTGACGGCTTCGTACGTCAGCGTGCCCGAGCGCGACACGATGCCGACCTTGCCCGGCATGTGGATGTGGCCCGGCATGATGCCGATCTTGCACTCGCCCGGCGTGATCACGCCGGGGCAGTTCGGCCCGACCAGCACCACGTCATCAAAGCCCTTCAGGGTGTTCTTGACGCGCAGCATGTCCAGCACCGGGATGCCTTCGGTGATGCACACGATGACCTTGATGCCGGCATCTGCGGCTTCCAGGATCGCGTCGGCCGCGAACGGCGGCGGCACGTAGATGACGGAGGCGTCGGCGCCGGTCTCGTCGACCGCGTCCTGCACGGTGTTGAAGACCGGCAGGCCCAGGTGCTCGGTGCCGCCCTTGCCGGGCGTGACGCCGCCCACGACCTTGGTGCCGTACTCGACCATCTGCTCGGCGTGGAAGGTGCCCTGCTGGCCGGTGAAGCCCTGCACGATCACCTTGGTGTTCTTGTCGATCAAAACGGACATTGCGAGTCCTTGTTTTCCTGTAGCCCGGGTAAGCAAAGCGCACCCGGGATCACGATGTGGGGGATGCTCGACCCGGGTGCGGCCTGACGGCCTTACCCGGGCGACGCACGGATCAGGCGGCGTTGGCGACGGCCGCAACCGCCTTCTTCGCGCCGTCGTTGATGTCGTCGGCGGGGGTGATCGCCAGGCCGGAGTTCTTCAGCAGCTCCTTGCCGGCTTCCACGTTGGTGCCCTCCAGGCGCACGATCACCGGCACCTTGACGTCCACTTCCTTGACCGCGGCGATGATGCCCT
>CBIHLN010000142.1:0-3930 GCA_966210725.1 uncultured Lysobacter sp. | reverse complement strand
GGGGAGGGTCGGGGTCGCCATCAGGTCCACCCGGTCGCGGTACTCGGGCACGCAGGCAGGCCAGCCGAGTTCGCGCTCCACGCGCTGGCGCAACGCGTCCGCCGCATCCGGCTCGCCGTGCGTGAGGTAGACGCCGCGCGGCTGCCTTGGAGCGGAATCCAACCAGGTGATGAGTTCATCGGCGTCGGCATGCGCCGAGCCGGTGTCGAGCTGGAACACTTCCGCGCGCACGTCCACGTCCACGCCGTACACCCGGATGTGGCGCTCGCCGCGGGCCAGCGCGGCCCCGCGCGTGCCGCCGGCCTGGTAGCCGCACAGGATGATCGCGTTGCGCACGTCGCCCGCGAACGCCAGCAGGTGGTGGAGCACCCGCCCGCCCGTCAGCATGCCGCTCGCCGACACGATCACCTTGGCGCCCTTGCGGGTGTTGAGCGCCTTGGACTCCTCGACGCTTCCCACCGTGCGCACCAGGCGTTCCATCCGGTCCAGCGCGGCCGCGTCCAGCCGGTGCGCGCCCATGTGGTCGCGATACAGCGCGGTGACGCGCGCGGCCATCGGGCTGTTGAGGTAGAGCGGCACCGGCGGCAGGTCGCCGTCCTGCACCAGTTCGGCGATGACATGCAGCAGCGCCTGCGCGCGACCCACCGCGAACGCCGGGATCACCGCCGTGCCGCCCCGCGCCAGCACCTTGGCCAGGATCGGCCTGAGTTCGGCGCGCAGCGAGCCGGGCACGTGGCGACGGTCGCCGTAGGTGGACTCGCAGACGATCCAGTCGCTTTCGGCCGGCGGCTGGGGCGGCATCGCCACGGGGTCGTGCGGGCGGCCGATGTCGCCGCTGAAGGTCACCCGCATGCCGCCGTGTTCGAGCGTGACCGCGGCTGCGCCCAGGATGTGGCCCTGCGCGCGCAACATGGCCATGAAGCCTGGCGCGGGCGCGAAGTGGGCGCCGAAGTCGACCACCTTAAGCCGCCGCAGTGCGCGCGCGGCGTCTTCCTCGGTGTACAGCGGCCTGGCGGGATGGTGGCGCGAAGAGCCGACCCGGTTGGCGTAGGTGGCCTCCTCCTCCAGCAGGCGCGCCGAGTCCGGCAGCATGATCCCGCACAGGTCGCGCGTGCCGCGGCTGCACCACACCGGGCCCTCGAATCCATCGGCCACCAGCCGCGGCAGGTAGCCGGCGTGGTCCAGGTGCGCGTGCGTCAGCACCACGGCGTCGATGCTTGCGGGCTCGATGGGGAAGGGCGCCCAGTTCTTCAGCCGCAGCGGCTTGTAGCCCTGGAACAGCCCGCAATCGACCAGCACGCGGCTCTGTGGCGTCTCCAGCAGGTAGCGCGAACCGGTCACGGTACCGGCGGCACCGAGAAAGGTCAGGGTGAAGCCGCCCTGCGAACCGGCGCCACTCATCACGTGCACCCCGGCGCTGGGCGGCGAGCGGTCAGTGGGAGGCAAAGCGGGCTCATGGCGGGCGCCTTTGGCTGGGGTCGCGTCCATCAGGCGCCTTTGCATGCGCGCGCGCCTTGATCGCGATCAATCCCGCTGTCCAACGCCATGCCGGGCAGGGTGCGGACATGACGGCGGAATGACGATGCGTTGCTGCGCGGGTGTGCCAAATCGGGCGCCAGGCCACGGGGCATAGCCAGGGTTCAGGAAAAACGCCCGTTTGGGGCCTTCGCTCCACGGTATGCCCACCTGCGCCTGCCTAGTCTGGACCGCCTTCCCCCGCACACGTGCAAGGCCGAGGCATGACGCCACCGCTCGCTCCCCACGCCCTCCGACAGACCCACGACGACGCGCACACCGACATCTCCCCTGATCGCAGCGCGGCGTTCCTGAAGCACATCGAGAACCCCGACTTCCCATGCGTCGGTTCCAAGGCCGCGCTGGCACAGGACGCCATCCGCACGCTGGAGCTGGACGCGCTCGGCCAACGCAGCAATGACGCCCCGCTGCTGGACGGGCTGGCCGGGTTTGCGCGGCACCTGGCGGCGCAGCCGGCGGATTCGAAGGTGGTGCACTCGTTCGTGGCCATCTTCGACGGCCCCACCGACTCCGATGAGATGCGCTTCGAGGCGCTGCTGTGGTCGCAGCTCCAGCGCCTGCACCTGCTCGACGTACGTCGCGGCAACGCGTGGGCCGATGGCGTCAGCCGCAACCCGGACAGCCCCAAGTTCAGCCTGAGCCTGGCCGGACACCCGTTCTTCGTCATCGGCCTGCACCCAGGCGCCTCGCGCATCGCGCGGCGCTTCGCGTGGCCGGCAATGGTGTTCAACTCGCACGTGCAGTTCGACCGCCTGCGTGAGGACGGCCGCTACGAAAAGATGCAGAAGGCGACCCGCGCGCGCGATCTCGCGTTGCAGGGCTCGATCAATCCCAACCTGGCCGATTTCGGCACCGCGCCGGAGACGCGCCAGTACAGCGGCCGCAAGGTCGAGGCCGACTGGAAGTGCCCGTTCCATCCGCTCAATGCATCGTCAAAACAAGGAGCTCCGCGTGACTGAGGCCGTCGCCCACGATTGCACCCGCATCTCGCCATGTTCGGCCCAGGCCATCGAACTGGACGAAGGCGACGAGTTGATCGTCATCGACCCGCAGGGCCAGCAGGTGAGCGACCTGGTGGCCTTCAACCGCGATGACCTGGACGAGTACCTGTCCTCGGGACGTTCGATCGACTACGCCTCCAAGCTGTGGCTGACCACCGGCGACCCGCTGTACTCCAACCGCAGCCGCGTGATGTTCGACATCGTCGAGGACACCTGCGGGCGGCACGACTTCACCCTGACGCCATGCTCGAAGGACACCTTCTCGATCATCTACGGCGAGACCGAAGGCCGCCCGGGCTGCGAGGGCAACCTGGCGATTGCGCTGGCGCCGTACGGCATCGGTGTGGACCGCGTGCCGATCGCGTTCAACGTCTTCATGAACGTGTCGGTGGACGGCGACACCGGCCGCATCGCGGTGCTGCCGCCCAAGAGCAAGGCTGGCGACCACATCCGCCTGCGCGCGCGCATGCCGCTGGTGGTGGCAATGACGGCGTGCTCGGCCGGGCAGTCGAACAACTTCCAGTACAAGCCGATCGATTACCGGGTGGTGCGCAAGGCGGATTAACGGTGCGGGCGGGCTGCAGCGCGGGTCGTAGCCCGCGGCCCGGCGGCCCGACATCATCAAAGCCGTGACCTCACGTGGATCGCCGGCCGTCTCGGCCGGCGCGACTTGGATTGCCCATACCCCCCAAGTGCATGCGATCCGGTAGGGCAGGCCGCGTATCCGATCGTGGACGCGCGAGATAACACTGCATGCGTGCTGTGATAAAACGTATCACTGCA
The DNA here is from genome assembly GCA_966210725.1 of uncultured Lysobacter sp. Classification (GTDB taxonomy): domain Bacteria; phylum Pseudomonadota; class Gammaproteobacteria; order Xanthomonadales; family Xanthomonadaceae; genus Lysobacter_C. The sequence goes on along the minus strand of CBIHLN010000142.1, from coordinate 610 downwards.
TATGCGCCGCCTTTGCCGGGGAGGGGCGGGCTCATGTGAATCCTGGGGATGCCGTAAGCTATTGTTCTGATTATTTTTTTCTCAATCTTTTGCAGGGGCTGCGTAGTCTTCTTCCTCTTTAACACCCCATTTTTGGGGTCTACTTAGTGTTAGGCGCTCATGAGCATTCGCGCATTCTTCAAGCGGAGGACAGATGGTTTTCGCACATGGTGGCGTGCACCACCCACGGTAATGGACCGAGTGCTCTCGTCATTCCTTGGTGGGTGGGCTGGGCTGTGGATTGGAGCCCTTGGGCGCATCATCATTGGACCGGCATCGTTTCCTGAGCTACTCCAGTACTCTGTTGGCACTGCGATAGCGCTCCTTGCAATGGGCGCCTTGTTCCCCAAGGCCATGCGAATCGTTGCCTTTCCGTTCTCATTTGTCGGCGCTCCTTCCTAGCAGCACCGCCTAACAACTCATTCAAGCCGAACCCGCTTCGCGGCTTCGGCAACACTGACGCCCCGCCAAGCGCGCCGTTCTGCTCTTCTTCGCGCTGCGGGTCGGCTTAATTCAGGTGTTAGACGCGTATGACACATCAAGAGAAAGTTGAAGAGATGTACCGGCACAT
>CBIHLN010000141.1:0-3989 GCA_966210725.1 uncultured Lysobacter sp. | reverse complement strand
GTCGCGCGCTACGCGTTCAAGCTGATGGCCTACAAGGACGAGTACGAGGTCGCGCGGCTGTACACCAGCGGCGAGTTCCAGCGCCGCATCGCGCAGCAGTTCGAAGGCGACTACACGCTGAAGTTCCACCTGGCGCCGCCGATCATGGCGAAGAAGGACGACCAGGGCCGGCTCATCAAGCGCGAGTTCGGGCCGTGGATGCTGAAGGCCTTCGGCGTGCTGGCGAAGTTCAAGGGTCTGCGCGGCACCGCGCTGGACATCTTCGGCCGCACCGAGGAGCGCCGCATGGAGCGGCGCCTGATCGAGGAATACTTCACCACCGTCGACGGCCTGCTGGGCACGCTGGACCGCGGCAACGTGGACCTGGCGGCGGAGATCGCCTCGATCCCCGAGCACATCCGCGGCTACGGACACGTCAAGGAAGACCACCTGCACACCGCCAAGGCCCGCGAGGCCGAGCTGCTGGCGCAGTGGAACAACCCGCTGCGGGTGGTGCAGGTGGCCTGACCGCTCGCGGTATTGCCGCCCACGAAAAAGCCCCGCGCATGCGGGGCTTTTTTTGCATTGCCGGCATCCCTCCATCCCGAAAACCGCCTCCCTGTAGGAGCGGCTTCAGCCGCGATCGCAACCCTCCAGACGCTTGCGATATGCGGTTCCGTTGTAGGAGCGACGTAAGTCGCGGTCACAGATCCCCGGAGTTGAGCGGTCGCGACTTACGTCGCTCCTACTAAGGCCCTCGCGACAATTCCGGCGGGGCGACGTGGCAGTCCGGTTTCGGGCTTCGCGGCTGAAGCCGCTCCTACAGAGGCGGGAAACGGTGCCGGACGGAAGACATCCGACCGGCGCCCAAGACACATACGCCTTCCGATCAACGCACCCGGAACAACCCGCTGCCCTCAGGCGCATTCGCGTTGTAGTCGGGGATCTGGTCGTACGGCGAGTTCACCATGTCGATGTACGGCGAGGTGAACGCCTCGCGCACACCCGCGCGGGCCCGCTCCCATTCCAGGCGCGAGCCGCCGCTGTAGCGCTGCCAGTCCTGCGCCAGTTCCTGCTCGAGCGCATCGTCCCAGTCGCGCTCCGCGTACCGCGTCTTGGCCAGCACGCCGTAGCGGTAGGCCGGGCGGTAGTCGTCGTAGGTCTCGTCGTGGGCCGTGTAGTCCGCCTGCTGGAAGCGCTCCTGGAAGTGCTGGTCCGCGGCGGCGTAGGTGTTGTGGGTGAGATCGGCGCGGCCCCACGAGTCCCGCACCGCGGGCTTGGCCTGGTCCCAGTCCAGGCGCGACTGGCCGCGGGCCTGTTCCCACTTGCTGCGCAGCTCGCTCTCGGACTGTTCGAAGCCGCGGCTGCCGTACTGCTCGCGCGCCTGCAGGCCGAAGCCGTAGGCGGCTGAATAGTCGCGGTCGTAATCGAAGGTGGTGGTGTCGGTGTACGGGCGGTCGGCATGCGCGTGGCGCCAGTACTCGACCTCACCGGTCGGGTCGATGCGTTCGGCGACGCTCTTGCCAGCGGCCGCTCCGGCGATCACGCCGACACCGGCACCCACCAGGGTGCCGATCGGGCCGAACACGGTGCCTGCCAGCGCGCCCGCCGCGGCACCCCCGGCGGCGCTGCCGACGCCTACGCCCAGCGGGTGCGAGCCGGCCTCGCCGGTGACGGGGTCGCGGTTGAGGTCGCGGTGCGCGGTGTCTTTGTTCGAGGTCATCGCAGTGCTCCTGAGGGGGACGCCGGGCATGCCGGCCGGGGGAGGGTTCACCCTCGCGCAGCGGCGGTTAACCGCACGTCGCCGCGAAGTGATCGCGTGATGACGGCACGCCCTTCCAGTGAATGGTTCATCGCCCACCGCCATCGCCGGACGTGCGGCGCGGCACCCGTCGGGTCAGCCCATTCGCCGCCATACCAGGCCGCGGTTGTTCGAGGGCATGGCCACATCCTCGAGACGCTGCAGGCCGATCCCGCGTGCCAATGCGTCGACCGCCTCGAAATCGCGGATGCCCGATCGCGGGTCGCGCGCCTTCAGCCAGCCGTCGAAATCGCGGTTGCTGTCGCTGGTGTAGGCGCCCGCATAGTTGAACGGCCCGTAGACCACCAGCACGGCGTCCGCCGCCAGCGTGCCGTCCAGTCCGGCAAAGAACGCTTCCACTTCGGGCCAGCCCATGATGTGCAGCGTGTTGGCGCTGAAGGCGGCATCGAACCTTGCGCCGTTCACAGGCACGGGCCACGGACCCGTCGCCACGTCCAGCTCGACCGGCGCCGGCGTGTTGGGCAATGCCGCACGCGCCAGCCACGCGCGGATGCCCGGCAGGGATCCGGCGCGGTCGCTGCACTGCCACTGCAGCCACGGCATCGCGGCGGCAAAGTGCACCGCGTGCTGGCCCGTGCCGCTGCCGATCTCCAGCACCTGGCGGCGGCCGGCGAAGTGGCGCTGCAGCACTTCGAGGATGGGCTCGCGGTTGCGTTCGCAGGACGGGGCGTTGGGGAGGGCGTCGGGCATGGGCGCTTTGAATCGTTGGAGTGGAGCGTAGTGGGAGTGAAGGCATAGAGCCCCACCCCCTGGGACTGCAGCCTGGGAGGGGGTGCTTTGAGACAACGTCGCAGCCAAAGCACCCCTCCCCAATCCTCCCCTGCAAGCAGGGGAGGGCGCGCATACGACGCGACCGGGAGAATGCACCGTCACTGCTTGAGCGTGTCGAGCACCAGAGACAGATCCCCTTCGACACGTCGGATGATGCCGCCGTTGGACGGCGGACGATACTGGCCCTCGCCGCCGTTCCTGCCCCATTGCCAGAGCCTTATGCACCACTTCGACTTGACCCCTTCGCTGATCCTGCCGGTTGCCCGCGCCGACTGGCCACCGCCGGCGGTGCCCGTCACGATCGACGGCATCACCCTTCAGCCCAAGTCCGAACTGCACGTCACCCTGGTCGGCACCGCGCTGGGCGAGGAATTGCGGCGTTCGGTCGCTCGGCCACGGCTGCACGACACTGTGGCCCGCGCCTTGGCGATACACGATACGCACCCGCTGCGGACCGGCGTCCTGCATCTGCTGCGCAAGCCCTTCGACCAGGACGGCCACCGCGGCGTGGCGCACTCGGTCATCGAGCACGTGCACCTGCCGGCGATGGCGCCGCTGCATGCGGCGCTCGGCCGCCTGCTCGGCCGCCAGCTGCCGGTACCGCCACCGCACGTGACGCTGTACACGGCCGGCGATGACCGCGGCATCGGAATCTCAAGCCCGCGTCGGCTCCGAGCGCTGGCCGTCCGCCGCGTCGACCCGGACGAACTGGGCGCCTGAGGCCGGCAGTCTCATCCGGTGCGACGCCCACCGGGCCCACTGCCCGCCTTCGGCGGGACGGGTGGACACGCAACATGGGGCACGCACTGGCACGACGGGTGGATGACGAGCAGCAGGCCTTGGCCCTGCCCGGCGATGGCCGGCGGGCGGGCGACGGCGGCGCGCTGACGCAGGCGCTGGAGCGCCGCTACGCCGACCGCATCACCGGCAGCTTCACCCTCCCCGGCCGCGAGGGCCGCTACGCGCCCATCCCGGCCGACGTGCCCGACGCGCTGGCCTCGGCGCTGCGGGCGCGCGGCATCGACCGCCTCTACGCGCACCAGGCCGAGGCGTGGGACGCGACGCAACGCGGCGAGCACGTCGCCATCGTCACGCCCACCGCCTCGGGCAAGTCGCTGTGCTACACGCTCCCCGTCGCCGCGTCGGTGATGAATGCGCGAAGCACCGGAGGCGCCGCCAAGGCGCTGTACCTGTTCCCGACCAAGGCGCTGGCGCAGGACCAGGTCGCGGAACTGCTGGAACTCAACCGCGCCGGCGACCTCGGCCTGAAGGCCTTCACCTTCGACGGCGACACGCCCGGCGATGCGCGCCAGGCGATCCGGCTGCACGGCGACATCGTCGTGTCCAACCCGGACATGCTCCACCAGGCGATCCTGCCGCACCACACCAAGTGGGCGCAGTTCTTCGAGAACCTGCG
>CBIHLN010000140.1:0-4018 GCA_966210725.1 uncultured Lysobacter sp. | reverse complement strand
CCACCCAAGCCGCCCCAGGTGCCGGCGTGTCCGTGACCTCCGCGGGCGAAGCGACCGCGCGGCGCGGCCGCCAGTCCGAGCAGCAGGCCGATCACGCCGCCGATCAGTCCCGTTGCCAGCGAACCCAGCAGCCAAGCGATACCGCCGGAGGCCGCGGCGCCGGCAAGGCCGCGGAACGGCCGTGGCGCGCGACCGAGGATGGCGCGCACGAACTGCGCGACGAACACCGCTGCGAAGACCGCGAGGATCCAGCTGCCGCCACTGCGCCCGCGCTCGCGGGGGGCATCGGCCATCGGCGGCGGCAGCGGTTCGCCGTCGACCAGCCCGACCAGCACGCCGGTCGCCTGCTCGATGCCGCCGGCGTAGTCGCCCTCGCGAAATCGCGGGACCAGGTACTCCTGCACGACGCGCGAGGCCGTGGCGTCCGGAATGGCGCCCTCCAGGCCGTACCCGACCTCGATGCGCACCCGCCGGTCGTCCTTGGCCACCAGCAGCAGCACGCCGTCGTCCACGCCCTCGCGCCCCAGCCGCCACTGGTCGAACACCCGCACCGCGTACTGGGCGATGTCTTCCGGTTGCGTGGTGGGCACCACCAGCACCTGCAGCTGGCTGCCCTTGCGCTGCTGCAGATCCAGTGCCTGCGCCTGGAGCCGCGCGCGCGCAGCCGCATCCAGGGTCGCGGTGGTGTCGACGACGGGGGTATCGAGCGTCGGGATCGGCGCGAGGTCCTGCGCCGACACCGCCGACGCCAGCAGCAGCGCCGCGCACGCGACGACACCGACCAGCCGGCCACGCAGCCGTTGGGGCCATGCCGCCATCGGGGCCTCAGCCCGCCGCGGGGGCGGGCGACTCGAAGTCCACCTTCGGCGGCTCGGCCAGTTCGGCCTCGTTCTCGACGGAGAAGTTGGGCTTGGTCGAATAGCCGAACATCTTGGCCGTGAGGTTCTGGGGGAACGAACGGATGTACGTGTTGTAGTCCTGCACCGCCTGGATGTAGCGCTGGCGCTCCACGGTGATGCGGTTCTCCGTGCCCTCCAGCTGCGCCTGCAGTTGCAGGAAGTTCTGGTTGGCCTTGAGTTGCGGGTAGTTCTCCGCCACCACCAGCAGGCGCCCGATCGCGCTCTGCAACTCGCCCTGCGCCTGCTGGAACTGCTCCAGCGATGCCGGGTCGTCGGCATTGACGTTGATGCTGCCTACGCGCGAGCGCGCCTCGGTCACCGCCGTCAGCACCTCGCGCTCATGGCTGGCGTAGCCACGCACGCTGGCGACCAGGTTCGGCACCAGGTCGGCACGCCGCTTGTAGACGTTGAGCACCTGCGACCAGGCCGCGTTCACGGCCTCGTCCTTCTGCTGGATGGTGTTGTAGCCGCAGCCCGACAGCAGCAGTGCGACCAGGGCCAGCACGCCGGCGCGCAGGCCGGCACGACGCAGGACAGTGAGGGACATGGGGCGGCTCCGACGGGGCGATGGCGCATTGCACCACCGCCCCCCGGCCACGCGCAATGGACGCGGCGTGACGACGCGCCGCCGTGCCGTCAGGTCTCCAGCACCCGGCGGCGGCTGTTGCGGCGCGCCCACAGGTTGAGGATCTCGACCAGCGCGGAGAAGCCCATCGCGCCGTAGATGTAGCCGCGCGGAATGTGCATTTCCAGGCCGTCGGCGACCAGGTACACGCCGATCAGCACGATGAAGGCCAGCGCCAGCATCTTGATCGTCGGGTTGCGGTCGATGAACTTGCCCAGCGGCGTCGCCGCCATGAGCATCACCGCGACCGCCAGCAGGATGGCGACGACCATGATCCAGGTCTGGTTGGCCAGGCCGACGGCAGCGATGACCGAATCCAGCGAGAACACGATGTCGATCACCGCGATCTGCGCGATGACCATCCAGAACGACGCCAGCGGCTTGCTGTGGACATCCTCGGATTCGTGCTCGCCTTCGATGGAGTCGCGGATTTCCATCACGCCCTTCACCACCAGGAACGCACCGCCCAGGATCAGCACCAGGTCGCGCACCGAGATGCCCTGCCCGAGCACCTCGAACAGGTCGCTCGTCAGGCCGGCCAGCCACGCCAGGGTGAGCAGCAGCGCGATGCGCGTGATGCAGGCCACCGCGATGCCGAACTTGCGGGCGACCTCGCGCTGGTGCACCGGCAGCTTGCTGACCGCGATGGAGATGAAGACCAGGTTGTCGATGCCCAGCACGATCTCGATCGAGCTGAGGGTGATGAGGGTCAACCAGACCTGCGGATCGGAAAGCATTTCAAGCACGGAAGGAATTCCTTGGGCGAAAACGGATGAGGGGTGAGGCCATCAGGGCTGGAGCAGGCGCGGCACCAGGATCACGCCCCAGGTCAGCGCCACATTGAGCATCAGCACGAACACCGCCGCCGACCCCATGTCCTTGGCGCGACCGGCCAGCTCGTGGAACTCGGCGCCGTAGCGCTCGATCACCGCCTCGATGGACGAGTTCAGCAGTTCCACGCTCATGACCAGCAGCATCGAACCGATCAGCAGCACGCGCTCCACGGGCGTGTCGCCGAGCCACCAGGCCAGAGGTGCCAGCACCGCGAACAGGTAGACCTCCAGGCGGAACGACGACTCATGCAGCCACGCCGCCCACAGGCCCTGCATCGACCACTTGGCGGCCTTGAGGATGCGGTCCGGACGGCGCGGCAGGTGGCCGAGTTCGTCGGCCATCTCAGGCACGCTCCACGGTCTGGGCGTCGACAGGGGCGGGCGAGCGCAGGGCGCTCCGGAACGCGTGCGTTTTCGGCATGAAGTGGATGGCGGCAGGGTGAAAGGGTTGGCCCCGGCCTGCGCCGGTGCCACGGCCCGGGCCGGCCGCAAGGGCGCAATTTTGCCATAAGGCCTGCCACCACCGGCGGCGAGGCCGTTCAGGTGGCCAGCCCCCTACCGGCAGGCGCCGGTCACGCGGCACCTGAACAGGCGAGGGGCGCCTCAGCGCGCGTCGCCGTCCTCGTGGATCGCGGTGCCGCGGCGGCCGTCGGGGTGGATCCAGCCGCGGAACATGCTGCCGCTGTTGAAGGGCATGGCGATATTGCCCTCGACGTCCAGCGCGATGGCGCCGCCGTCGCCGCCCGCTTCCGGGACGATCCGGTTCACCACCTCATCGGCGGCCGCCGCCAGGCTGTCGCCGCGGTAGGCCACGCGTGCGCAGATGTCGTGCGCCACGGCATTGCGGATGTAGAACTCGCCCCAGCCGGTGCCTGACACCCCGCAGCGCGCGTCCGCCCACGTGCCGGCGCCGATCACCGGCACGTCGCCAACCCGGCCCCACTTCTTGTTGGTCATCCCGCCGGTGCTCGTGGCCGCGGCGATGTGGCCGTGCGCATCCAGCGCCACCGCGCCGACGGTGCCGAAGTACGCATCCGGCGCCTCGCCGACAGCCGCCTTGCGCTGCGCGGCCTCCAGCGCCCTGCGACGCGAATCCGTGTCGAACCACTCGTTGGGCACGCGGGCGATGTCCGGCCGGGTGTCGGCAAAGGCTTCGGCCCCGTCGCCAGCAAGAAACACGTGCGGACTGTGCTCCATCACCGCGCGCGCCAGCCGGACGGGATTGCGCACGGTGGTCAAGCCCGCCACGGCGCCGGCACGCCGCGTGTGCCCCTCCATCACCGCCGCGTCCAGGTCGTGCCCGCCGTCGGCATTGAACACCGCGCCCTTTCCGGCGTTGAACCGCGGCGACTCTTCCAGCACCAGCACGGCCGCCTCCACGGCGTCCAGTGCGGCGCCACCGGCCGCGAGAACCGCGTGTCCGGCATCCAGCGCGCGGTTGAGCGTGGCATGCACGTCGCGCACGTCGGCCTCGCTCAGGGCGTCCTTGGGGACAAAGCCCGCGCCGCCGTGGATCACCAGCGCGGTACGCGGCGGCGGACTGGACGGCATGTCATCGGAACTCTGGGCGTGGGCGTTCATGGCGGCGAGTGCGACCAGCAGGAGCAGAAAGCGCATGTCGGATCCCGGGGCGAAGACCGGGGGAGCATACCGCCGGGGTG
>CBIHLN010000139.1:0-4131 GCA_966210725.1 uncultured Lysobacter sp. | reverse complement strand
TCGATCGGGTTGAACATCTTCATCGCCTCGATGATCGCCAGCGTCTCGCCGGCCTTGACCGACTGGCCGACCGTCACGAACGCGGGCTTGTCCGGCGCCGGCGAGGTGTAGAAGGTGCCGACCATCGGTGCGCGCACGACGTGGCCATCGGGCAGGGACGGTCCCGTGTCGCCCCCGGACTTGCCGCCGGTGGCCGCCTCGGTGGGCGAGTGCATCGGCATCGGGGCCGCCGCGACCGCGGCCGGGGCGTGGTGCATGACCGGTGCGGAGACGCCGATCGCGCCCTTGGGGGTGCGCGCCAGGCGGACCGACTCCTCGCCCTCCTTGATTTCGATTTCGGCGAGGTTCGACTCTTCCAGCAGGTCGATGAGCTTCTTGATCTTGCGCAGGTCCATGGCGGGCCTCTGGGTGGGCCCCGCGGTGCGGGGCGTGGGTACGGAAAGGGCTGGGGTGCGGTCAGGACGGCTTGCGGCGGGCGCTGGCGTGGTTGTCCAGCCAGGCCAGCGCGGCGTCCAGCGCGAAGCGGTAGCTGTGCTCGCCGAAGCCCGCGACCACGCCCAGGGCCAGGTCGCTGAAGTAGCTGTGGCGGCGGAACGGCTCGCGGGTGTGCGGGTTGGACAGGTGCACTTCGATGAACGGCACCTCGATGGCGGCCAGCGCGTCGCGCAGGGCGACGCTGGTGTGGGTGAACGCCGCCGGGTTGATCAGGATCAGGGCGGTGCCGTCGTGGCGCGCGGCCTGCACCCGGTCCACCAGCACGTGCTCGGCGTTGGACTGCAGGCTGTCGAAGCCGTGGCCGGCGGCCTCCACGCCGGCGCGCAGGGCGCCGTCGATCTGGGCCAGCGTGGTGCGACCGTAGATCGTGGGCTCGCGTTCGCCGAGCAGGTTGAGGTTGGGGCCGTGCAGGGCCAGCAGCTTTGCCATGGGGCCACGCGAGGACGGAAAGGCCGGAGTGTGCGTGAGCGCGTCTGCCGTGTCCAGACGTTCGCCGCTCAATCGCCGAAGTTGCCGCGATTTAAGCAACCGTTTGAGTTTTGTCTGGACGCCGGCGTATGGCGGCGTCAGTCCAGTCGTGCCCAGCCGTCGATTTCGCCGTGCTCGAACGGACCGATGCGCTGCTTGACCAGCCGGCCCCGGGCGTCGATCAGCGCGGTGTAGGGCAGCACGCCCTTGGGGTTGCCCAGCCGCACCCCGGCATCGGCCGGGCCCGCGGCATCGAGCGCGATCGGGTAGCTGACCGGTACCGTCCGGAGGAACTCCCGCACCGCGGCCTCGTCGTCCAGCGCGATGCCGACCACGGCGGTCCCGTCATCGCCCTGGGCGGTGGCGAAGCGTTCCAGCTCCGGCATCTCCTCGATGCACGGGCCGCACCAGCTGGCCCAGAGGTTCACCAGCACCGGGCGGCCCGCATAGTCATCGGGCAGCGCCAGCGTGCCGCCGCCCAGCATCGCCACGCGGACCGCGGGAACGGGCGCACCGCGGCGTGCGACCTCGACGCCCGATGGCGGTGGCGGCGCGCTGGCGGCCGCGGCGGCATTGAGCGCGCGCTGGCCGGCTTCCGTGCGCAGCAGGGGGCCGGGACCGTTGACCATCAGGCCGGCGCCCACGCCCAGCAGGCCAGCGGCAACGGCGACCAGCAGCACCTTGGTGGTGCCCGACATCGCCATCAGGGTGCCCCTGCCGCGGCGGCCGGCGATTGCGCGCGGCGTGCGCGCTCGGCGAAGGCGGGTGCCTTCTCGAAGCCGAACAGGCGCAGGTCGCGGCGCTCGGCACCCTGCACGAAGTACAGCGTGGCCGGCGGGCCGATGATGCCCAGGCGCTTCATCAGCGCCTGGTCGAGTTCGTCGTTGGCGGTGACGTCGGCCTTGACCAGCACGAAGCCGTCCAGCGCGTCGTGCACCACGCGCTCGGGGAAGGTGTATTTCTCCATTTCCTTGCAGGCCACGCACCAGTCGGCATAGAAGTCGAGCATCAGCGGCTGGCCGGCCCCGGCGGCGGCCGCGATGGCGGCGTCGAGGTCGTCGGTGGATTTGATCGTGCGGAAGGGCAGTTCGGCGGCCTGCGCCGGCCCGCTGCCGATTCCGGCCAGCGGTTGCAGCGGGTCGCGCCCGCCCGCCATCGCGCCGACCAGCTGCGCGCCGCCGGCCACGCCCAGCAGCAGCGCCACGGTCGCCAGGACGGCACGGCGTCCGGGGTGCAGCGCCGCCCTGCCGACGATCACCACGCCCACGGTGGCGGCCGCGCCCAGCAGCAGCACGCCCCACAGGGCCAGGGTCGCCGGTGCCGGCAGGATGCGCGACAGCATCCATACCGCCAGCCCCAGGAACACGAAGCCGAACGCGCGCTGGATCGCCACCATCCACGGCCCGCTGGTGGGCAGCCCGCGTCCCGCGGCCACGCCGAAGGCGACCAGCGGCGCGCCCATGCCCATGGCCAGTGCGAACAACGCGGCCCCACCGAAGACGGGATCCTGCGTCTGGCCGATGTAGAGCACGGCGCCGGCCAGCGGCGGCGCCACGCACGGCCCGACGATCAGCGCCGACAACGCGCCCATGACCGCCACGCCCGTCCAGGAGCCGCCGCGCTGGCGGTCGGCGACCTCGCCCAGGCGGCTGCGCAGGCCGGCGGGCAGCTGCAGCTCGTACAGGCCGAAGCTCGACAGGGCGAGCGCCACGAACAGCAGCGCGAACGCGACGATCACCCACGGCGTCTGGAAGGCGATCTGCAGGTTGGCGCCGGCCAGCCCCGCGAGCACGCCGGCGGCCGTGAACACGAGTGCATTGGCCAGCACGTAGACCAGCGACAGCGCGGCGGCGCGGCGCGCGCCCAGGCCCGGGCCGTGGCCGGCGATCAGGCCCGAGAGGATCGGGATCATCGGCAGCACGCACGGGGTGAACGCCAGCCCGAGCCCGAGGCCGAAGAACACCAGCAACGCCCACGCGCGCTGCGGGCCGGCCAATGCGGCCGCGAGGCGGCTGTCTTCGGCCAGCGGAGCGGTCGCGGCGTCGGCAGGGCTCGTCGAGCCGGTCGCCGTCGTCGCTGCGGAGTCGTCGTCCACCCCGGCAGCGCCGTCAGATCCGTCCCCGGTGCCAGCCGTTGCCGCGGCAGGCGCGGGGCTTGAATCGAGATCGACGGAAGCGGCCGCTGCGGCCTGCGCATCCGGCGACACGGGCGTGTCGGACGCGGCATCCGCAGCGGCCGTCACGGTTCCCGCGGGCAGCTCCAAGGACACGGTGCGCGTCATCGGCGGATAGCAGATGCCGTCGGACTGGCAGCCCTGGAAGCCGGCGACCACGCGGACCGGTCCGCCACCCGCGCCCTCGCGCCGCAGCGGCAGTGGCACGTCGATCTGCTCGAAGAACACCGTGGTGCTGCCGAAGTATTCGTCCTTGTGGCGCACCCCCGCGGGCCACCGGGGGGCGCCGGGACGGATGCCTTCGCGGCGCGCGGTCTCGCCTTCGATCGCCAGCGTGGTCTTGTCGCGGTAGAGGTAGTAGCCCGGTGCCGGCGTGAAGCGCAGCAGCAGCCGGTCGCCGTCATCGGCGATCGCCTCGAAGCCGAACGCCTGCTCCGGCGGCAGCGGCAGGGCATCGACGCCCGTCGGTGCGCCGCCGCCCAGCAGCGCGTTGCCGCCCGACGCCGGGCCACCCGGCAGCAGCAGGCCCGATGCCGCCGTGGCTGCCGGCAGGGCCACGTCCAGCGTGCGCGTCTGCGGCGGGTAGCAGACGCCGGCGTCCGCGCAGCCCTGGTACTTCACCGTCAGCGTGGCGCGGTTGCCCGCCGGCTGCCCGGGGAGTGTTGCCAAAAGTTCGCCGCGGTAGGTCTCGACGGCGCCAAAGAACTCGTCCTCGTAGGCCTTGCCGGGCGGCAATTGCAGCGGGCCGGCATTGAAGCCGCTGGCCGCCACCGATGTGCGATGGCGGTAGAGGTAATAGCCGTCCGCAATCCGCCAGCGCACTTCGATCCGCCCGGGACCGGCGGCGCGGGCCGACAGCGCGAAGGCCTCGTCCACCGGCAGCAGGTCGTCCTCATCAACCGCGGCGGCAGCCGCGGACACGCTGGCCAGCGCCACCGCGAACACGCACGCGCCGAGCCAGCGACGCAGGGTGGGCCAGCGGTGGGGTGCGGGGG
>CBIHLN010000138.1:0-4186 GCA_966210725.1 uncultured Lysobacter sp. | reverse complement strand
CCGTAGTGGATCGGCATGTCCCAGCCGCCGAAGTCGACCATCTTGGCGCCGAGCGCGCGGTGGCTGTCGTTGAGGATGGTCTTGCGGGTCATCGGCCGGCCTTGGATGCGTGGGGCCGGCGATTATCCCAGATGGCGCGCCGCGCGTTCGACGCTACGCATGCGCATGGTCGCCCGGACGACGCGGCACCCTCGCGGCGCCTTCGGGCACCGGTCAGCCGTGTGCCGGCTCCACCCGCAATGTCATGCCGTCGATGAAGACCACGCGCACCACCGTGCCCACGGGCATGTCCGGACCGGCCACGTCATAGAAGGCGTCGCCGATCTTGACCCGGCCGCGGCCGTCGACGATGGCGCGCTCCAGCGGACCCACCCAGCCCACCAGCTGCTGCCCGCGGCGGTTGAGGTCGGGCCGGTCGCTCTGGCGCTCATGCCCACGCCCCCGGAACCAGGTGCGGTAGACCTGGATGGACACGAAGCTGAGCACCACGAACGCGGTGATCTGCACCAGCACCGACAACCCCGGCATCGCCAGCACCATCACGAAGACGACGGCCGCGGCGATGCCCAGCCACAGCATGAAGGCGCCGGGCGCGAGCGCCTCGGCCGCGAACAGCAGCAGCGCCACCGCCCCCCACGTCACCGCCTGCCAGTCCCACTGCATGCCTCAGCCCCCCATGCGCGGCGGTTGCGCGGGCGGACGCGGCGCGTTGCCGCCCGACGGCAGGTCCAGCGCCTGCTTGGCCAGTTCGGCGATGCCGCCAAGCGAGCCGATCACGCCGGCCGACTCCATCGGCATCATCACGAACTTCTGGTTCGGCGCCTCGGCGAGTGCCTTGAACGCCTCGATGTACTTCTGTGCGACGAAGTAATTGATCGCCTGCACGTTGCCGGCCGAGATCGCGTCCGAGACCATCCGCGTCGCGTTGGCCTCCGCCTCGGCCAGGCGCTCGCGGGCCTCGGCCTCGCGGTAGGCGGCTTCCTTCTCGCCCTCGGCTTCCAGGATCGCCGCCTGCTTGTCGCCCTCGGCACGCAGGATCTCCGACTGGCGGTGGCCCTCGGCCTCCAGGATCACCGCGCGGCGGTCGCGCTCGGCCTTCATCTGGCGTGCCATCGAGTCGACCAGGTCGCGCGGCGGCTGGATGTCGCGGATCTCTATGCGGTTGACCTTGATACCCCAGGGGTTGGTCGCCTGGTCGACGACGCCCAGCAGCTGCGCGTTGATCGCCTCGCGGTTGGACAGCGACTCGTCCAGGTCCATCGAGCCGATCACGGTGCGGATGTTGGTCTGGACCAGGGCGATGGTCGCCAGCTCCAGGTTGTGCACTTCGTAGGCGGCCTTGGCCGCATCCAGCACGTGGAAGAACACCACGCCATCGACCTTCACCACTGCATTGTCCTTGGTGATGACGTCCTGGCTGGGCACGTCCAGGACCTGCTCCATGACGTTGATCTTGCGGCCGACGCCGTAGATCACCGGCACCAGGAAGTGCAGGCCCGGCTGCATGGTGTGCGTGTACTTGCCGAAGCGCTCGACCGTCCACTCGTAGCCCTGCGGCACCATGCGCACCGTCTTGAACAGCAGCACGATGCCGGCGAACAGCAGCACCAGCGCCAGGATCGACCCCATCTCCATTGATTCACCCTCCCCGGTTGATCGCCGGAGTATAGGCTGGCCCGGTGGCTGCGACGGTTTCCCGCCCGCCCGCATCTGGATGATCAAGATGCCGCCCACTTCAAGCTTCGCGATCGATGTGCCCGACAGCCTGCTTGCCCGTGTGCGGGCCGGCGAGCGCGGTGCGTTCGAACAGCTCTACCGGCGTTTCGAGCGCCCCGTCTTCAACCTGGCGTTGCGGATGCTGGGCAGCCAGGGCGGCGCACGCGAGGAGGCGGCCGACGTGCTGCAGGACACGATGCTCAAGGCGTTCAACCGGATCGGCGATTTCCGGGGCGGCAACGGCGCCGGCCAGGCGCCGTTCTGGGGCTGGCTGCGGCAGATCGCGGTCAACGAGTCGCTGATGCGGCTGCGCACACGCCGCAAGCACGAGCGCGATGTCGCACTTGAGGACGACGCTTGGCTGGAAGACCACGCCCCGCCGCCGCCCGCCGCCGCCGATGCCGCGCAGCTGCAGCGCGCGCTCGACGCATTGCCCGACACCACCCGGAGCGTGCTGTGGCTGTACCACGCCGAGGGCTACACCCATGACGAGATCGCCGCGCTGATGAACCGCACGGCCAGCTTTTCCAAATCGCAGCTTGCGCGCGGCAGCCGCCGCCTGCGCCAGCTGCTCGAGCCCGCTGAAGCGCGGGCCGGAGGACACGCCCATGCCTGATGCCGATCGCCCCCGCGAATTCACCGACCCACCGGCCGACTGGTCGACCGCCTTTGCGGCGTTGCCCCAGGCCACGCCGCCGCAGGACGGCTGGCATCGGCTCGCAGAGCAGTTGCCGACGCCTGCCCATTCGACGCGCGCCCGCTCCGCATCGCGTCCGAGGTGGCCGGTGTGGCTGGCCACCGCGGCCAGCCTGGCGCTGGCGGCGGCCGTGCCGTTCGCGCTGATGGAGCCCGCGCCCGACACCACGCCATCGCCCTCCCCGACCGCGCCTGCGCCTGCGCCTGCGCCTGCGCCTGCGACGGGATCAGTGGCACGCATTTCGACGCCGCCCTCGCCAACGGCGGGTGCTCAGACGCAAACCGTGCCGGCTGCGGCCGTGGTCGAACCCGACACCGCCGCATCCTCCCCTCGGGCGCAGACGCGTGTCGCGGCCGTGGAGCCATCCGCGGTGCCGGCGCAGGGCGACCGCGCGCCCGCGCCGTCCCCGGATACCGAAGAGGTGCACCCGGTCGCGGTGACGGATGACCGGCCCGAGATCCGGCTGGCCGGGGTCCAGCAGGAGTCGGCACGGCTGGAGGCGTTGCTTGCCATGGCGCACGACGACCGCGTCGGGTCGGGCACGGGCGCGATGCTGGCGGCGCAGTTGCAGTCGCGCCTGTCCCAGATCGACGGCGTGCTGGCGAGCGACACGATTGATGACGACGAACGCCTCGCCCTGTGGAACGCGCGCGTGGACACGCTGCGCGACCTGACCGGGCTGGAAACCACCGAACGCTGGTTTGCCGCGGAAGGGCGCGCCTACGACACCGCGCTGGTGCAGGTGCACTGATCCCCGGCAACGCGGCACGGCCCGACCTCCGCCGCTTTTCTTCCACCTGATCGCACGTCACCTTGACCCGGAGTTGCATATGAAACGTCCCCGCATCCACGCCACGTTGCTGGCCGCTGCCCTCGCCGCGGCGCTGGCTGGCGTCGCCCAGGCCGACACGCCCGCGCCGCCGGCCGATGAGCGCGAACTCCAGCTCGCGCGCGAGGAACTCGAGCGCGCCGCGCGCCGCGTCGCCGAGCTGTCCGGCGAGACCCAGCTCGAGATGAAGCGCGTGATGGAGCATCGGCTCGAGCGCCGGCCGGTGCTGGGTGTGGTGCTGTCGGCCGATGACACCCGCGGGGTGCGCCTGGCCGCAGTAACGCCGGGCAGCGCGGCGGCCGACGCCGGCCTGCGCACCGGCGATCGCGTGGTCGGCATCAACGGCCAGGCGGTGACCGGCGCCGACGCCGACCAGCGAGTGGCCTCCGCGCGCGACGCCTTGTCAGGGCTCTCCGTCGACCGAGCCGTGCAGGTCGAGTACGAGCGCGACGGTCAGTCCTCACGCGTCAGCGTGAAGCCACGGCTGAGTGCGCCGCTGGCGATGTTCCACGGCGAAGGAAAGGAGTACGAGTTCGAGTTCGACCACGCTCAGGTGCGCCGGGCGGTCGAGGCCGCGCACGCCGCGGTGGCGCCGCAGATCCGCCAGGAGATCATCCGGCTGTCGGAACCCTGCGAAGGCGACGATTGCCGGGCGCCGATGGTGTGGGAAGCGTTCCGCTGGAGCGGGCTGAACCTGGCCTCGGTCGATCCGCAGCTGGGCCGCTACTTCGGCACCGACCGCGGCGTACTGGTGCTCAGCAGCGGACCCGAACTCCAAGGCCTGCAACCGGGTGACGTGATCCGCCGGGTCGACGGCACGGCGGTCACGACCCCGCGCGAGGCGATGGCCGCCCTGCGCGGCAAGGCCGCTGGCAGCCAAGTAGAGATCGACTACCTGCGCGACCGCCGCGAGGCCAGCGCCCGCATCACCGTGCCCGAAGCGG
>CBIHLN010000137.1:0-4197 GCA_966210725.1 uncultured Lysobacter sp. | reverse complement strand
GCACCACCAGCCCGTTGGGCGTGTCGGCGGCAAACCCGATGTGGAAGTACTTCTTCAGCACCAGCGTCTCGCCGCTCGCATCGAGCGAGGCGTTGAAATCCGGGTACTGCTGCAACGCGCTGACGGCGGCCTTCATCAGGAACGCCAGCATGGTCAGCTTGGTGCCGTCCTTGCGCTTTTCGCTCTCTTTGTTGAGCGCGACGCGCAGCGCTTCCAGCTCGGTGATGTCGGCATCATCAAACTGCGTGACGTGCGGGATCATTGCCCAGTTGCGCGCCAGGTTGGCGCCCGACAGCTTCTTGATGCGCGAGAGTTCACGGGTCTCGGTCTCGCCGAACTTGCTGAAGTCGACCTTGGGCCACGGCAGCAGGTTCAGGCCGCCGCCTGCCGATGCCGCAGCGCCACCGCCCGTGGCGGCGCCGCCCTGCATGGCCTGCTTGACGAAGCCCTGCACGTCCTCGCGGCTGATGCGGCCGCCGCGCTCGCTGCCGCTCACGCGCGACAGGTCCACGCCCAGCTCGCGCGCGAACAGGCGCACTGCCGGGCTGGCGTAGGGCACGCGGTCGGGCATCAGCTCGCCGGCGTCGAACGCGACCGGCGGGGAGCGCGGCTCGCTGCGCTGGCCACCGGTGGTTTCGCGCGCGGCGATGCGGTCGGATTCGCGGGGGGTGGAGACGGGTTCGACCTGCGTCCCGGTTTCGGCCGTCGCGGTCTTCTCTTCCAGCTTGGCTGCGCGAGCCTCGTCGCCCTTGGATGCGGGTTCAGCCTTGGCCTCGCCCTTCCCAGCGTCTTCCTGCGCCGCCTCGCCAGCGGTCGGCTCGATCATCGCGACCACGGTGCCCTCGCCGATGTCGTCACCGACCTTGACCCGGACCTCGCGCACCACGCCGTCGAAGGGCGCGGGCACTTCCATCGTGGCCTTGTCCGACTCCAGCGTGACCAGCCCCTGGTCCTGCTTGACGGTGTCGCCGACGGACACCAGCAGCTCGATCACCGGCACCGCGTCAAAGTCACCGATATCCGGGACGCGTGCTTCCTTCAACTCAGCCATCGTGGGGCTCCGCCATGCGCGAAACCCGTATTGTGGCCGGTGCGGCATGACCGCGCCAATCGCGCGGGAAGGCGGGGCCGACCGGGCCGCGCGGCGGGACGGCCGGATTCAGTCGCCGTTTCATCCGTACCCGGGCCGTGCTCGCGGCGGTATCCGCTGTGTGCCCGCATCAACCGCGGCCGTGCGCCTGAGGATGTTCAGCCACCGGTCGAGCGCGACGTGGTCGCCAGCACTCGCCGCCCGGACCGCGCGCCTGCGTGCTTTTGCGCGCGCCCTTGACGGCCCCCTCACGGCGCGCCCCCTCAGCCGGCCGCGCCTGCCGAGACGCGACTGACGGAGCACTCAACGCAGGTTCATCGCCATCCGATAAGGCACCTGGCCTGTCGCATTCGTGGGCAGCGCCCGGTGCCGCCGCCATCGACGGACGTCCGGGCAAAACACGATTCATTTTTCGGGCGGTAGCGTGCGTCGCGTCGGTCGCACACCCCATCCCCCACGCGGCCGATGCACTCATTAGAACGAGGAGTTCTCTCCATGATCCGCATTCGTCATTTGACCCTGGCCCTGTTGGGCACCCTGGCCATCACCCCGGCCGCCTTTGCGCAGGACGCCTCCACCGACACCGCCAGCGGCAAGCGCTTCGCCGTGGTCGGCGGCTATGCCCTGTCCGAGCCCACCCGCAACCCCGAAATCGACGGTGCTCGCACCCAGCTGGATGGCGATGGCGCCGGCACGCTGAGCGCGAGCTACTACATCAACGACAACATCGCGGTCGAAGCCTGGGGCGCGGCCGACAAGTTCAGCCACCGCGTGCGCGACGGCGAAGGCCAGAAGCTGGGCAGCGTCGAAGCGCAGCCGTATGCGGTGAGCGGCCAGTACCACTTCCGCCAAGCTGACAGCACCGTCCGCCCGTTCGTGGGACTGGGCTACTACGAGCAGAACTATGACGGCGAGACGGCCGAGCCGAGCGGCGCGCTGGCCGGCCAGCGCATCGGCGTGGAGACGGCCAAGGGCGCGATGGCCACCGCCGGCGTCGACCTCAACATCAACCCGACCTGGTTTGCGCGCGCCGACGTGCGCTACCTGCAGGGCGATTCGGACGTGAAGCTCGACGGCGTCAAGGCCGGCGAGGCCGAGCTCGACCCGGTCATCGTGGGCGTGGGCGTGGGCGCGCGGTTCTAACGCCCATCGCCCACCTGCTGCTGCACCACGGACGGGCTCCTTCGGGGGCCCGTTTTTTTTTCGTCCCGCGGGCGGCACGCGTCATCCCGGTGGCGCGATCGCGCCCCGCAGGCGGGCTTCAGTCCTGGTGTTCGGACACCACGCGGCCGTCGTCGGGGTCCACGACCACCTCGACCCTGACACCCGCCCAGCTGATCGCGTCGGCCTTCCACACGCCGTCGTCGAACTCGACGTCGTGGATGCGGCTGTAGCCGGCCTCCGCCAACCGGTCTTCGACGTCCTGTGCCTCGAGCCGGGAGACGGTGGTTTCCACGTAGACCTTCCCGCTCTCCGGATGGACGCGCACATCGACCCAGCGCCCGTCGCGGGTGCGGGCATCGGCTTCCCAGAGGCCACCGTCGAGTTTCAGGTCGTCCACGCGGACGTAACCGGCGGCCAGGATGCGGGCTTCGATGTCCGACGGCGGCAGGCCGTCTCGGGGCTGCGCGGTCGCGCCGGCACAGGCCAGCGCGGCGCCGATGGCGATGCAGGAGGTGGCGCGCATGGGCGGTCTCCGGGCGGGCGTCCGATGATGCGCCTCCGATCCGGCGCTCGCGAGGCAACGGATTCCGGCGCGGCGACCGGTCAGGGGTGCTCGGCTTCGGCGTGCAACCGCTCGCGGCGCAGCAGGTACAGGCCGCTGGCGACGATGATCGCCGCGCCCAGCCAGGTCACGCTGTCGGGCAGCACGCCCCACAGGGCGACGTCCAGCCCGACGCCCCACACCAGCGCGGTGTATTCGATCGGTGCCACCAGCGACGCTTCGCCGATGCGGAAGGCCTCGGTGATGGCGTACTGGCCCAGCGCGCCCATCACGCCGACGCCGGCAATCAGCCAGCCGTCGGCCCAGCGCAGCGGCACCCAGCCCGGCCACGCCAGCGCGCCCGCGCCCAGCGCGATCACCACCAGGAACCAGACCATCATCGACTGCACGTTGTCCGTGCGCGCCAGCACCCGCACGCCGATCGCCGACACCGCGTAGGCCGTGGCCGCCGCCAGCACCGCCAGGCCGGCGAGCGTGAACATGCCCTCGCCGGTCGGGCGCAGCACCACCAGCACGCCGACCAGGCCCAGCACGATGGCCGTCCAGCGGCGCGGTCCAACGCGCTCGCGCAGGATCGGCACCGACAGCGCGGTGATCAGCAACGGCGCGACGAAGAAGATCGTGTACGCGGTCGACAGCGGCAGCGTCTGCAGCGCGTAGACGAAGGCGATCATCATCACCACGCCCAGCCCGCCGCGCATCAGCTGCAGCGGCCAGCGCACGCGGATCAGTGTGATCGCCGGCGCGGTCGCCAGTGCCCACGCCAGCACCAGCGGCAGCGACGCCGCGCCGCGCAGCGCGGCCACCTGCAACGACGGGTACTGCGCCGTCAGCAGCTTCAGCCCCGCGTCCATCAACGAGAAGCACGCCACCGCCAGCGCCATTGCGAGCACGGCGCGCGCGTTGATCGACATGGCGGGTGTCGCCGCCGTCTTCATCCCATCCATCCCCGCCGCAGCCGGCGTCTCAGGCCCCAGGTATAGGCCAGGTAGTGGCCGATCAGCACGCCGCCGGCCAGCAGCAGCCCGGCCTGGGCATCCAGCCACGCCCCGGCCGGCGCATCGGCGCGCCACAGCCGGGTGCCCTGCCACAGCGCCAGCGCCAAGCGGCTGGCCACCAGCACGGTCAACCCCAGCACCAGCCACCGGTTGGCGGTGTACGCCAGGCCCGAGGCGGTGACCTCGAACCGCGTCAGGCGGAGCCCCAGCCACCCCAGGGCCATGCCGCACACCAGGCCGGCCGACGCTTCGACGGGGGCCAGCGGTTGCCACAGACCCAGCACCAGCGCGCCGGCCAGGAAGAGCACTGCCCCGCCCGCCAGCAGCCACGCATTGCCGCCGACCACCCAGCCGACCGCATGGCGGCGCGCGCGCCCCCGCCG
>CBIHLN010000136.1:0-4290 GCA_966210725.1 uncultured Lysobacter sp. | reverse complement strand
GCGGCCAGCGCTTCTTCGAGCGCGCCGAGATCAAGGACACGCTGGCCTACCTGCGACTGGTGGCCAACCGCCTCGACGACGCCGCCTTCGAGCGCGCCGTCAACACGCCCACGCGCGGCATCGGCGAACGCACGCTGGACGAGGTCCGCCGACGCGCACGCGCCGACGGCGTCGCGCTGGCCGAGGCGGCGCGCCGCGTCGCCGGCGAGTCGACGCTGGCGGCGCGCGCGCGCAATGCGCTGGCCGGGTTCGCGACGCTGATCGACGAGCTCGAGTCCGAGTTCGCGCCGATGACGCTGCCGGAGAAGATCGACCACGTGCTGGCCCGCTCGGGCCTGCGCGAACACTGGTCGAAGGAAAGCCGGGGCGGGTTGGACTCGGAGTCGCGCACCGACAACCTCGACGAACTGGTGTCGGTCGCCTCGCGCTTCTCGCGCAGCGAGGAGGACGAGGCCGCCGACACCATGCCGGAGCTGGTCGCGTTCCTCAGCTACGCGGCGCTGGAGGCCGGCGAGGGCCAGGCCCAGGCGGGCGAGGACGGCGTGCAGCTGATGACCCTGCACAGCGCGAAGGGGCTGGAGTTCCCGCTGGTGTTCCTGGCCGGCCTGGAGGAGGGCCTGTTCCCGAACCAGAAGTCGGTGGAGGAATCGGGCCGGCTGGAGGAGGAGCGCCGGCTGGCGTACGTCGGCATCACCCGCGCCCGCGAGAAGCTGGTGCTGAGCTATGCCGAGGCGCGCCGCATCCACGGCCAGGACATGTACGGCATCCCCTCGCGCTTCCTGCGCGAGATCCCGCCGGCCCTGCTGCACGAAGTGCGGCCGAAAGTGCAGGTGTCGCGCCCGGTCTTCCCCGCGCGCCCGCGCCGCGACTACGGCCACGCCGCGATCGAAACGCCGGCGGTGCAGCTTGGCGCCCAGGTGCGCCATGCCACCTTCGGCACCGGCACCGTCACCGACGTCGAAGGCAGCGGCGCCCACGCGCGCGTGCAGGTCAACTTCGACGACGCCGGCAGCAAGTGGCTGGTGCTGGCCTACGCCAACCTGCAACCGGCCTGACGCGACGCGACTGCAGGAGCGGCTTCAGCCGCGATGACATCTGACGGGCGTCGACACCGCGGCGCCCACGCGATCCGTCAGTCCAGTGCCACTCCGAAATGGAACGCCTCGATCCGCAGCCGCTCGCGCAGGTAGAAGGCGTGTGCGTCCTGCCGATGCGTGCCCGAATCCAGCTGCAGGCGGGCGCAACCCTGGCGACGCGCCTCGTCCTTCAGCCAGTCCAGCAGCGCCTTGCCGTGCCCGGCGCTGCGCACGCGCGCGTCGGTGACCAGGTCGTCGACGTACAGCTGGCGGCCGGTGGCCAGCATCTCCAGTACGCGCCAACCGGCGAAGGCGCGCACGATGCCATCGCCGTCCATGCGCACCGTGGCGCGGAAGCCGTCGTCCATCTGCCGCAGTGCCTGCGCGACGAAGCCATCCTCGTCCAGGTGCGGGCGCAGCTGTGCGACCACCGGCCACGCCGCCCGCAGCGCCGGCTCGTCGTCGGCGGGGCGGATCGATGCGCCGGCCACGCGCGTCACCACTTGAACAGGGTGTACTGCACCGGCGAGATCGGGCCTTCGCCCTCGCTGCTGTCCAGCGTGCCGTCGCCGTTGCTGTCGACCAGGTAGTACGTCGGGCCCCGCAGCGGAACGACCTTGACCACGCGCAGCTGGCCGGCGATGCGGTATTCCTCGACCACGTCGCCGCCGTCGAGCGTGCGCCGGATGACATCGGCGTCCTCCAGGCCGGCGGTCGGGTCGCCGCCACCCATCGTGGCGCAGGCCGACAACAGTAGGAGGAGCGGGGCGAAGGCAAGGCGCATGGCGGGTCTCCACGGGGACGTGGCCGTCAGGATACGCCGGGCCCATGCAGGCGGGGGCGCGGACGCCCGGGCGTAGAATCGCCGGATGAAACGACTCGTGCTGATCGACGGCTCCAGCTACCTCTACCGCGCCTTCCACGCCCTGCCGCCGCTGACCAACGACGCCGGCGAGCCGACCGGCGCGCTGTTCGGCGTCGTCAACATGCTGCGTGCCACGCTCAACGAGAAGCCCGACTACGTGGCCTTCGTGGTCGATGCGCCGGGGAAGACGTTCCGCGACGACCTGGACCCGCAGTACAAGGCCAACCGCCCGCCGATGCCCGACGAGCTGCGCGCGCAGGTGCAACCGATGTGCGAGATCGTGCAGGCGCTGGGCATCGACATCCTGCGCATCGACGGGGTGGAAGCCGACGACGTGATCGGCACGCTGGCGGTGCGCGCGGCCGACGCCGGCATCGACGTCACCGTGTCCACCGGCGACAAGGACATGGCGCAGCTGGTGCGTGATGCGACGGACTCGACAGGTGCGGGTCGCGCCGGCATCGCGCTGGTCAACACCATGAGCGGCAGCCGCATCGACAGCGACGCCGCGGTGATGGACAAGTTCGGCGTGCGCGCCGACCAGATCGTCGACTTCCTCGCGCTGATGGGCGACAAGGTCGACAACATCCCCGGCGTCGACAAGTGCGGCCCCAAGACCGCCGCCAAATGGCTGGCCGAGCACGGCACGCTCGATGGCGTCATCGCGGCGGCGGACGGCATCAAGGGCAAGATCGGCGAGAACCTGCGCGCGGTGCTGCCCCGCCTGCCGCTCAACCGCGACCTCACCACCATCCGCATCGACCTCGACCTGCCGTGCGCGCCCGACCAGCTGGTGCTGCGCGAGCGCGATGCCGACGCGCTGCGCGGGCTGTATGCGCGCTACGGCTTCAAACAGGCGCTTCGCGACCTCGACGGCGGTGGCGCCTCAGCGGCGGCCGACGCCGCGCAGGACCGCGCCGGCGTGCGCAACACCGCTGCCGGCTACGCGCGGGCCGCCGCGCCGGCTGCGGACGATGTCGACCCGGCGCTGTCGACGCCGGGCGAGTACGAAACCGTGCTTGCACAGGCGCAACTCGACGCGTGGCTGCAGCGGTTGCGAGAGGCCGCGTTGTTCGCGTTCGACTGCGAAACCGATTCGCTCGACCCGATGCGCGCCAACCTGGTGGGCCTCAGCTTCGCGGTCGAGCCCGGCCGCGCCTGCTACATCCCGCTGGCCCACCACTACCCCGGCGCGCCCGCGCAGCTGGACCGCGATGCGGTGCTGGCACAGCTGCGCCCGGTCATGACGGAGGCGTCGATCGGCAAGGTCGGCCAGCACGGCAAGTACGACCTGCACGTGCTGCGCCGGCACGGCGTCGATGTGGAGGGTTACGCACACGACACGATGCTGGAGAGCTTCGTGCTCAACGCCACCGCGACGCGCCACGACATGGACTCGCTGGCGCTGCGCTACCTGGGCTACGACACGGTCAAGTACAGCGACGTGGCCGGCAAGGGCGCCAAGGCGATCACCTTCGACCAGGTGGCGCTCGACGATGCCACCCGCTATGCGGCCGAGGACGCGGACGTCACGCTGCGGCTGCACCACGCGCTGTCGCCGAAGCTGGCGGCCGAACCGGCGCTGGAGCGCGTATACCGCGACATCGAGATGCCGCTGGTGCCGGTGCTGGCACGGGTGGAGGCCAACGGCGTGATGCTGGATTCGGCCGAGCTGCGCCGGCAGTCCGCCGACCTGGGCAAGCGCATGCTCGACGCCAAGCAGCGTGCCACTGCATTGGCCGGGCGCGACTTCAACCTGGACTCGCCCAAGCAGCTGTGCGCGCTGCTGTTCGAGGAACTGGGTCTGCCGGCATTGGTGAAGACGCCCAAGGGCCAGCCGTCAACCAACGAGGAGGCGCTGGAGGCCATCGCCGACCAGCACGAACTGCCGCGCGTCATCCTGGAGTACCGCGGCCTGACCAAGCTGCGCAGCACCTACACCGACAAGCTGCCGGAAATGGTCAACCCGCACACCGGCCGGGTGCACACCAGCTACCACCAGGCGGGTGCGGCCACCGGGCGGCTGGCGTCCAGCGATCCCAACCTGCAGAACATCCCGATCCGCACCGAGGACGGCCGCCGCATCCGTACCGCGTTCGTCGCGCCCGAGGGCCGGCGGATCGTCGCCTGCGACTACTCGCAGATCGAGCTGCGGATCATGGCCCACCTCTCGGGCGACCCCGGGCTGGTGCAGGCCTTCGCATCCGGTGCCGACATCCACAAGGCGACGGCGGCGGAAGTGTTCGGCAAGACGCTCGAGACCGTGGAGCCGGGCGAGCGCCGCGCGGCCAAGGCGATCAACTTCGGCCTGATGTACGGCATGAGCGCGTTCGGCCTGGCCAAGCAGCT
>CBIHLN010000135.1:0-4367 GCA_966210725.1 uncultured Lysobacter sp. | reverse complement strand
ACCCCCGACACGGGGATTTTCAATCCCCTGCTCTACCAACTGAGCTACCCGGCCACGTCACGGCAGGCCGTGCGAGGAGCGGCATCATACGGAGGGCGTGCGGGACTGGCAAGCCGCATCGGGCCTGAATGCCGGCGCGCCGCATTGATGCCGCCGCCGTCGGCAGGCGCATCATGGGCGTCCTGACCCCATCGGGCCTGCGCGGATGCATGCGGGACCGCATGACACTTGGAACACATCGAGAAGGAGGCATGCGATGAAACGTCCATCGAGCACGCGTACATTCATCCCCCCAAATGCGCGGGTCGCGCTGGCCGCTGCGCTGATATGGGCCACGCTGACAGGATGCGCCACCGATGCGGGCCTGCGCGATGAGCAGCGCCTGGCGCTGTACCGAGAGAACGCCGGCGCGCCGGTCGACAGCTTCCAGTACTTCGGCCGCCTCAACGGCTGGACGCCCCTAGGCGACCGCGCGCTGGCGGTGTGGACGCGGCCCAGCCAGGCCTATCTGCTGGAGTTGGCCGGCAGTTGCATCGACCTGGAGTACGCACACGCCATCACGGTCACGAACCAGTCCGGGCGCGTGCACGCGCGGTTCGACGATGTGGTGGTGCTCGGTTCCAACACGCCGCGCATCCCGTGCCGGATCGAGCAGATCCGGCCGGTTGATGGCGCCGCGCTGAAGCAGGCCGAGCGCGAGCGGCGCGAATCGATCGAACCGGTGGAGCGCCGCTAGCCGGTTACGCCGCGTCGGGCGGCACGTAGCCGGCGGGCGCCTCGGCATCGCCGCCGAACAGGAACTTCTCCATCTGTTCGGCCAGGAACGTCCGGTGCTCCGGATTCATGGGCGACAGCCGGTTCTCGTTGATGAGCATGGTCTGGTGCGCCAGCCACTTCGCCCATGCGGCCTTGCCGATGTGGGCGAACACGCGCTGTCCGAGCGCGCCGGGCCAGGGCACGAAGTCCAGGCCTTCGGTCTCGCGCTTCTCGTATTCGCAGTAGACGGTTCGGGGCATGTCCGGTCCTGTGGCGTGAGGGGTCAGCGGCGGGCGGTTTCGATCAGCCGCCGCACGGGGGCGGGAATGCCCAGCGTGGCCAGCGCGTCGTACGGCACCCAGCGCAGGGCGTCATTGTCGCGCAGGTGCGCGGCCAGTTCGACGCCGTGCCAGCGGCGCGGGTGCAGCTGCAGGCGGTAGTGGCTGAAGGCGTGGTCGATGGGGTCGAGCGCGATGCCCGCACCGGGTGGGGGTGTGGCTCGCGCGGCCCACCATGCGTCCATGCCCTCCGTGCCGTCCACCTGCGGCAACGACCACAACGAGGCCCACACGCCCGTGTCCGGTCGACGTTCCAGCAGCACACGCCCCCGGGTGTCCTCCAACCACAGCACCTGCGCCGTGCGCTGCGGCAGCACCTTGGCCGGACGCGGGGTCGGGAGGCTGCCGGTGCGGCCCTGGATGCGCGCCACGCAGTCGTCCTGCAGCGGGCACAGCACGCACGCCGGGTTGGCGCGGGTGCAGACCGTCGCGCCCAGGTCCATCTGCGCCTGCGTGTAATCGGCCATGCGGGCACGCGTGAGCACCGGGTGGGCGACATGGTGCTCGGCTTCGGCCCAGAGGCGCTTTTCGACAGCAGGGCGCGCCGGCCAGCCTTCGATGCCGTGGTAACGCGCCAGCACGCGTTTGACGTTGCCGTCGAGGATCGCGCACCGCTCGCCCCACGCCTGCGACAGGATGGCGGCCGCGGTGCTGCGGCCGATGCCGGGCAGGGCGATGAGGGCTTCCTGGTCGCGCGGCAGTTCGGCACCGTGGCGCTCCGCGCAGTCGCGTGCGGCGGCATGCAGGTGGCGGGCGCGGGCGTAGTAGCCCAGGCCGGACCACAGGGCCAGCACGTCGTCGAGCGGGGCAGCCGCGAGCGCCGGCAGGTCGGGCAGGGCGGCCACGAAGCGCTCGAAATACCCGGTCGCGGTCCTGACCTGAGTCTGCTGCAGCATGATTTCCGACAGCCACACCCGGTACGGCGTGCGCGGGTGCTGCCAGGGCAGGTCGTGACGTCCATGGCCGTCGAACCACGCCAGCAGGCGCGGCGCGAAGTCATCGACGGCCGTCATGGGCCCGCGTCCACGGCTGCGTCGTCCTCGAATTCGATCTCGACACCCAGCAGGTGCGCACCGCCGATCTCCAACTGCGGCGAAGACAGGTGGCCGCGCAGGGGCGGCAGCGGGGTGTCGCCTGCCGGGCGCTCCAGCCAGGCCAGCACGTCCGGGATGCGGAAGCGGCCGTCGAATGCCGTTCCATCGCGTGCCAACGACAACCCGGTGGTGCCGGACAGGTCGGGTGCGCCGGCATAGCGCAGGGCGAAGGGCAACGGCGCATTGGACGAACCCAGGGGGGCCGGCAACGCCGGCCATGCCTGCGGCCATCGCGCGAGCGCGCCGTCCAGCCACAGGGCCAGCGCGTCATCCAGCGCCAGACGCCCGCCCGCGTGGAGGTCCGGGAGAAGGCGCCCACCACCGTCCAGCGCGACGCCGAGCGGGGACACCGTCAGGCGACCGTCGCGATAGCGCACCTGCCCGG
The DNA here is from genome assembly GCA_966210725.1 of uncultured Lysobacter sp. GTDB lineage: Bacteria > Pseudomonadota > Gammaproteobacteria > Xanthomonadales > Xanthomonadaceae > Lysobacter_C. Next base: position 1,794 of record CBIHLN010000135.1, on the reverse strand, counting down.
CCAGGCCGAGTGCGAACGCGTCCTCCACATCGCCGCCCACGTAACGCGCATCCGCGGCGTAGCGCAGCCCATCCAGGCCGAGCCCGTCCGCGCCGTCGTGCAGCCGGCCGCTGGCGGTGACGGACATCGGGAGTCGCCAGCCATCGGCCTGCACCTCGACGCCGCCCGCCAGCCTGAGCCCCGCGTTGCGTGCCGGGCGCGTCAATGCCGCGTGGAGCGCGAATGGCACGGCGACACGCGCGGCTCGGTAGCGGCCCGACACCACCCCGGCCGCCGCGCGATCGGGGTGGAAGGCGGGGACGTCGACGTTGACCCCGTCGATGGACCAGCTGCCGCCGACGATGCGGCCGTTGCCCACCTGCAGTCCGTCGGTCAGTGTCGGCAGGCGTGCCGGCGCCGCTGGCCGCGTGGCCTGCCACGCCTGGTAGGCGGCCAGGTCCAGCCGGGGTGCGTCCAGCTCGACACGCCGCACCACCAGCGTCTCCCCGGCTCCCCGCAGCGTCGACCAGGGCAGCGACAGCAGGATCCGTTCGGCCCGCAGCAGCGGCGCGTCGGCGCCAGGCTGGCGCACCACGACATCGCGGAGCACCAGCGTCGGCGCACCGCGCAGGCGGTACTCACTGCGGCCGGATGCGGTGATCTCGAGCCCGAGCGCGGCCTCCACGCGTGAGAGCACCACGGCGGCGACGCGCACCGGGCGGGTGGCCCAATACGAGAACGCCAGCAACAGGGCGACCGCGGCCAGCGCGTACGGCCAGCGGCGCCGGTGGGCGACGGCGGTACCGGTGGCGGCGTCGGTCATGCGTGGGTGACGCCGGCGCCGTCAGCGGCCCAGCGATTCGGGCAGCAGCGCGTCGACGAATGCCTGCGCGTCGAACACGCGCAGGTCCTCCGGGCGCTCGCCGATGCCGGCGAACCGGATCGGGATGCCGAACTCGCGGGCCAGCGCGAACACCACGCCACCCTTCGCGGTGCCGTCCAGCTTGGTGACCACCAGGCCGGTGACACCGACGGCGGCATGGAACTGGCGCAACTGGCTGAGTGCGTTCTGTCCGGTCGTGCCGTCGATCACCATCAGCACCTCGTGCGGCGCGGACGCGTCGAGCTTCTGCAGCACGCGCTTGATCTTGCCCAGCTCCGCCATGAGCCCCTGCTGCGTGTGCAGCCGGCCGGCCGTGTCGGCAATCAGCACCTGCGTGCCGCGCGCCTTGGCCGCCTGCAGTGCGTCGAACGCAACCGACGCGGCATCGGCGTTCTGGCCCTGTGCGACGACCGGCACGCCGTTGCGCTCCCCCCACGCCTGCAGCTGCGCGACCGCGGCGGCACGGAAGGTGTCGCCGGCGGCCAGCATCAGCGGCCGGCCTTCGTCCTTGAACCGGCGCGCGAGCTTGCCGATGGTGGTGGTCTTGCCGACGCCGTTGACGCCCACGGTCAGCAGCACGAAGGGCTTGGCCGCCTCGTCGATCACCAGCGGACGCGCGACCGGCGCGAGCAGTGCGACGAGATCGGTGCGCAGGGCGTCGAGCAGCGCGTTTGCGTCGGCGAACTCGCGCCCCTTCATGCGCTTGCGCAGACGTTCGACCAGTTCGGTGGTGGCCGACACGCCGACATCGGCGGTGATCAGCGCGGTCTCGACCTCGTCGAGCAGGTCGTCGTCCAGCCGTGGATTGCGCGAGAACAGGCCGCCGAAGCTCCGCGCGAACGCGCTGTCGCGCAGCTTGTCGCGCCAGCCGGCCTTGCCGGGCGCGGGGGCGGGTGCTGCCTCATGGGCGGACGCCGGAGGCGGTTCGGGCG
>CBIHLN010000134.1:0-4475 GCA_966210725.1 uncultured Lysobacter sp. | reverse complement strand
AAAGATCTGAGGAGGACTGACCGATGGCTTCCAAGCGCGACAAGATCCGCCTGATTTCGACGGCCAACACCGGCCACTTCTACACCACCGACAAGAACAAGAAGAACACCCCGGGCAAGATGGAGATCAAGAAGTACGATCCAGTCGTCCGCAAGCACGTGATCTACAAGGAAGGCAAGATCAAGTGACGCAGTGACGCGTTCGCGACGCGAACGCCTTTGTCACTGCGTCATCCCGGCGGAAGCCGGGATCCACGGAGCCCGCCGCAAGGCGGGCTTTGCTTTTCCGCGGCACCGCGTTCGTAACGCGAACGCCTCTGTCATTGCGTTATCCCGGCGAAAGCCGGGATCCAGAGCCCGCCGCAAGGCGGGCTTTGCTTTTCCGGCGTCCGCGACGCGGACGCCCGTGTCACTGCGCCATCGCTGCCCCGCATCAGGCCGGGGCACACAGGGCCCGCCCGGTTACTGAGCGCACGACGATGACCGACGCGGGGTCCTGGCGTTCCACGGGACGACGCGCCCGGGCCATCCCCGGCCATGGACTGGCGATGCACGATGCCTGGTCGCCCCGCTCTCCGGCCGACATTCCCGCCTGCGCAGGAATGGCGGTGCGCACGCCATGACGTGCAACAGCCCGGGCGTCGCACGTCCCCGTGCCTGCACGACGTCAAGCCGGCACCGGAAGCCCACCGCTTTGGATGCAGGTTGGCGCGCCCGGAACAGACACCGGGGCCGTGGACCCGCATCCGCGCACATAACGCTTTCAACAGCACTCCGGATTTCAACAGCACTCCGGACCGTCCCGGCCGACCCGCCGTACACTCCCCCGACGTTCCGCAGGGGAGAGGCGCGACGGTGATCCCGGGCTGGTGGCTGCTGCTGGTGTCGGTGGGCTACGTCGGTGTGCTCTTCGCGGTGGCCTACGTGGGCGACCAGCGCGCGGCGCCGGCGGGCGGGCGCAGCTGGATGCGCCCGGCGGTGTACTCGCTGGCGCTGGCGGTGTACTGCTCGTCGTGGACGTTCTACGGCGCCGTCGGCACGGCCGCGCGCACCGGGCTGGGCTTCCTGCCGATCTACCTGGGCCCGCTGCTGATGCTGGCCTTCGGCTGGCGGATCCTCGAGCGCCTGGTGCTGATTTCCGGCGAGCAGCGCATCGTCTCGATCGCCGACTTCCTGTCCTCGCGCTACGGTCGCGCCCCCGGGCTCGCCGCGCTGGTGGCGGCGCTGGCGCTGGTGGCGGCGGTGCCGTACGTCGCGTTGCAGTTCAAGGCCGTGGCCATGAGTGTGGAGGTGCTGGCCGGCGTGCCGGCCGACACCGGGCTGCTGACCGACCCGGCCTTCTACACGGCGATACTGCTGGCGCTGTTCGCGATCGCCTTCGGCACGCGCCAGATCGACGCCACCGAGCACCACCGCGGCATGGTGCTGGCCGTGGCCCTGGAGTCGCTGGTGAAGCTGGTCGCCTTCGTGGCGATCGGCGCCTTCGCGATGCTGCACCTGCCCGGCACCGGGCACATCGGCGAGCGCATGGTGCAGGCCGCGCACGTGGTCACCGACCCGGGACTGCCGGCAGGGTTTGTCGCGCAGACGCTGCTGGCCTTCGCCGCGATCATCTGCCTGCCGCGGCAGTTCCATGTCGCCGTGGTGGAGTGCCAGGACGTGGGCGACCTGCGTCGCGCGCGCTGGCTGTTCGGGGGCTACCTGGCACTGATCTCGCTGCTGGTGGTGCCCATCACCCTGGCCGGGCAGGCGGTGCTGGGTAGCACCGGCGCCTCGCCCGATACCTACGTGCTAGCGCTGCCGTTGGCGCTGGACCGATCGGCGCTGGCGCTGGTGGTGTACATCGGCGGGTTCTCCGCGGCCACGGGGATGGTGATCGTTGCCAGCGTCGCGCTCGCCACCATGGTCAGCAACGATCTGGTGGTGCCGGCGCTGCTGCGCAGTGGTGCGCTGCACGAAGGCCAGAAGATCGACCGGCCGGTGCTGTGGGTGCGGCGCCTGACCATCGCGCTGCTCGCCCTGATGGCGTACGCCTACCACCGCGGTGCACTCGGGCAGCCGGGCCTGGCGCAGCATGGCCTGCTGGCGTTCGCTGCGGTCGCCCAGTTCGCGCCGGCGCTGATCGGCGGGCTGTACTGGCGCGGCGCCAGCCGCGCCGGGGCGTTCAGCGGACTGCTGGCCGGTGCGGTGGCCTGGGCTTACACCTTGGCGTTGCCCGCGCTGTCGCGCACCGGCTGGATCGATGCGCAATGGATCGAGCGCGGGCCCTTTGGCCTGGCGTGGCTGCGCCCGGAAGCGCTGTTCGGCATGAGCGGTTGGGACGCGCTGACGCACGGCGTGGTCTGGTCGCTGCTGCTCAACGCCGGCGTGTTCGTGCTGGTGTCCGCGCGCCAGCGGCCGCGGCTTCAGGACCAGCTGCTGGCCTCGCCGTTCCTGGACCCGTACGTGCAGCGGCCCGCGCTCGGCCCCGGTGGCTGGGCGGGCAGCGTGCGTGCCGGTGAGTTGTTGGCGCTGGCCGAGCGCATCGTCGGCGAGCGCCACGCCCGGCGCGCATTCGAGGACCACGCCGCCCGCCAGGGCGGTACCTGGCAACCCGCGCAGCCGGCCGACCGCGCCCTGGCGCAGTTCACCGAGCGCCTGCTGGCCTCGGCGATCGGTGCGGCGTCGGCACGCTTGACGCTGACCAGCGCGCTGCGCGGCTCGGGCATGGAGCTGGGGGAGGTGGTCGCGCTGCTGGACGAAGCCAACCAGGAGCTGCGCTTCAACCGCCAGGTGCTGTCGACCACGCTGGAAAACATCAGCCAGGGCGTCAGCGTGGTGGACGCACGCATGCGGCTGGTGGCCTGGAACCACCGCTACCAGGAGCTGTTCGACTACCCCGACGGCATGCTCTACGTCGGCCGCCCGGTGGCCGACCTGATCCGCTGGAATGCCGAACGCGGCGAACTGGGCAGCGGTGACATCGACGCGCAGGTGCAACGCCGCCTGGAGCACCTGCGCGCCGGCGCGCCGCACGTGTTCGAGCGCGTGCGCGCCAACGGCCAGGTCATCGAGATGCGCGGCCAGCCGCTGGCGGGCGGTGGCTACGTCACCAGCTACAGCGACGTCACCGACTACAAGCGCGCCGAACAGTCGTTGCGCGAGATCAACGAGACGCTGGAGCAGCGCGTGGAGCAGCGCACGCGCGAAGCCGAGTCCGCGCAGCAGGCCAAGACCCGCTTCCTGGCCGCGGTCAGCCATGACGTCCTGCAGCCGCTCAATGCCGCGCGGCTGTTCACCTCGGCGCTGCGCGAAAGCGGTGACATCGGTGAACAGGCGCGGCTGGCCGAGCGCGTGGACGCCGCCCTGCGCGCCGCCGAAGACCTGCTGGACGGGCTGCTCGACATTTCGCGCCTGGACGCCGGCGCGCTGCAGCCATCGTTGGACACGTTCGACGCGGGTGCGCTGCTGCGCGAGCTGGCCGCGCAGTACGCACCGGGCGCGGCGACGCGTGGACTGGCGCTGAGGCTGCGCGTGCCGGCCGGTCCGTTGCCGGTCTGCAGCGACCGCCGGCTGCTGCGGCGCGCGCTGCAGAACTTCATCGCCAATGCGTTGCGCTATACGCGGCGAGGCGGTGTGCTGCTGGTGGCGCGGCCCTGCGATGGCCATGTGCGCCTCGAAGTGTGGGACACCGGACCCGGCATCCCGGACCACCACCTGGGCCAGATCTTCGAAGAGTTCCGGCGGTTCGAGCGGCCCAGCCAGGACGGTGAGCGCGGGCTCGGCCTGGGGCTGTCGATCTGCCAGCGCATCGCGCGCACGCTGGCCCATCCGCTGACGGTGCGCTCGCGCGTGGGGCGCGGCAGCGTGTTCGCCGTCCAGGTGCCGCGGTCAACGGCGAATGCGATCACGCCACCGCTGCCGGCCGCACCGGCCGGGTTGCAGGCCGCCCACGAGCTGGCGGGGCTGCGCGTGCTGTGCATCGACAACGATGCTGAAATCCTGGACGGCATGCGCGCCCTGCTGTCGCGCTGGCAGGCGATCGCCATGACCGCTGCCACCGTCGACCAGGCGCTGGCCCTGGTGGAGGACCACCCACCGGATGTCGCGTTGGTGGATTACCACCTGCACGACCGGCTCGACGGCCTCGGCGTGATCGACGCGCTGCGGGCGGCCACGCGACGGGCCTTGCCTGCCGCGCTGCTGACCGGTGACGGCAGCGATGCGGTCGCCAGGCGCGCACGCGAGCGCGGCTGCCCGGTCCTGACCAAACCCGTGCGGCCGGCCTCGTTGCGCGCGTTCCTGGCGGCCCAGCGCGCAGGGGCCGACGCCTGACCGCACGGGTCGCCGGGGTCCTGAAGCTGTCTGTCGCCTGACCGTCCCGCGTGTCGCGATGCCGACATGGCCGGATGACGACACGGCCGTGACCGCGGCTTGCGCATCCTGTATCCCAGTTCCCCGCCGCCACGTCCGCCCCGATGCGCACCGCTCCCGCTC
>CBIHLN010000133.1:0-4516 GCA_966210725.1 uncultured Lysobacter sp. | reverse complement strand
GTCCGTCCCCCACCTCCCGCGAGGCCTTCGCCCATGCAGAAACCCGCCGTCACCCTCATGGTCAAGGCCGCCCGCGCCGCCGGCAACGTGCTGCTGCGGCACATGTACAAGCTCGACGCGCTGAACGTGGTCGAGAAGGACCGGATGGACTACGCCAGCGAAGTCGACGAGCTGGCCGAGAAGGAAATCATCAAGGAATTCCGCCGCTCCACGCCGGACTACGCGATCCTCGGCGAGGAAAGCGGCCAGACCGCCGGGCGCGGCGGCAGCCGGTTTACCTGGGTCATCGATCCGCTGGACGGCACCAGCAACTACCTGCGCGGCATCCCGCACTTCTGCGTGTCGATCGCGCTGGTGGAAAACGGCGAGCCGATCCACGGCGTGATCTTCGACCCGCTGCGCAACGAGCTGTTCACCGCCAGCCGCGGCAGCGGCACCCAGCTCAACGAGAAGCGCGTGCGCGTGGCCGACCGCAAGGACCTCAATGGCGCGATGCTAATCACCGGGTTCCCCCCGCGTGAGCGCAGCCGCGCCAGCGCGCACCTCAAATGCGTCGACACCCTGCTGACCGAAGCCGAGGACATCCGCCGCACCGGCTCGGCCGCGCTGGACCTGGCCTATGTCGCCTGCGGCCGCGCCGATGCCTACTTCGAAGCCGGCGTGAAGCCGTGGGACATCGCCGCCGGCGCGTTGATGGTGCGCGAGTCGGGCGGCAGGATCTCCGACTTCCGTGGCCGCACCACCGGCCCCATGGACGCCCGCGGCGTCGCACCGCGCACCCTGGTGGCCGGCAACATCAAGGTCGCCGATGCGTTGCAGCAGAAGATCGTCAACACCGGGTACGCCAGCGCGTTCGACTGACGGGAGAGGGCGCCGCGGGTGGCCCGGGCGCCACTCGTTGCAATGGATGAAGGCCCCTGCCCGTCCTTCGTTGTGAAAACAGGCGTGGACTGGGCGCGCCGCCGGTCACGCTGGACCACCGACAAGAAAAAAAGGCCGCGCAGATGCGCGGCCTTTTTCGTTGCCTCGTCGATAGCCCGTCAGGGACGGCGTGCGAGCGCCGCCTCGTCGCGCGCCTTGGGCATCAGGTCCTGCTTGGTGACCTTCATGAAGCCCAGGGTCAGCAGCGGGCAGGCGACGAAGATCGACGACAGCGTGCCGACGATGATGCCGACGATCTGCGACTCGGCCATGCCCTGCAGCGAACCACCGCCGTAGAGGTACAGCGCGACCACGGTCAGCAGCGCCACCAGCGAGGTGATGATCGTGCGCGACAGTGTCTGGTTGATCGACGTATTGAGGATCGTTTCCGGGTCGTCGCGCATGGAGCGGAAGTTCTCGCGCACGCGGTCGAACACGACGATGGTGTCGTTGATCGAGAAACCCATGACCGACAGCAGGCCGGCCAGCACGGTGAGGTCGAACTCGTGCCCGAACAGCGCGAACCAGCCGGCGACGATCACCACGTCGTGCAGCGTGGTGATCACCGCGGCGATGGCGAACTTCTTCTCGAACCGGATCGAGATGTAGATCAGGAAACCGACCACCACGAAGATCAGCGCCCAGATGCCGTTGAGCGCCAGGTCCTTGCCGACCTGCGGGCCGACGAACTCGCTGCTCAGCACCTGGCCGGGGTTGTCCGCGGTCGACACCGCGCGCTGCACCTCGGCCGCGGTGTTGGAGTCGACCACGCCCGCTTCCCCGGCCTCGCCCTCCTTGGGCTGCAGGCGGATCAGCAGGTCGTTGCCGGAACCGAAGGTCTGCACCTGCGCGCCCGGGTAGCCCGCCGCGTCCAGGCGCTGGCGCACGTCGTCCACATCCACCGGCCGCTCGAAGCGCAGTTCGGTGACGTTGCCACCGGTGAAGTCCAGCGCGAAGTTGAAGCCCTTGAAGGCGATCGCGCCGATCGCCGCCAGCATGATGGCGAAGGCGATGCCCAGCGAGACCCAGCGCAGGCGCATGAAGTCGAAGCGGGTGCCATGGGGAATCAGGGTGAAGAATTTCATCAGGCGTCCCCGTCAGATCGCGATCGACTTGAGCTTGCGGCGGCCACCGTAGATCAGCGTGGCAATGCCGCGCGAGGCCGAAACCGCGGTGTACATGGAGGTCAGGATGCCCACCACCAGCGCCACCGCGAAGCCCTTGACCGGGCCGGTGCCGAAGGCGAACAGCGCCACGCCGGCCAGGATGGCGGTGATGTTGGCGTCGAAGATCGAGCCCGACGCCTTCTCGTAACCCGTCGCGATCGCCGCCTTGGGTGGCAACCCGGCCCTGAGCTCCTCGCGTATGCGCTCGTTGATCAGCACGTTGGCGTCGACCGACAGGCCGACCGTCAGTGCGATACCCGCCAGGCCCGGCAGCGTCAGCGTGAAGCCGGCGAGCGACATCACCGCCACCACCATCAGCAGGTTGACCAGCAACGCCATGCAGGTGATCAGGCCGAACATGCGGTAGTAGAAGAGGAAGAAGACCAGCGTGAACACGAACGAGTACAGCACCGCCTTCAGGCCGCGCTCGACGTTCTCCGCGCCCAGGCTGGGGCCGACCACGCGCTCCTCGATGAAGTCCATGGGCGCGGCCAGCGAGCCCGAGCGCAGCAGCAGCGCCAGGTCGGCCGCCTCCTGCATGCTGTCCAGGCCGGTGGTCTGGAAGTCGCGGCCGAACACGCCATTGATGTTGGCCACCGAGATCACTTCCTCGTTGACGCGCGTGGTGCGGACTTCCTCGCCATCGACCATGCGCACCTCGGGGATGCGCTCGATGAACACCACGGCCATCGGCTTGCCGACGTTCTGGCTGGTGAAGTCGAACATGCGCTGGCCGCCGGCGGCGTTGAGGCGCACCGACACCGACGGTGTGCCCGACTGCGGGTCCAGACCGGAGGTCGCGCCGACCAGCTGGTCGCCGGTGGTGATCACGCGGCGGCTCAGCAGCACCGGGATCGGCTTGCCATCCGGGCCGACGTCACGGCGGTAGTACACCCGCGCCTCGGGCGGCACGATGCCCGTCGACACGGCGTCGTAGGCGTTGCCCTCGAGCGCCGCGCGGTATTCCAGCGTGGCGGTCGCACCGATGATGCGCTTGGCCTGGGCGGTGTCCTGGACACCGGGCAGCTGCACCACGATGCGGTCGTCGCCCTGGCGCTGGATGATCGGCTCGGCGACGCCGAGCGCGTTGACGCGATTGCGCAGCGTGCCGACGTTCTGCTCGATGGCGTCGGCGGTCAGGCGGTTGAGTTCGGCCTCGGACATGCGCACCACGAGGGTGTTGCCCTGCGGCTCGGCGGTCAGGGTCGCCTGCCCGGCCATCACCCCGGTCGAGCCCTGCGCGAGGTTCTGCACGACCAGCTCGCGCGCGCGCCCGGCGTCCGCCGGCGACGGCAGCGTGGCCAGGATGGTGCCGTCGGGACGGCGTTCGACCGACTGGTAGCGCACGCGGTTCTCGCGCAGCAGCACGCGGATGTCCTCCGCCGTCGCATCCAGCCGCTTCTGCAGCGCCGCGGCCTGGTCCACCTGCATGGTGAAGTGGACGCCACCCTGCAGGTCCAGGCCCAGCAGCATCGGCTTGGCGCCCAGTGCGTCCAGCCAGTCCGGCACAGTGGACGCCAGGTTCAGCGCCACGACGTAGTCGTTGCCCAGTTCCGGACGCAGCGTGTCGGCGGCCTTGACCTGCATGTCGGCGCTGGGCAGCCGCACCAACAGATCGCCATCGTCGATGTCCACCGATTTGACGGTGACGCCGGCGGCCTGGAGTTCGGACTGGATCCGAGAACGCAGGCCCTCGTCCACGACCGATCCGCGGTTGGCGGTGACCTGGACGGAAGGGTCCTGCGGGAACACGTTGGGCAGCGCGTACAGACCGCTGAACAACAGGACGATCAGGATGATGGCGTACTGCCAGCGTGCGTAAGTCAGCATCGAATGGACCCCGCGGCGGCCGGGCGGCCGCCGGAAACGAGCCTAGAGGGTGGCGGCGTTCAGGCCGACTTCAAGGTGCCCTTGGGCAGGACGTTGGCGATGGCGCCCTTCTGCACGCGGATGCGCACGTTGTCGGCGATCTCCACGGTGACGAAGCTGTCGCCCAGATCGGACACGGTGCCGGCGATGCCGCCGTTGGTGATCACCTCGTCGCCCCGCGAAAGCTTCTCGAGCATCGCCTTGTGCTCCTTGGCGCGCTTCATCTGCGGGCGGATCATCAGGAAGTACATCACGCCGATCAGCAGGATCGGGAACAGCAGCGACATGCCGAAGCCGCCCGGCTGGGCCGCGGTCTGCGCATGGGCGGGGGCAATCAGGAGGTCGAGCAGGTTCATGTCGGTTTCCGGAAGGGGCTGAAAATAGCCGGGGATTATGCCACGGGGCGCGTCCGGCCCCTTTGCCGGCGCTGGCGCGGCCGCTCAGCCGGCCGCGCGGGCCTTGGCCGCATGGAAGGACTCGCGGAAGGCGGCGAAGGTTCCCTGCGCGATGGCCTCGCGCATGTCGGCCATCAGCCGCTGGTAGTGGCGCAGGTTGTGCAG
>CBIHLN010000132.1:0-4665 GCA_966210725.1 uncultured Lysobacter sp. | reverse complement strand
GAATGGGTCTTGCCGCGGTCGTGGTCGAAGAACACGCCCGGCGAGCGGTGCAGCTGCGAGACGATGACGCGCTCGGTGCCGTTGACGATGAAGGTGCCGTTGTCGGTCATGAGCGGGATCTCGCCCATGTAGACCTCCTGCTCCTTCACGTACTTGATGGCCTTGGTCGACGACTCGCGGTCGTAGATCACCAGGCGCACGGTGACGCGCAGCGGGGCGCCGTAGCTCAGGCCGCGGTTGCGGCACTCGCGCTCGTCGAACGCGGGCTCGCCCAGCTTGTAGCCCACGTACTCCAGCGCGGCGTTGCCGCTGTAGCTGCTGATCGGGAACACCGACTTGAGCGCGGCGTGCAGGCCGCGGTCGGCGCGCTTGGACGGCTCGACGTCTTCCTGCAGGAAGGCGCGGTAGGAGTCCACCTGGATCGCCAGGAGGAAGGGGACCTCCAGGATCGACTTGCGCTTGCCGAAGTCCTTGCGGACGCGCTTCTTTTCGGTGAACGAGTATTGGGTCGTGGAAGCTGTGGTCATGGTGGGCTACCGCCTCGGTTACATGTGGGCCCGCCGCCAAGCGGCGGTGCGCGGTGGTCGGTCCGCGCGGCCCTGGGGGATCGGAGTGCGATCCGGGGGAATCGTCAGTTGGAAGTCGCTGGTATTGCCGGCACCAGCACGCCCTCTCCTGCTACTTCCAACTACCAACTCGATGTCGATTTTCGGGTATTGCTACTAGCTTCGGACTACAACGGTCAAAGGCCGGGGGCTTTCGCCCCCAGCCTTCGTGGTCGCCAATGACGCCCGGCGACGCAAGTACGGCTTACTTCAGCTCGGCGGTCGCGCCAGCGGCCTCGAGGTCCTTCTTCAGCTTCTCGGCTTCTTCCTTCGAGACGCCTTCCTTCACGTCCTTCGGGGCGCCTTCCACCAGGTCCTTGGCTTCCTTCAGGCCCAGGCCGGTGATGGCACGGACGGCCTTGATGACTTCGACCTTCTTCTCGCCGGCGGCCTTCAGCACGACGGTGAACTCGGTCTGCTCCTCGGCAGCCGGGCCGGCAGCGGCCGGGCCGGCAGCGGCCATGACCGGAGCGGCGGCGGAGACGCCGAACTTCTCTTCGATGGCCTTGACCAGCTCCATCACTTCCATCAGGGACTTCTCGGCGATTGCGTCGACGATCTGCTCGTTGGACAGGGACATGTTGATTTACCTCTGGAAATTGATCTTACGAATGGGGTTCGGAAAGCACCCGCCGGAGCGGGCCGGCCGTCAGGCCGTTTCCGCCGTCGCTTCGGCGGCGGGGGCTTCTTCGCCACCGCCCTGCTGGTCGGCCACGGCCTTGACCGCACGCGCGAACATCGCGGCCGGCTCGGACAGCACGCGGGCGAGCATCGCCAGCGCCTGGTCGCGGGTCGGCAGCGAAGCCAGCACGTCGACGTGGCTGGCCGGATACAGCTGGCCTCCCAACGCGACGACCTTGGCCTGCAGCTTGTCGTTGCCCTTGGCGAATTCCTTGATCAGGCGACCGGCAGCGCCGGGCTCCTCGGTCGAGAACGCATACAGCAGCGGACCGACGAGCACGTCCTTGACGCACTCGTATTCGGTGCCGGCGACCGCACGCGAAGCCAAGGTGTTCTTGACCACGCGCAGGTAGACGCCGGTTTCGCGAGCCTTCTTGCGCATCTCGGTCATCTGGCTGACCGTGACGCCTGCGTACTCTGCGGCGATCAAGGAGTGGGCCTTCGAGGCAACTTCGGCCACTTCGGCGACGACTTCTTGCTTCTGGGACAGATTAAGAGCCATTGCACTCCTCCAATTGAAACTCCGCCCGCGGCTCCTGCCGCCGGCGGTCCTGGGCGACGCCGTCCATTGGCATCGGGGACGCTTTCGCATCCCGGTGGCGGCCCTTCCAGATATTTCCAGAGGGGGCGGCACCATCTACGCAGGCCCTGGTCCCGAGGGACCGGATTAAGCGCTCCCGCCTGCGATGACGACGACTCCATGCCGTATCGAGCTTCCGTGCCCGTCGTCATTGCGCGCAGACCGCGCCTGCGGTCTTTGACGGCGATCGCGCGGGGATGGAATCCCGTGCGATGCCCTCAAAAGTGGCGATGTCGAGGGAATGCCCCCGGCACCGGTTGAAACGGTCGTGCCCACCGCCCCCGCGTACGGGAACCGGTGGGCCCACCCGGCGAACCCGCGCACGCGGCGCGGATCATGCCATTACTTCAGCGCCAGGCTCGACTGGTCGACGGCCACGCCGGGACCCATGGTCGAGCTGACCGACACCTTCTGCAGGTACTGGCCCTTGGCGGTGGCCGGCTTGGCCTTGATCAGGTCGGCCAGCAGCGCCTCGAGGTTGCCCTTCAGCGAGGCGTCGTCGAAGTCGGCCTTGCCGATGGTGCAGTGGATGATGCCGGCCTTGTCGGTGCGGTAGCGCACCTGGCCGCCCTTGGCGTTCTTGACGGCCTCGCCCGGGTTCGGCGAAACGGTGCCGACCTTCGGGTTGGGCATCAGGCCGCGCGGGCCCAGCACGGTGCCGAGCTTGCCGACGACGCGCATGGCGTCCGGCGTGGCGATCACGACGTCGTAGTTCAGGTCGCCGGCCTGCATCTTCTCGGCCAGGTCGTCCATGCCCACCGCATCGGCGCCAGCGGCCAGGGCTTCCTCGGCCTTGGCACCGGCCGGGCAGAACACGGCCACGCGGACGCTCTTGCCGGTACCTGCGGGCAGCACGGTCGAGCCGCGCACCTGCTGGTCGGACTTCTTGGCATCCACGCCCAGGCGCACGGCGACGTCCACGGACTCGACGAACTTGGCCTTGGTGGCGGTCTTCACAATCTTGATGGCGTCGTCGAAGGCATACGCCTTGCCCGGCACCACGGCGGCCTTGATGGCCTTCTCACGCTTGGTCATCGCCATGTCTTAACCCTCCACCACCAGACCCATGGAACGGGCCGAGCCCGCAATCGTGCGCACCGCCGCTTCCAGGTCGGCCGCCGTCAGGTCGGGTTCCTTCGACTTGGCGATCTCCTCGAGCTGGGCGCGGGTGACCTTGCCCACCTTGTCGGTGTTCGGACGCTTGGAGCCGGAGGTGATGCCCACGGCCTTCTTCAGCAGGATCGACGCCGGCGGCGTCTTGGTGATGAAGGTGAAGGTGCGGTCCGAGTACGCGGTGATCACGGTCGGGATCGGGAGGCCCGGCTCCAGCTTCTGGGTGGCGGCGTTGAACGCCTTGCAGAACTCCATGATGTTCAGGCCGCGCTGGCCGAGGGCGGGGCCCACCGGCGGCGACGGGTTGGCCTGGCCGGCCTTCACCTGCAGCTTGATGTAACCGATAACTTTCTTAGCCATTGCTTTGCTCCTGCGAGTCCAGTCGCCTGCACGCCATCGGCTGCGGGGCTCCTCGCGTTGTTGCCCGGGCGAACCACTCGCCCCGGCGAATCAGCCGGGTCAGGCCTTCTCGACCTGCCCGAATTCCAGCTCGACCGGGGTCGAGCGGCCGAAGATCAGCACTGCGACGCGCAGGCGGCTCTTCTCGTAGTTGATTTCCTCGACCACGCCGTTGAAGTCGTTGAACGGCCCGTCGATGACGCGGACCATCTCGCCGGCCTCGAACAGCACCTTCGGCTTGGGCTTCTCCACGCCTTCCTGCACGCGGTTGAGGATGGCATCGGCCTCATGGTCGGCGATCGGCAGCGGACGGTCGGCGGTGCCGCCGATGAAGCCCATCACCTTCGGCGTCTCCTTGATCAGGTGCCAGCTCTCGCTGTCGATCCGGGGGATGCCGTTCTCGTCGTGCGTGGCGATCTGCACCAGCACGTAGCCGGGGAAGAACTTGCGCTCGCTGCGGCGCTTCTGGCCCGAGCGCATCTCCACGACCTCCTCGGTCGGGACCAGGACGTCGCCGAAGCGGTCCTGCATCTCGGCACGGACGATGCGGTCACGCAGCGCCTGGGCCACCGTCTTCTCGAAGCCCGAGTAGGCGTGGACCACGTACCAGCGCTTGTTCTCGTTATCGCTCATTGCCTCAACGCCCCAGGAACAACTTGATCAGAAACTGGATGACCGTATCGAAGCCGGCCAGGATCAGGCTGAGAATCACCACCGCGATCATCACCACCCAGGTGGTGCGCAGCGCTTCCTGGCGGGTCGGCCATACGACCTTGCGCAGCTCGAAGCGCGCCTCCGACAGGAATTCGCGGGTCTCCTCGCCCTTGTGGCTGGTGAAGAACACCAGCACACCGGCGACCAGGCCACCGGCGACCAGCAGCGCA
Organism: uncultured Lysobacter sp.; assembly: GCA_966210725.1. Lineage (GTDB taxonomy): Bacteria > Pseudomonadota > Gammaproteobacteria > Xanthomonadales > Xanthomonadaceae > Lysobacter_C. Next base: position 403 of record CBIHLN010000132.1, on the reverse strand, counting down.
CGCAGCGCGCCCGGCCACTGTTCGAACCAGGTGTAACCGAAGACGCCAGCGGCAACCAGCGCAATGGCCAGTACGTACTTGACGACATCGCCAGCGCTGCTGCTGGACTTGGGTTGTTCGACCTTGGTGTTCATCCGGCTCGTCGTGCGCCCGCCGGAGCGGTTGCATCATCAGTGGCACGCCAGGAGGGACTCGAACCCCCAACCTGCGGTTTTGGAGACCGCTGCTCTGCCAATTGAGCTACTGGCGTACTGTTTTTTACGGGTTTTCCTTAGACGGCAACGGCGAGCCGTTGCCGACTCGCCTGGGTGTCACCGCGGACGGCCTCACAACACCGTGCGCGCCATCGGCGCGCACGGGTCAGGGCGTCACTTGATGATCTTGCTCACCACGCCGGCGCCGA
>CBIHLN010000131.1:0-4794 GCA_966210725.1 uncultured Lysobacter sp. | reverse complement strand
GGTCGACGATCCAGTCGGCGGTCTTGATCACGTCCAGGTTGTGCTCGATCACCACGACCGTGTTGCCGTCGTCGCGCAGGCGGTGCAGCACCGCCAACAGGTGCTCGATGTCGTGGAAGTGCAGGCCGGTGGTCGGCTCGTCGAGGATGTAGAGCGTGCGCCCCGTATCGCGGCGCGAGAGCTCCTTCGAAAGCTTCACGCGCTGGGCTTCGCCACCCGACAGCGTCGTCGCGCTCTGGCCGAGCTTGATGTAGCTCAGGCCGACATCGATCAGCGTTTCCAGCTTGCGGGAGATCGACGGGATCGCCTCGAACAGGTTCAGCGCATCCTCGACGGTCATCTCGAGCACGTCGTTGATGTTGTACCCCTTGTAGAGGATCTCCAGCGTCTCGCGGTTGTAGCGCTTGCCGCCGCAGACATCGCACGGCACGTAGACGTCGGGCAGGAAGTGCATCTCGACCTTGATGAGGCCGTCGCCCTGGCAGGCCTCGCAACGGCCGCCGCGCACGTTGAAGCTGAAGCGACCCGGCGCATAGCCGCGTGCGCGCGCTTCGGGCACCTGCGCGAACAGCTCGCGCAGCGGCGTGAACAGCCCGGTGTAGGTGGCCGGGTTGGAGCGCGGGGTCCGTCCGATCGGCGACTGGTCGATGTCGACCACCTTGTCGAACAGGTCGACGTTCTCGACCGATACGAACGGCGCGACGGTCTGCGAGGCGCCGTTGAGTTCGTTGGCGGTGATCGGATACAGCGTGTCGTTGATCAGCGTCGACTTGCCTGAACCCGAAACACCGGTGACGCAGGTGAACAGCCCGGCCGGGATGTCCAGGTCGACGTTCTTCAGGTTGTTGCCGGTGGCACCGCGCAGGTGCAGGGTCGTCTTCGGATCGGGCTTGCGGCGCTGCGCGGGCACCTCGATGCGGCGCTTGCCGCTGAGGTACTGGCCGGTCAGCGAGCGCGGCGCCTTCAGCACGTCCTTGTACGAGCCCTGCGCCACGACCTCACCGCCGTGCACGCCGGCGCCGGGGCCGATGTCGACGATGTGGTCCGCCAGCCGGATCGCGTCCTCGTCGTGCTCGACCACGATCACCGTGTTGCCGAGGTCGCGCAGGCGGGTGAGGGTGCCCAGCAGGCGCTCGTTGTCGCGCTGGTGCAGGCCGATGGACGGCTCGTCCAGCACGTACATCACGCCGACCAGGCCCGCGCCGATCTGGGAGGCCAGGCGGATGCGCTGCGCCTCGCCGCCCGACAGCGAGTCGGCCTTGCGCTCAAGCGTGAGGTAGTCGAGGCCGACGTCGACCAGGAAGCGCAGCCGGTCGCCGATCTCCTTGACGATCTTGACCGCGATCTCGCCGCGCCAGCCCGGCAGTTCGAGGTGCTTGAAGAACGCGAGCGCCTCGTCGACGGGCATCACCACAATGTCCGGCAGCGGACGGTCGTCGACGAACACGTTGCGCGCGGCCCGGTTGAGGCGCGCGCCGCCGCACTCGGTGCAGGCGCGTTCGCTGATGTACTTGGACAGCTCCTCGCGTACCGCGGCCGACTCGGTCTCGCGGTAGCGGCGCTCAAGGTTGGGGACGATGCCCTCGAACCGGTGACGGCGCTGGCTGCGGCTGCCGCCATCGGTCAGGTAGTTGAAGTTGATCAGCTCGGTGCCGCTGCCGAACAGCACGGCATTGCGGATGTCCTCGGGCAGCGACTGCCACGGCGCGTCGACATCGAACCGGTAGTGCTTGGCCAGCGACTGGATCAGCTGGAAGTAATAGGCGTTGCGGCGGTCCCAGCCGCGCACGGCGCCGGCCGACAGCGCCAGTTCGGGGTGCACGACGACGCGGGCGGGGTCGAAGAACTGCGCCACGCCCAGGCCGTCGCAGGTCGGGCACGCGCCGACCGGCGAGTTGAACGAGAACAGTCGCGGTTCCAGCTCCGGCAGCGCGTAATCGCACACCGGGCAGCTGTACTTGGAGGAAAACAGCAGCGGCTCGGTGCCGGCGTCATCCAGCGAGACGACGGACGCCATGCCTTCGCCGAGCTTGAGCGCGGTCTCGAAGGATTCGGCCAGGCGCTGCTTCATGTCCTCGCGCGGGCGGAAGCGGTCGACCACCGCCTCGATGGTGTGCTTGACCCGCAGCGCCAGCGGCGGCACCGCGTCGATCTCGTGCAGCTCGCCGTCCACGCGCACGCGCACGAAGCCCTGTGCGCGCAGCTGCTCGAACACCTGCGCGTGCTCGCCCTTGCGCTCGCGCACCACCGGTGCCAGCAGCATGTAGCGCTGCTCCGCCGTGGCCGGCTTGTCGGCCAGGGCGACGACCTGGTCGACCATCTGGCTGACCGTCTGCGCCTCCAGCGGGTAGTGGTGGTCCGGGCAGCGCGGCGTGCCCACGCGCGCGTACAGCAGGCGCAGGTAGTCGTAGATCTCGGTGATGGTGCCGACCGTCGATCGCGGGTTGTGCGAGGTCGATTTCTGCTCGATGGAGATGGCCGGGCTCAGGCCCTCGATGTGGTCGACATCGGGCTTCTCCATCACCGAAAGGAACTGGCGCGCGTACGCCGACAGCGACTCGACGTAGCGGCGCTGGCCTTCGGCGTAGATGGTGTCGAATGCCAGCGAGGACTTGCCCGATCCGGACAGGCCGGTGATCACGATCAGCTGGTCGCGGGGCAGGTCGAGGTCGACGTTCTTGAGGTTGTGCGTCCGCGCGCCGCGGATGCGGATGGTATCCATGCGTCGGTGGGGGCCTTCGATGGGGAGGCCGGCTGGCAGTACGCCGGCGAACAGGGGAGCGTAGCGACTGGCCTAGGTGGGGGCAAATGCCCGGAACGGAAGAGCGGGCCCAGGGGCGTCGTCGATGTCCCGCAGTCACGACACGGCATGGCGTGCGGGGTGCACGCGGGGCCTGCGCAGCGCATGAACGCCCGTGCAATGGACGGGCCGGAGGCCGATGGGCACCGTCCGCGGAGAACCCGCCACGGCGCACGTGCGCGAGGCTGAATCCTTCAGGTCACGCCGGCCGGGAGCATCCGCCTGCGGCGCAACCGACTGCCCGCGCGGCGTGCCGGTTCGCCTCAGTCCGCCACTTCGAAGGTGACGCGGTCGGCGCCGGCACCGGTGGCGGCACGAGTGTCGAGCCGGGCCGGGCTGCTGCCGTTGATGATCAGCTGCACCTTCACGGCCTCGGCGCGTTGCTGAGCGCGGCGCCGCGCCTCGTCGGCATCGCCGAGCGGGCGGCTCTCACCGACGATGCGCACGCGCGTCTCGGGCGGCAGGTCGGCGATGGCCCGGCCGGCGCGGCTGATGATGTCGAGGCTGGCGGGCGAGACCTGCGCGCTGTCGGGTTCGAACGCGACGTCCATCATGTTCAGGGCGTCGACCACCGATTGCGCGGACGCATCCGGCGCCAGCGCTTCCAGCGCCTGTGCGTCGGCATCCAGCGGCGTGTCCGCGTCGCGCACGGCCCCTTCGAACAGGCCTTCCAGCGTGGCGTCGGGGAACTGCTGGCGCGCGAGTTCGAGCAGGCGCGCACGCTCGACATCCGTCACCTGCCCACTCAGGGCGATGCGGTCGCCATCGAAGCCCAGTGCAGACCCTGGCAGGTCGAAACCCGCGAGCAGCGGCCCGATCGCGTCCAGCCACCCCGGCGCACGCGTCGTGGGCTCCACGCGCAGTTCGCCGCCGATGCGGTCGGCGCCATAGGCCGCGGCCAGCGTGTCTATGAGCGCGGTCCGCGTGGCCTCGCTGTCGACGGTGCCGTCATAGCGGATCCGGCCGTTGTTGTTCACCAGCTGCAGGCGCGCATCGGACCGGGCGATGGCGGAGGCCGGCGTGTCGGATGCTGCGGGGTCCGTCGATGCCGGCTCGCGGCTGCAGCCGGCGATGAGCACCGCGGCGAGCAGGCACGCCCATGACGGGCCGGGCAGCAGACGGAAACGGAAGCGCATTCGGATTCTCCTGGCAAGCGGATCGGTGCGGCCGCGACGGGCATCGGGCGGACGGGGTTGACGCGAAGCCCGGTCGCCCGGACACCACGTGTGAGAGGCCCGGTGGCCCGGGCGCCGTGCAAGAGAGCGTCATACAAGGAAGAGACCAGTGGAACAGGCGTCGTTACAAAAGAGGACCCAATGAGCTGGGCGTCCTACAGAGAGGGCCCAGCGAACTGGGCCCTCGGGCTGCAGTGGAACCTCAACGGGTGCGGCGTGCGCGTCCGGTGGACTCGTACTCGATCTCGACGGGGCTGGAGCACTCCAGCGTCCCGTTGTTGCAGATCTTGTAGCTCATCACGCCGCTGCCGATGATCCGGAACACGTCGCGCGCGTTGCCGCGGTTACGCACGGTCTTCAGGATCGCGTCGTTGCGGTAGATGTCCACGCGCTGGTCGCCGGCCTCCCAGGTCAGGTTGACCTCGGTGCGGTTGTTGCCCAGCGGCTCCGCGTCGGCCTCCAGGCCCCGCGGCCAGTTGGCGTCCACGAAGCTGGGATACAGCGATACGCCACTGGCGTCGGAGAAGCCCTTCACCGTGACATACCACGTGCCGCCCTGCGGTGCGGGGAAGAAGCACGTTTCGTCGTTGCCGAAAGAGAACGGACGGCAATCGAAGGCGGTATCGGTCGGTTCGGCGCCATACCGCACGTACATGTCCGCATCGCCCGTGCCGCCGAACATCGCGAACAACAGATTGGACGCGCCGTTGGGCACCTCCAGCTCGTAGCGGATGCCTTCGCCCGCCAGCACTTCGATGCCGGTGACGGTGACGCCGTTCTCCAGCTCGATGGCCGGCGGCGGCGGCGGCGGCCATCGAG
>CBIHLN010000130.1:0-4822 GCA_966210725.1 uncultured Lysobacter sp. | reverse complement strand
GATTTGAACCGACGACCACCTGTCCCCCAGACAGGTGCGCTACCAGGCTGCGCTACGCCCCGGATACTTCGTTACAGCGGCCGGCGATTATACCCTGCCGGCCGGCGTTGTAGGAGCCATGCCCGCCGCGTGCACTCAGCGCCGCAGCAGTTGCAGGACCTCTTCCAGCTCCATCCGCACCTGCTTGATGATCTGCGAGCTCAGCGCGGACTCGTCCTTGCCGGCCTCGCCCTCCAACCGGAGGCGCGCGCCACCGATGGTGTAGCCCTGCTCGTACAGCAGGCCGCGGATCTGCCGCACCATCAGCACCTCGTGGCGCTGGTAGTAGCGGCGGTTGCCGCGGCGCTTGACCGGGTTGAGCGAGGGAAACTCGGTTTCCCAGTAGCGCAGCACGTGCGGCTTGACGTCGCACAGCTCGCTGACCTCGCCGATGGTGAAGTAGCGCTTGGCCGGGATCGGTGGGAGCTCGCGATTGCTGCCGGGGTCAAGCATCACTGGGCTCCATCTCTGCTGTAGGCCTCGACCCGCTCCTTGAGCTTCTGCCCGGGACGGAAGGTCACCACCGTGCGCGCGGAGATCGGAATCTCCTCACCGGTCTTGGGGTTGCGGCCCGGGCGCTGGTTCTTGCGCCGCAGGTCGAAGTTGCCGAAGCCCGAAAGCTTGACCTGGCGACCCTGCTCCAACGACTCGCGCAGGGCGTCGAAGAACGCGTCGACGAACTCCTTGGCCTCGCGCTTGTTGAGCCCGACCTCGTCGAACAGACGCTCGGCCATCTCGGCTTTGGTCAATGCCATCTTCAATCTCGAACGGTGCAACGCGCCTGGGGCACGCCGCCGTGGGCCCTATCCTCGGATCTGCGCCCCGTGGTCGCGGCTCAACGCCTCGACCACGCGGGCCACCACGTCGTCCACGTCGCGGTCGGTCAGGGTGCGGGATTCCTCCTGCAGAATCAAGCCCATAGCGAGACTCTTGAAACCTGTTTCCACGCCCTTGCCCTGGTACACGTCGAAGACCACCAGATCACGCAGGGACGGGCCTGCGGCCTGCCGGATACCGCCTTCCAGCTGCGCCCAGTGCACGTCCTGCGCGACGACGAACGCGAGGTCCCGGCGGACGGACGGGTAGCGCGAGACACGGCCGGCGACCGGCACCGCGCGGCGCTGCAGCGGGCGCAACTCGACCTCGAAACCCACCACGTCGACATCCAGCTCCAGCGCGCGTTGCAGGCGCGGGTGCAGCTGCCCGATCCAACCGATGTGCCCGGCGCTCTCGCCGTCGATCCGGTAGACATCGGCCGAGCGGCCCGGATGGCCCCAAGGCGCATCCGAGGGCCGGAACTCGAGCTCGGCGCCCGACGCGGCCGCCAGGCTTTCGAGGTCGCCTTTGAGGTCATGGAACCCGACGGGTGACGCCTGCCGGCCCCACTGCTCGGCCACGGCATCGCCGCAGGCCACCACCGCCAGCCGCTGCGACTGCGCGGGCGCCTCGCCGACGCCCGCCTGCGCGAACACGTGGCCCAGCTCGAACAACCGGACCCGCGGCTGCTGGCGCGCGGCGTTGCGGCCCAGCGCAGCCACCAGCCCCGGCAGCAGCGCGGTGCGCATGACCGCCAGTTCCGCACTGAGCGGGTTGGCCAGCGCGACCGCACCCCCGTCCCGTGTCCAACGCTGCAGCAGGTCGGCCTCGACGAAGGCGTAGTTGATCGCCTCCAGGTAGTCGCGGGCCGCCAGCTGGCGACGCACGGTGGCTTCGTCGACCACGCCTTCGGTCGGCGCCACCAGCCGCCCGGCACCGGCCGGCAACGTGCTCGGCACGGCGTCGTAGCCGTGGATACGGGCGACCTCTTCGATCAGGTCCTCCTCGATCGCGATGTCGAAGCGGCGGGTCGGCGGCGTGACCTGCCAGCCCTCGTCGGTGGCTTCGACCCGCAGCCCCAGGGCACGCAGGATGCGTTCGACTTCGCCGTCCGCCACTTCAAGCCCCAGCACCCGAGCCAGGCGCGCGCGACGCAGCGCGATCGCGGTCGGCTGCGGCAGGGCATCGGCGACGGCCGCCTCGACCACGGGGCCGGGCGTACCGCCGGCAATGTCGAGCAACAGGCCGGTGGCGTACTCGATCGCGGTGCGCGGCAGTGTCGGGTCGACGCCGCGCTCGAAGCGGTGGCCGGCGTCGGTGTGCAGGCCCAGCTTGCGGCCGCGGCCGATGATGGCCGCCGGCGCGAAGTGGGCCGACTCGAGGAACACGTTGCGGGTGGCATCGGTCACGCGGGTATCCAGCCCGCCCATCACCCCGGCCAACGCCACGGCGCGGTCGGCATCGGTGATGACCAGGAAGCCGTCGTCGACCGTGACCTCGCGGCCGTCCAGCAACGCCAGCGTTTCCCCGGCGCGCGCCTTGCGCACGCCGACCGGGCCCTTGAGCAGGTCGCGGTCGAAGGCGTGCATGGGCTGGCCAAGCTCCAGCATCACGTACTGGGTGATGTCGACCAGCAGCGACACCGGGCGCACGCCGCTGCGGCGCAGGCGCTCGGCCATCCACAGCGGCGTGGGGGTAGATGCATCCACCCCTTCGACCACGCGGCCGCAGTAGCGCGGCGCATCCGCGCCGGCGTTGAGCTCGATCGCCAACCGTGCATCCGAGGCCGCGGGCACGGGCGCGACATCCATCGCCGCGACCTCGGCATTGGACGCGGCGGCCACGTCATAGGCGATGCCGCGCACGCCGAAGCAGTCGGCGCGGTTGGGCGTCAGCTTGATCTCGATGCTGGCATCGGGCAGCCCCAGCGCGGCGGCCAGCGGCTGGCCCACTGCCGCATCTGCGGGCAGCTCCATCAGGCCGGATGCATCGGCGTCCACGCCCAGTTCCTTGCCCGAGCACAGCATCCCCGCCGACTCGACGCCACGCAGCTTGGCGGCCTTGATCGACATGCCGCCCGGCAGCGTCGCACCGACCATGGCCAGCGGCGCCTTGAGGCCTGCGCGCGCGTTGGGCGCGCCGCAGACGATCTGCACGGTGCCCGAGCCGGTGTCGACCTGGCACACCTGCAGGCGGTCGGCCTCGGGGTGCTTCTCGGCCGACAGGATGTGCGCCACGACCACGCCGTCGAGGCCATCGCCCAGCGGCGTCACTTCCTCGACCTCCAGGCCGATGGCCGTCAGTGTCGCGGCAAGCTCATCGCGCGTCGCGGTGGTCGGAACGTGTTGGCGGAGCCAGTTTTCGGAAAACTTCATCGCGGTTCATCCAATGCGCGAGGCGTTTGAACCCTTCCCTGCCGGGAAGGAAGGCGGTCAGGCGAACTGGCGCAGGAAGCGCACGTCGTTCTCGAAGAAGCTGCGCAGGTCGTCGACGCCGTAACGCAGCATGGCGAAGCGCTCCACGCCGAGGCCGAACGCATAGCCGGTGTACTTCTCCGGGTCGATGCCGACGTTGCGCAGCACGTTCGGGTGGACCATGCCGCAGCCCAGCACCTCCAGCCAGCGGGTCGAGCCGTCCGGCTGCTGCCACGCGATGTCGACTTCGGCCGACGGCTCGGTGAAGGGGAAGTAGCTCGGGCGGAAACGCATCTGGAAGTCGCGCTCGAAGAACGCACGGACGAACTCGGCCAGCGTGCCCTTGAGGTCGGCGAAGCTCGCGTGCTCGTCGACCAGCAGGCCTTCGACCTGGTGGAACATCGGCGTGTGCGTCTGGTCGCTGTCGCTGCGGTAGACCTTGCCGGCGGCGATCATCCGCAGGGGCGGCGTGCCGCCGCGCGCCAGCAGGTCCTGCATATAACGCACCTGCACACCGGAGGTGTGCGTGCGCAACAGGCGCCCGTCCTCGAAGTAGAAGGTGTCGTGCATCGCGCGCGCCGGGTGGTGCGGCGGGAAGTTGAGTGCCTCGAAGTTGTGCCAGTCGTCCTCGATCTCCGGGCCGTCCGACAACTCGAACCCGAGGCGTCCGAAGATGTCGGCGATGCGCTCGAGCGTGCGGCTGACCGGGTGCAGCCCGCCGCGCGCACTGTCGATGCCGGGCAACGTCACGTCCACGGTTTCGGAGGCCAACCGCGCATCGAGCGCCGCATCGTCCAGGGCGGCCTTCCGCTCCGCCAGTGCGGTGCCCAGCGTGTCGCGTGCGCGGTTGATGGCCTCGCCGGCGGCCTTGCGCTGGTCGGCGGGCAGCGTGCCCAGCTGCTTGAGCTGTGCCGTGACGGAGCCGGACTTGCCCAGCAGCGACACGCGCAGCGCCTCGATCGCCTGCGGCGAGTCGGCGGCGGCGATGTCGGCCAGGGCCTTGGCCGTCAGATTCTCGATATCACTCATGCGCGGTTTCCTGTCACGGGCGCGGTGCCGGGCTTCTGCAGGAGCGGCTTCAGCCGCGAGCGGACGTTCGGTCGAGCGACGTGCCATCCGCTCGCGGCTGAAGCCGCCCCACACAAACCCAGGCCCCAAAACGAAACATGGGGAAGGACTTGCGCCCTTCCCCATGCGTGTACCTCGGTTGTCCGACCGCGCGCACCGGCAACCGGTGCATCGCGATGCGACACCTTACGCTGCGAGCGCGCCCTTGGCCTTCTCGGTCAGCGCGGCAAAACCGGCTGCGTCGTGCACGGCGATGTCTGCCAGCACCTTGCGGTCCAGGGTGATGCCGGCCTTCATCAGGCCGTTCATGAAGCGGCTGTAGCTGATGCCGTTGGCACGGGACGCCGCGTTGATGCGGGCGATCCACAGCGAACGGAAGTTGCGCTTCTTCTGCTTGCGGCCGATGTAGGCGTACTGCAGGGCCTTCGTCACCGCCTGCTTGGCGACGCGGAAGACCTTGCGGCGGGCGTGGTAGTAGCCCTTGG
>CBIHLN010000129.1:0-4896 GCA_966210725.1 uncultured Lysobacter sp. | reverse complement strand
GCCTTGATGTGCTTGAGGTGGGCGACGATGGTGAAGGTCATCACCACCAGCAGCGACCACGAGCTCCACTTGCCCACGTGCACCGTCGACCACGCGCCCAGCTGGTCCGGGTAGGCCCACACGCCCATCAGCGTGCTGAAGTTCTCCGCCAGCCAGATGAAGAAGCCGATCAGCACGAACGCCAGCAGCATCGGCATGCGGCGTTCGCGGTCGAGCGGGCGGAAGCTGACGGTGGTGCGCGCGTACACGCCCAGCGCGGCCGCGGCGATGTACCAGCGGTAATCGCCGATGAAATGGTGGGTGAAGAAATTGGCGTAGATCAGCACCGCCACCAGCGTGGCCAGCCAGTACGGCGGGTGGTGGCGCACGTGCACGTCCAGCAGGCGCCAGGCCTGGATGACGTAGCTGCCCACGGCCGCGTACATGAAGCCGGAGAACAGCGGCACGCCCAGCACCTTGGTCCAGGCCGGGTCCGGGTAGGACCACGAGCCGATCGCCGGCGACACCTTGAACGCCTCCAGCGCGAAGCCCACGAGGTGGAACAGCGTGATCGCCTTGAGCTCGTCGCGCGTCTCAAGCCCGGTGGCCAGCATCGCCCACTGCGTGAGCACCGCGATGAGCAGCAACGCGTCGTAGCGCGGCAGGCCGAGCACGCCCTCGCGCGGGACCAGCACCATCGCCGCGAAGATCACCCCCGCGAACAGGCACGCGCGCGCCTCCTTGATGCCGAAGAACAGGAACTCGGCCACGCCGCGGCGCAGGCCGGTCAGGTCCGGACGCGGCGCGGCATTGGACAGGGCGGCGTCGAAGGCGTGCAGGGGCATGGCGGCGTCCGGGTGCGTGGCGCGAAGCGTAGCGCGGCGTCAGCCGCTGCGCGCCAGCGGACCGGACAGGCGCGCCATCAGGTGTGCATCGACGAACCGGCCGTCGCGCCAGGCGTAGCCGCGCGCCGTGCCCTCGCGCACAAAGCCGACTGCCTCGTACAGCGCGATGGCGGCGGCGTTGTCGGTGTAGACCTCCAGTTCGATCCGGTGCACCGCCAGCCAGCCCTCGCACAGGTCGATGGCCGCCTGCAGCAGGGCGCGGCCGACCCCGCACCCGCGGGCGGTTTCCGACACCGCCATGCCGACGTTGGCCACGTGCCGGCGCCGGTGGCGGGCGTGGGTGGCGATACCGATCTGGCCGAGGATTTCATCGCCCTCGCACGCGACCAGGCTATGGAAATGCTCGTCGGCCCCGTCGAGCCGCTTCTCCCAGAGCGCGCGCGAGGGATGCGGCAGCTGCAGGGTGGCGGCGTAGTTGCTGGGCTGGGCGTAGATCGCGCGGACCGCGTCGATGTCGCCGGGCCCGCTGTGGCGGATGTGCATGGGTGGCTCCGGGTCCGGTGCCTGTACCGGCCACCCCAGCGTGCCCCGTCGCGGCGTGGCCGGCAATGCCCGGTGCAACGCCAGTCCCAGCGCCTGCGATGGTGACGCGGCACACTGGCGTCCGGCCGGGGCTCCCCGGCAATGATCCGGAGGACACCCGCATGGAGCAGGCCCTGTACCTGGTGCTCGGCGCCGCCCTCACCTGGGCGTTCTACTTCGTCCAGCGGCGGGTGGAGCGCCGTCCCGACGTGGAGGCGATCGACCGCCACGAAAAGCTGCTGGCGCTCAAGCAGGGGATGGAGCGCGCCGACGTGTCGCTGGACGACCTGCGGCAGTTCGAGGCGCGGCTGATCGGCCAGGCCGAAACCGCCGCGCGCATCGCCGACCGCTACTTCACCCAGGCCGAGCACGTGGCCCGGCAGGTGGCGGTGGACGACATCAGCGACGCGCAGATGCAGGAACGCGCGGCGCAGGCGTTCGAGGCCGCCGACGCGCGGTTGCGTGCGCTGGTCGCACACCTGCGCGCGCAACTGGACGGCGAGGCGCTGGCCACGTTCGAACACGCGCACGCCACCTGGCTGGAGCTGCGCGAACGCTACGCCGCCTTCATCGCCGCCAGTTACGCCGGCGGCGGCATCCGCCCGCTGATCCACGCGGTGACGCTGGAAGGCATCACGCTCGGCTGGATCGCGGAACTCGAAACGCAGCTGGGCAACGGCGAGGACGACATCGAAGGCGACGAGCTCGTCGAGGGCTGAGCGCGGTGGTGCCACGAGCGCGCACGGCCTCGCGGTCACCCGGTGACCGCACGCGACTTGTTACGGTAGGCGGCCCCCATCGCAGCAAGGAGATCCCATGTCCGTGACCGCCAAGGAAGTCGTCGATTTCTGGCGAGATGCCGGCCCCGAGCGCTGGTTCGCCAAGGACGAAACCTTCGACGACATGTGCGAGATGGCGTTCGGCGACGCCTCCGACGACGCGGTCGCCGGCGGCATGCAGGACTGGGAGTCGGATGCCGAGGGCGCGCTGGCGCTGGTGATCCTGCTCGACCAGATCCCGCGCAACACCCACCGCGACAGCGCCAAGGCCTACGCCGGCGACAAACGTGCGCGGCGCGTGGCCGATGCCGCCATCCAGAACGGTTTCGACGTGCAGGTCGCGCCGGAGCTGCAGCGCTTCTTCTACATCCCGTTCATGCATTCGGAATCGCTGGACGACCAGAAGCGCTCGGTCGAACTCAACGGCGCCTCGGGCGATGCCGACTCGGCCAAGTGGGCGCAGCACCACCACGACATCATCGAGCGCTTCGGCCGCTTCCCGCATCGCAACGCGCTGCTGGGACGGGACAGCACCGCCGAGGAGAAGGCCTACCTCGCCGAGGGCGGCTTCGGCAGCTGAGGTCGCGTTGAATGAAGTGGCTTACTTAGCCCCTCTCCCCTCGGGAGAGGGGTTGGGGTGAGGGGTCGGCGAAGTCAGCGAACATGAAGATGCATCGCTTCTCCGAACCCTTATCCGTCGCTTCGCGCCACCTTCTCCCGGTGGGAGAAGGAAAGCGGAAAAACCAGATCAGTACTGCGCCACCGACGTATCGGCGTCCTTCGCCCACGCATCGATTCCGCCCGTCACGTTGAAGACCCGGGTGAAGCCCAACCCGCGGAAGTGCTCGGCCGCCTGCGCGCTGCGCTGGCCGTGGTGGCACAGGAACGCCAGCGCGGTGTCCTTGGGCAGCGCTTCGAGCGTCTCCAGACCGGCATTGCCCTCCAGCGTCTCGAACGGCACGTTGACCGAGGACTGGGCGCGCTCCTCGGCCGGGCGCACGTCGACCAGCGTCAGCTCGCCGGCCTGCACGCGCGCGGCGGCATCGCCGGCACTGATCGCCTGCACCTTCGGTGGGGCATTGGGGTTCTCGATCACCAGGCCGCGGCCCCGCGCGTCGTCGACCCAGTCGATCGACAGCCCGCGCGCGCGGCGCGCGCTGGCGGCATCGAACTGCACGCGTACGCCATCGACTTCGGCGGCGATGGCGTTGGCGTCCAGCGGCGCCAGCGCGAGCTTGGCGGTGTAGCGGCGGTCGATCTCCAGCGACACGGCGAACGGGCCCTGCGCCGAGGCGCCGGCCACCGATTCGCGCAGCATCTTCGCCGCGGCCGGGGTGATGGTGATCTCCGGGGGCGTGCGGTCCGGCGGCGGCAGCCCGAGCGCGGCGTTGAGCTCACCGCTGGCGGCCATCTGGCCGATGATGTCGCTGCCGCCGACCAGTTCGCCGCCGATGTAGAGCTGCGGGATCGTCGGCCACTGGCCGTACACCTTGATGCCTTCGCGGATCTCCGGGTCCGACAGCACGTCGACGTGCGCGTACTCCACGTCCAGTGCATCCAGCGCGCCGACGGCCTTGGCCGAGAAACCGCACTGCGGCGCCTGCGGCTGACCCTTCATGAACAGCACGACGCGGTTGTCGCGCAGCAGGGTTTCGATGCGGGTGTGCAGGGCAGGGTCGAGCGACATGACGGCCATCCTGTAACAACGTGTGGGGCCGGGCATTGTACGCCCGGCACCCTGAGCGACCGCTGGCGCGTGGGGTGACGGCGCGGCGCGGTGGCATCATCGCCGCCATGCCCGATGCCCCTGCCGCCCTGCCTGTCGACCCGCACCGCCCGCCGCGCTGGCCCCACGCGTGGGCGTGGGCGTTCGCCGCATCGCAGGGGGTGCTGGCGGCGGCCTGGTGGCAGTGGGGGTGGCGCGTCGGCGTGCCGCTGCTCTTCCTGACCCACGGCGCGCTGGTGTGGGGCACGCTGTGGCCGGCTTCGCGCCTGTTCGGGCCGGTGCTGACCCGGCTGCCCACGAGGGAGCGGGTCGTCTGGCTGACGATCGACGATGGCCCCTCCGGAGACACCCGTGCCGTCCTCGACCTGCTCGACAGGCACGGTGCACACGCGACGTTCTTCCTGGTGGCCGACCGCGCGGCTGCGCGGCCGGAAGCGGTCCGGGAGATCCTCCGGCGCGGCCACACCGTCGGCAACCACAGCGCCGCGCACCCTTCGGCGTGGTTCTGGGCGTTGCCGCCGGCACGGATGCGCGCGGAGATCGACCGTGGCCAGGCGGTCCTGGGTGAACTGGCCGGCACGCCGCCGCGCTGGTTCCGCGCCGTGGTCGGCATGGCCAACCCGTTCGTGCACGCGCCGCTGCGCCGCCACGGGCTGGCGCGCGTGGGCTGGAGTGCGCGCGGGTTCGACGCGGTGGCCGCCGACCCGGCCGCGGTGGTCGCGCGGATCGAGCGTGGCCTGCGCCCTGGCGCGATCGTGCTGCTGCACGAGGGTGCCGGGCACGGCCGCAACGTCGAGATCCTGACCCTGCTGTTGGGCCGGCTGGATGCGTTGGGCTACCGCGCGGTATTGCCAGAGCAGCTCACGGCGGCGGACACGACGGCAATCCAGGCCGAAACCGGCTGACGCATCGGCGCCACCCCGCCAACCCGCCGCGGATATGCGAAAGTCCGCCGACCCCGTTGCGCCCACTGCCCCCGGACCCC
>CBIHLN010000128.1:0-5054 GCA_966210725.1 uncultured Lysobacter sp. | reverse complement strand
ATGTGCCGGTACATCTCTTCAACTTTCTCTTGATGTGTCATACGCGTCTAACACCAGAATTAAGCCGACCCGCGAAGCGGGTTCGGCTTGAATGAATTGTTAGGCTGCTGCCACCCAGGTGTAGGCATTGTGGGGCTCCTGATAGGTCAGCGCCAGTTGTGGTCGGAACTGCGAAATATTGGCCGTATTACGCAATAAGTCATGGCCGTAACGTACGCGATAAGCACTAGGATTTTAGCTAACCACGGGCTTTCGGGCATGGCGCTTGTTAGGTAGTCGAGTAGCCGGTTGGCAAGGAAGGAGAGGGGGAGGCTCAGAGTAGCTGCGAGCAGAATCCGCCACTTCCCTTTTGCGTCGATCTTCATAAGCGGCCTAACTACCTGAGTTAAGTTGCACCGCCCGGTGGCAGTGACCGAAGGCGATGTTAGCCCGATCTTTCCCGAAGAGGTCGAGCCACGAAGCGGTGTCGACTTGAACGACTAGTTAGACAACAAGAGTGGTGCGCCGCCGGGGAGTGCACCCGCATTCGGATCTCCATGAAAGCGGCCGACGCGACCAGGTTGCGTCTCTACAGACAACAAAGCGCCTGCGCTCGCCGGTCAACGCCGTTGTCCTGCGAGCGCAGGCGCTTTGTTGATTCTGCCCGACGATGCAGCCGGGTCAATCAGGCAAGTTCGCTTTCTCGTGTCAGGCAGCTACGCAATCCGATGAGCGCGCCGCTCTTGTTGTTTAACACTAAGTAGATCCCCAAAGTGGGGTGTTATCAGGTCGGCGTCTTCGCAGTGCGTCGCGCCGGTTCGGCGAAATCCTACCCCAGATCAAGCGGTTGCCTGCTTCAGTTGCCGACCGGTGGCGAAGACGATGTCGGGAAATGCGGCGGAAATGGGGTGTTATGTCGTATCACGGCAAGGACGCGGTGTTATCGGGTGGGGCGGCGGGCGACGGTCGGGGGTCGACGAAGTCGCCACGGTTGCTGGAACAGGTGCGGGCGCGCTGCCGGTTGAAGCACTACAGCATTCGAACCGAGCGGGTGTACCTGTACTGGATCCGCCGCTTCATCGTCGAGAACGGCCGGCGCCATCCGCGGGACATGGGGGCGGTGGAGGTCGAGGCGTTCCTGTCCCGGTTGGCGACACTCGACGACGTGGCGGCCAGTACGCAGAACCAGGCGCTGTCGGCGCTGCTGTTCCTGTATCGGCAGGTGCTGGACATCGAGTTGCCGTGGATGGAATCGGTGGTGCGCGCCAAGCGGCCGCAGCGCGTACCGGTGGTGTTGTCGCGCGAGGAAGTCGACCGGATGCTGGCGTTGCTGGACGGGCAGCTCTGGCTGATGGCCGCGCTGCTGTACGGCACGGGCATGCGGTTGATGGAGTGCGTGCGCCTGCGTGTGAAGGACGTGGACTTCGGCCGCGCGGAGATCTGCGTGCGCAATGGCAAGGGCGGCAAGGACCGGCGCGTGCCGTTGCCGCGCCGCCTGGATGACCGGCTGCAGGCGCAGGTGGAGCGCGTGCGCGTCCTGCATGGCCAGGACCTGCTGGCGGGGCGCGGGCAGGTCCATCTGCCGCACGCACTAGGGCGGAAGTATCCGAACGCGGGACGTGAGTTCGGCTGGCAGTACGTGTTTCCCGCGACGCGGATCCCGCGTGACCCCCGCAGCGGCGAGTCGAGGCGGCACCACGTCGACGAGTCCAGCCTGCAACGGGCGGTCAGGAAGGCGCGGGTCGGGGCGGGCATCGACAAGCCGGCGACGTGCCACACCTTGCGCCATTCCTTCGCCACGCACCTGCTGGAGGCCGGTCACGACATCCGCACCGTGCAGGAGTTGCTTGGCCACAAGGACCTGGCAACGACGCAGATCTACACGCACGTGCTGGGACGCGGGGCGGGCGGTGTGCTGAGCCCGCTGGACCGCTGACCGCAGGGCGGGTGCAAGCGTTGTTCCGCCCCATCCATTGAAAGGAGGGGAGGGCAGGGGCCATGCGACTGCGGCACCGAACCCGGGGGCAACCCTCGTATCGGACGCGGTCAACCGCCCTTGGTCAACCGCCCTTGTCCAGCATCGCCATCAGCCCCTTGGCCGCTGCCAGCCGCGCCGGTGCGTCGGGCAGGTCCAGCTTGAGCTTCAGCTTGTCCGGGCCGTCCATCTGGTAGAGCTTCGGCTGGCCCTGGATCAGCTTGATGATCGCCATCGGGTCGACGTTGGGCTTCTCGACGAACTGCACGCGGCCGCCGGTCTCGCCCAGATCGATACGGGCGATGCCCATCGCGGTGGCGGCCAGTTTCAGTTCGGCGATGGCGAACAGGTGCCTGGCCGGGTCGGGCAGCAGGCCGAAGCGGTCGATCATCTCCACCTGCAGTTCACGCAGTTCGGCCGTGTCGCGCGCGCCGCTGACGCGCTTGTACAGCGTCAGGCGGGTATGGACGTCGGGCAGGTAGTCCTCGGGGATCAGCGCGGGGATATGCAGCTCCACCTCGGCGCCGCGCGCCTGCGTGCCGTCGACATCCGGCAACTCGCCGCGCTTGATCGAACGCACCGCGCGTTCCAGCAGCTCGGTGTAGAGGCTGAAGCCGACCTCGGCCATCTGTCCGCTCTGGTCCTCGCCCAGCAGCTCGCCGGCACCGCGGATCTCCAGGTCGTGCGTGGCCAGGGTGAAGCCGGCGCCCAGCTCGTCCATCGAGGCGATCGCCTCCAGGCGCTTCTGCGCGTCGGCCGTGATCGAGCGCTTGTCCGGCACCACCAGGTAGGCGTAGGCGCGGTGGTGGCTGCGGCCGACGCGGCCGCGCAGCTGGTGCAGCTGCGCCAGGCCGAAGCGGTCGGCGCGGTTGATGATGATGGTGTTGGCGTTGGGGATGTCGATGCCCGATTCGATGATCGTGGTCGACAGCAGCACGTTGAACCGTTGTTTGTGGAAGTCGAGCATCACGCGCTCGAGTTCGCGCTCGGGCATCTGGCCGTGGGCCACGCCGATGCGCGCCTCGGGCACCAGCGCTTCGAGTTCGCGCTGCATGCGCACGATGCTTTCCACGTCGTTGTGCAGGAAGTACAGCTGGCCGCCGCGCGCCAGCTCGCGCTGGAACGCCTCGCGCAGCTGCGCGTCGTCCCACGGCACCACGAACGTCTGCACCGCCAGCCGGTGCGCGGGCGGCGTGGCGATGATCGACAGGTCGCGCAGGCCGGCCATCGCCATGTTGAGCGTGCGCGGGATGGGCGTCGCGGTCAGCGTCAGCAGGTGCACGTTGGCGCGCAGCGCCTTGAGCGCCTCCTTCTGGCGCACGCCGAAGCGCTGCTCCTCGTCGACGATCACCAGGCCCAGGTCCTTGAAGCGCACGTCTTTCTGCAGCAGGCGGTGGGTGCCCACGATCACGTCGACCTCGCCGGCCGTGACGCGCCCCAGCTCCGCTTCGATCTCCTTCTTGGTCTTGAAGCGCGACAGCACTTCGACCTTCAGCGGCCAGTCGGCAAACCGGTCGCGGAAGTTGCGGTAGTGCTGTTCGGCCAGCAGCGTGGTCGGCACCAGCACCGCTACCTGCTTGCCGCCCGCGGCGGCCGCGAACGCCGCGCGCACGGCGACCTCGGTCTTGCCGAAGCCGACATCGCCGCAGACCACGCGATCCATGGGTTGGCTGGACTGCAGGTCGCGCAGCACCGCCTCGATCGCGGCCAGCTGGTCGGGCGTCTCCTCGAACGGGAAGCCCGCGGCGAACGGCTCGTACATCGAGCGGTCGACATCGATCGCGAGGCCCGCGCGGGCACGCCGCTTGGCCTGGATCTCCAGCAGCTCGGCGGCGACGTCACGGACCTTTTCGGCCGCCTTGCGCTTGGCCTTGGTCCACTGCTCGCCACCCAGCGAATGCAGCGGCGCGGTTTCAGCCGACGCGCCGGAATAGCGGTTGACCAGGTGCAGCTGCGCGACCGGCACGTACAGGCGGTCGCCCTTGGCGTATTCGATCTCCAGGTATTCGTTCTTCTCGCCGCCGGCCTCCAGCACCACCAGCCCGCGGTAGCGGCCGACGCCGTGGTCCTCGTGGACGATCGGCGCGCCCTCGGTCAGCTCGCCGAGGTCGCGGATGATGGCCTCGGGTTCGCGCCCGGCGCGCTTGCGGCGGCGCGGCTGCCCGGCGCGTTCGGGGAACAGCTGGCGCTCGGTCAGGACCGTCAGTTGCGGTGCGTCGAGGGCGAAACCGTTGTCGAACGGGGCGACCGCAATCGCGAAGGCGGCCCCGGCCTCCGCGGCGCCGCGTGGCAGGAACGCCGTCCAGTCGGGCAGCACGGCTGGCGCGAGCTGCGCCGCCTGCATCACCTCCAGCAGCGCTTCGCGGCGGCCGGGCGAATCCGCGGCGATCAGCACGCGGCCCGGGTAGTTCGACAGGAACGACCTGAGCGCATCGGCGGGCGCGTGGTCGCGCGCCACCAGCGGCAAATCGGGGGCGGGCTGGCTGCCGAGGGCATGGGCGCGCTCGCGTTGCGGGTGGCCCTCGCCGCACACCTCGACACGCTCGCCCTGGTTGAGGCGCCCGCGCAGGGCGTCGGGGGGCAGGTACAGCGCATCCGGCGGCAGCACCGGGCGCTCGACATCGTGGCGGCGCTGCTCGAAGCGCTCCCCGGTCTGCTGCCAGAAGCGGTCGATGGCCTCGGCGGTGCCGTCGCCCAGCACGGGCAGGGCGGACGCGGGCAGGTAATCGAACAGCGTGGCGGTCGACTCGAAGAACAGCGGCAGGTAGTACTCGATGCCGGCCGGTGCATGCCCGGCCTTCAGGTCCTGGTAGAGCGCACTGCGGCGCGTGTCCAGGTCGAATCGCTCGCGCAGGCTGTCCATCGCGCGCTTGACCGCGGCCTCGTCCATCGGCAGCTCGCGGCCGGGCAGCAGGTGCACGGCATCGATCTTGTCGAGCGAACGCTGGCTCTCCGGGTCGAAGCCGCGGATGGTGTCGATCTCGTCGTCCAGCAGCTCCACCCGGAACGGCATGTCCGCGCCCATCGGGTACACGTCCAGCAGGCCGCCGCGCACGGCGAAGTCGCCCGGGTCCAGCACCTGCGGCACGTTGCGGTAGCC
>CBIHLN010000127.1:0-5124 GCA_966210725.1 uncultured Lysobacter sp. | reverse complement strand
GGTAGGGATCGGTGGCGGCGGACGGGGTGGCGGGCTGGTTCACTGGGGCGGGCTCCTGGGCGTGCAGGGCACCGGGCACGGCGAAGGCGGCGGCGGTGGCCATGCCGGCCGACACCAGCAGGGTGCGGCAGGCCAGGGCCAGCGGGGTCTTGGAACGCGCGGACATCGACTTCGGCATGGGTGCTCCGGGGCGGATGGGTGACGGATCGGGATGCGAAAAACGCAGCCCGCAACGCTAGCACAGGGCGTTGGCGGCCCCGGCGCCCGACCGGCGCAGCCCCGTCCCCTCACCCGTCAGGCCGCGCGGACCGGCCGTGCCGTGGGCACCCGACGCGCGCGACGCCGCGCCTGCGGCCCGGAGCGCCGCGCCCGCGGGGGTGCGGTGACGCGGGCCGGTGCGGCCGGGCGCGCCGTGGGCACCGGGCACCCGCGCAGTACCCAGAGCGCGACCGCCGGCATGCCCAGCAGCCACATAGGCAGCCACCCCAGCGCCTCGTGGTGGCCGCGCGCGGCCGGCACGAGCACCAGCACGACAACGGCGACCGCCAGCCCGTGCCGGAGGACGGCGTCGAGCGTCGCGCGGATGTCCAGGGCATCGGAGGTCGGATCGGATCCGGTGGCGGTGTGGTGCATGGCGGGCTCCTGAGGTCGGTGGCAGGAAGGCGTTGGGACTGCGTGGACCGGACTGTCCCCCTGGCGCATCTCACGGGCTGCGACCTGCTGCGCCTGTAGGTGCGGCTTCAGTCGCGAAGGGCCTACCCGGCACCTCGTAGCCCGATGCCGGGGAGCGGCTCGGACGGCCGGGACCCGTGTTGGCGATGGCTTACGAGGTGGCGCGGTCGCGACTTGCGTCGCTCCTACAAGGGTCCTCGGGGTAGCGGGTGGTCGGGCTTCGCGGCTGAAGCCGCTCCTACAGGGGGAGCGCGCGCGGCGGGGCACGACCGGTATCAGTGGCAGGCGCGTTGACGCGGCGCTGCGCGGCCGGCTGTCAGGGTGCGCGGGCCGCCTCCAGGCACGGGGGCGGTCCGTACCTCCCTCGCCCCGCCACAGGAGACCCGCGATGACCCGACCCCGCCGCCCCGTCCGCAGCCTGGCCCTCGCCGGTGCCGGCCTCGGGCTGATGATGCTGGCCGCCTGTGCCACCGGCAGCGGCCCCGTCGCCGCCTCCAGCACGCCCGTCGACCTGCCCCGCTTCATGGGCGAATGGCACGTCATCGCACACGTGCCCTACTTCGGCGAGCGCGGCCACGTGGCCAGTTCCGACACCTACACGCTGCGGCCCGATGGCGGCATCGACGTGCGCTACACCTACCGCACGGGTTTCGACCAGCCGGTCAAGACGTTCGACTCGCGCGCCACGGTCAAGGACGGCACCGGCAACCGCGACTGGACGACGTGGTTCTTCCGCATCATCCCGACCAAGTTCCGCATCCTGGAAGTGGCCCCGGACTACAGCTGGGCGCTGATCGGCTACCCCGGGCGTGACCTGGCGTGGGTGTTCGCGCGTGAGCCGGTGATGGGCGACGCGCTCTACGCCGACCTGGTCAAGCGGATGGACGGCCACGGCGTGGACACCGACAAGCTCTACCGGGTGCCGCAGGTGCGCGAGCAGGTCGGGCAGCTGGGCTTTGCCGACCCGAAGGACCCGTAGGTTTTGTTGTAGGAGCGGCTTCAGCCGCGATGTCACTGCCCGATCCCGGTTACCAACAGGCCCTGTGTAGGAGCGACGTCAGTCGCGACCCGCGTGCCTCGCCCGGGCATGGCGGTCGCGACTGACGTCGCTCCTACAGAGGACCGGATAGATCTTTCGCGGCTGAAGCCGCTCCTACAGAGACCTTCTCAATAGCCGGCGCTGTCGAGTGCGGCGTCGGCCTCGGCGCGACCGATGGCGATGAGTTCGCGGGCGCGCCAGAACTCGTAGAACTGGCAGGCGTCGCGCGGGATGCGGATCACCAGCTCCGGTGGGTCCAGCGCCAGCTGCACGCGGGCGATCTGCGCCTGCATCGTGTCCAGCGACCGCGCCATCAGCTCGGTGAAGCCGAAGTCTCCGGCCGCCTTCTCGTCCACGGCCAGCGCATCGTCCGCGGCCTGCGCGCGGTGCCAACGGCGGCGCACCCAGCGCGCCAGCCGGGTCTGCCGGGCGCGCTCCTCCGGCGCGGGCTCGAGTTCCGGCCGCGCCGGCGCGCCGGGTGGACGCCGCGGCCAGCCGTGCATGTCCACCGCGATCAGCCGGTGCGCGTCCGACAGGCGCGTGGCGGCGATCGGCAACGGGGCCAGCAGGCCGCCGTCGACCAGCTCGCGGCCGTGCATCTCGTACGGCGTGAACAGGCCGGGGATGGCGATCGACGCGCGCACCGCGTCCCACAGGTCGCCCTCGCGCAACCACACCTCGCGCTGGCGCAGCAGGTCGACGGCGACCGCCGTGAAG
Source organism: uncultured Lysobacter sp. (assembly GCA_966210725.1). GTDB lineage: Bacteria > Pseudomonadota > Gammaproteobacteria > Xanthomonadales > Xanthomonadaceae > Lysobacter_C. The sequence goes on along the minus strand of CBIHLN010000127.1, from coordinate 2,696 downwards.
TCGATGGCGAGGTCCTCGATGCGCGGCTCGCCGGCGCGCTCGCGCAGCGCGCGGATCAGGCGCTCGCCCTCGAACAGCGAGTTGCGGCCGAACGCCGGGTCCAGCAGCCGCAGCATGTCGGTGCGCGACAGCGACAACAGCCAGTCGCGGAACTCCGTCAGGCGCCCGCTGGCGAACAGCCCGCCGACCAGCGCGCCGCTCGAGGAGCCGGCCACGGCCACGATATTGAGCCCCCGCGCCTGCAGCGCCTCGATCACCCCGATCTGTGCCAGCCCGCGCGCGCCGCCGGCGCCCAGCACCAGCGCCACCTTTTCGCCCGCTTCGATGCGCGGGGCGTCGGCTGCCGCCATCACTCGTACTGGCTCAGCGCCAGCGACAGCAGGCTGCGCGCCTGCTCGCGAAGCGACGCGGGCTCGATGATCTCGGCATCGCTGCCGTAGTGCAGCACGTCCATCAGCAGCTCGCGCCCCGAGCTGTAGGGCAGCTTCAATTCGTAACGGCCGTCGGGCAGGAAGCGCCCCTGCTGCTGCGAATGCCAGTGCTCGTCGGCCACCCAGCGCGCGGCCTTGGCGCTGAACATCACCGTCGCCCAGCCCTTGGGCGTGCCCGAGAAGATGCCGTAGCTGGAGGCCAGCTGGCGGTCGAGCTCCTCGTCGGGCACGTCGCGCGCGGCCTCGTCGCTGACGCGCGCCGCCGTGATGCGGTCCACCGAGAAGCTGCGCAGGCCGTCGCGGTCGTGGTCCCACGCGTCCAGGTACCAGTTCTCGCGGTAATGGGTGAGCCGCTGCGGCGACACCGTGCGGCGGGTGCGCTCGTCGGTGGAGCGGGCGCGGTATTCAAACGCGAGCTGCCTGCGGTCCAGCACCGCGGTGGCGACGTTGCGGAACGCGGTCTCGTCGAGCTTGCGCGAGCGGTGCGGGATCACGCGCACACGCTCGACCGGCACGCGGCGACCGCCGGCGTGCTCGTCCAGCAGCTTCTCGATGCGGTGCTGCAGCGGCGCCAGTGCGGTCGACAGCACCCCGCCGCCGCTGCGCATCATCAACTGCTGCGCGGCCAGCAGCGAGTGCAGCTCCTGCGAACTCAGCCACAGCCCGGGCAGCTCGAACCGGTCGGCCTCGTCGGGGTCGTAACGGAAACCGGCCTCGCCGTTGCCCACCACCGGCGCCATCAGGTAGTCGCGCAGGTACGCCAGGTCGCGGTAGACCGTCGCACGCGAACACTCCAGCTCCTCCTGCAGCCGCTGCACCGTCACCGGGTAGCGCGCGGCGGTGAGGATGCGGTGCAGGGCGTGGATGCGTTCGATGCGTTCCATGGCGGGGGGCTCGGAGCGGGGGCGGCTAGCATCGCACCGGGCCGTGCGACGGCGCTACTGCCCGTGCGCCGGCTGCGGATAACCGGGCTTTAACCCACGGGTTCGCACACTCCGCGCCGGCCCATGCACGGATGGCATATGCGAGAGACAGGGACGTTGGCATTCGACCGGGTCGCGGCTGGCGCGTTCGCGGTGGCATTGAACGTGGCTCTGTTCGCGCTGCTGATGCGAGCGATGCAGTGGCCTGCGCAGCCTGCCTCAGGCAGCCAGCCGCTCCAGGTCGTGTGGATTTCCGCGCCGCCGCCAGCGGCACTGTCCGTGAGGCCACCGTCTACCCGCGACCCAGATACAAATGCACTGCGGGCGGGACGCCGCCTGCCGGCACCGCGTGACACTTCCAGCCGGCTGGCGTCGGCATCGCCTGACATCGCGCCGGAAGGCGCGCGCCCATTGAGTGCGGTGCTCCTGCAGCAGGTCCGTAGCGCGGCAGCGGCACAGGCGCAGGACTTTTCGCAGAACCCCCTCGAGGACCGATCCAGCTACCCGGGCGCCCCGCGGATTCCTTCAGAATGCGCGAGCCGCTCACCGCGGCGCGGGTGGTGGCCGGCATCGGGACCCTGTTCGGCGGCAGCGGTTACGCGGCGGACGCATGCCCGGAACTGCACCGGCAAGTGGCGCAGCTCGGCCTGACCGACAGCAACGCCGACCGTCGCCACGCGCTGGAGCTTGAGCAAGCGCTGTGCCAATGAAGCGGCGCGAGGCGCACCCTCGCCCTCGTCACGGCCTGCCGGCACAATGACCGCATGCGCGAGCCCGACCTCAACCTCTCGCCCTCGCCGGGCGACGAGGTCAAGACCACGACCTGCTACATGTGCGCCTGCCGGTGCGGCATCAAGGTGTGGCTGAGCGACGGGAAGATCCGCTACATCCAGGGCAACCCCGACCACCCGGTCAACCGCGGCGTGCTGTGCGCCAAGGGCTCGGCCGGGATCATGCAGCACTACTCGCCGGCGCGGCTGGACAAGCCGCTGCTGCGCGTGGGCGAGCGCGGGTCGGGCGAGTTCCGCGAGATCGAGTGGGACGAGGCGCTGGAGATTGCGACGTCGTGGCTGGCCCCGATCCGCGAACGCAACCCCGACGAGCTGGCGTTCTTCACCGGGCGCGACCAGAGCCAGGCGCTGACCGGCTGGTGGGCGCAGCAGTTCGGCACGGTCAACTACGCCGCGCACGGCGGTTTCTGCTCGGTGAACATGGCCGCCGGTGGGCTGTACTCGGTGGGCGGCAGTTTCTGGGAGTTCGGCGAGCCCGACTGGGAGCACGCGCGCTACCTGATGCTGTGGGGCGTGGCCGAGGACCACGACTCCAACCCGATCAAGCTCGG
>CBIHLN010000126.1:0-5303 GCA_966210725.1 uncultured Lysobacter sp. | reverse complement strand
GGATTCGCGGTCGCGACTCACGTCGCTCCTACAAAGGGATTGCGCTGTTACGGGCCGGGGGTGGCGTTATCGCGGCTGAAGCCGCTCCTACAGGGGCTTGGGTCAGCGGCATGAAGGCGTGCGGGACAGTGAATCGCCGGAGACGGCATCACCCGGCGACGCGGCACCCCGTATCCTTGCGGCATGTCCCCTGCCACCCATTCATGTCCCTGCGGCCGATCGGCCCCGGGAGCGGGCACATGACCGCGCCCTCCACCCGCCGGCTGGCGCTGCTGCTGGGCGGGCTGGCGATGTTCGGGCCGTTCTCGATCGACACGATTTTCCCGGCGTTCCCGCAGATGGGCGCGCAGCTGGGGGCCGACAAGCTGGCGATGCAGCAGACGATCAGCGTCTACCTGATCGCCTATGCACTGATGAGCGTGGTGCACGGGCCGCTGTCGGATGCCATTGGGCGGCGGCGGGTCATCCTGGGCGGGCTGGTCGTATTCACGCTGGCCTCGGTGGGCTGCGCACTGGCCCCCGACCTGACCACGCTGCTGGCGTTCCGCGCGCTGCAGGGACTGAGCGCGGGCGTGGGCCTGATCGTGGGCCGCGCGGTGATCCGCGACGTCCTGCACGGCGACGATGCGCAGCGGCTGATGAGCCAGGTGTCGATGATCTTCGGCATCGCCCCGGCCATCGCGCCGATCATCGGCGGCTGGATCCTGGGCTGGAGCCGGTGGCCGGCGATCTTCTGGTTCCTGGTGATGTTCTCGGCAGCGCTGCTGGCGGCCACGTACTTCATGCTGCCGGAGACGCACCCGCCGGTGTCGCGGCTGAAGGTGTCGCCGCGGCGGCTGCTGCGCGACTACGCGGCGATCTTCATCAACCCGCGCTTCCAGCGGCTGGCCGCGGCGGGCGCGTTCAACTTCGCTGCGCTGTTCCTGTACATCGCTTCGGCGCCGGCGTTCGTGCTGGACCTGTTGCGTCGCGACGGGCAGCGGCTGGGCGAAGGGGATTTCGCGTGGTTCTTCGTGCCCACCATCGGCGGCATGATGCTGGGCGCGTTCATGTCCGGGCGTGCGGCCGGGCGCATCAGCGGCGCGCGGCTGGTGGGCATCGGGTTCGCGTGCTGTGGCGTGGCCGCGGTGGCGAACCTGGCCTACAACCTGCTGGTGCCCGTGCCGGAGGTGCCGTGGGCGGTGTTGCCGATGACGTTGAACGCCTTCGGCATCGCGCTGGTGTTCCCGATCCTGACGCTCGCCATCCTCGACATGTACCCGCGCCAGCGCGGCTCGGCATCGTCGCTGCAGGCCTTCACCGGGCTGGTGCTGCATTCGCTGGTGGCGGGCGTGATCTCGCCGTGGCTGAGCCACGAAGCGATCCATCTCGCGATCGGCGCTTCGTTGTTCATGCTGCTGGGCTGGGGTTTCTGGCGCTGGGAGCTGGGCAAGGGCCGCGAGGTGCCGGAATGCCCCGACGAGCCGGCGGCGCTGGAGCCGACGGAGCGGTTGTAGCGTCCAAATGGGCGGCGCGGTCGCGCGGTTCCTGTAGGAGCGGCTTCAGCCGCGATCGCGGTTCGGCCCGACCCTGTAGGAGCGACGTAAGTCGCGACCGTGAAGTTCCCGGACCTGTGGGCAATCGATGTCGGACCGATGCCGTGTCGCGAACGTATGGCTTGCCGTAATCGAAACGTGGGCCGCGACTTACGTCGCTGCTACAAAAGGGGTGGGGCGCATCGGCGGCGGGTCTGATCGCGGCTGAAGCCGCTCCTACAGGGGCGGGGAACTAGGCGGCGGGCGATGGCTCGTCGCTGCCGCGGTAGGCGGCGCGCAGCAGTTCGTGGAAGTGGTGGACGGCGTTCTCGCGCAGCGGGTTGAGCCGGCCGGGGGTGTAGGAGCCCGACGCCAGGCCGCGCTGCACGTCCTCGCAGATGGTCAGGTCCTCGACCTGCACTTCGTCGCTGAACTCGAGATCGGCATCGCGGCGGGCGCGCGCTTCGCCGGAGTCGTCCACGGTGTAATAGAAGTCGAACTCCACCCGGCAGCGGTCCACGCCGCGCGGGATCACCCGGTTGGTCTGCAGGCGGCCGGGCAGGATGTTGAGCATCGTGTTCGGCCACAGCCAGTAGTAGAGCGCGTCGCCGTCGCCATAGAGACCGTCGCCGCTCTCCAGCGGGCTGTACTGGTAGGAATACCAGCGCGCCGCCTCGGTGATGTAGCTGCGGTAGTCCAGCAGCCGGTTGAGGCCCGGGTGGATGTGGGGGACGTGGTAGCCCTCCAGGTAGTTGTCGACGTAGACCTTCCAGTTGCAGGCCACGTCGTAGCCGACGCGCTGGTGGTGGCCGTAGCGTTCCAGTCCGCGGCCCTCGCCCAGGCGTGCGTCGATGCCCTCGACGAACCCGTCGAAGTCGATGGCGGTGTCGACATCCGCGGCCGCGAACACCAGTCCCTGCCACCCCCGCACCGCCAGTTGCGGCAGGCGCACGTCGGACGGCTCGAAATCCGGCGTGTCGCCCATCTCCGGCGCCGAACGCAGCACGCCGTCCAGGGTGTAGGTCCAGCCGTGGTAGCGGCAGCGCAGGGACCTGGCGGCCAGCCCGTCGCAGCTGGCGATCGGGCCGGCGCGGTGTCGGCAGACGTTGTGCATGACGCGGATGACGCCATCGGCCCCGCGCACGGCAACCACTGGCAGGCCGGCAAAGTCGGCGACGACGTGGTCGCCGGCGTCCTGCAGCTGGCACACATGCGCGATGAGCTGCCAGCCCCGATCGAAGAACTGCGTGCGCTCGAACGCGGCGATGGCCGGGTCGACGTAATAGCGCGCGGGCAGGGCGGTGGCGTGCGACAGCGGCTGCGGGCGCAGATCGGTGGGGGCGATGGTGTCCATGGGGCGAGTATGCCGCCGGGTGGGTTGGCCCGGAAACCCATGTTGGGCGCAGGCCTTCTGTAGGAGCGACGTCAGTCGCGACCTCGCATCTACGGGGAGCGGGCGGGTCGCGACTTACGTCGCTCCTACAGGTGTCCGGGGTGTTTGCGGTTGAAGCCGTCCCTGCAAGGGCGTGGCGCGGTCAGGCGTCGGAGGCGGGACGCGCGGGCAGCTGCAGGTCGAGTTCGATCACGTCGTCGCTGCGGGCACGGGCGGCGAGGTGGCCGCCGTGGGCGGAGGCGATGGCCTGCGCGATCATCAGCTGCAGGCCCAGTCCATCATCACCGGGTTCGGGATGCGGGTCGTCCAGCAGCCGCTCGGCCATCTGCGCCGCGTCACCGCGGCAGGCCACGTCGCGCAGCAGTTGCACCCGGTCGCCTTCGAGGCGGCGCACGGTGGCACGCGGCGTGGCGGCATCGGCCTGCGACACCTGGAAGCCGAGCACCGCGCGCATCAACTGGCCCAACCGCACCACGTCGCCGTGCAGGACCAGGCCGTGGGCATCCGGCTCGAACGTGATCTCCGGCGGCATCTCGCGCAGGCGCGGGCCGATGTCCTCCAGCAGCAGGTCCAGGTCGACCTCCTCCTGCCGCACCAGCAGCCGGCCCTTGTCGGCCCGGACGAAATCGCTGATCTCGTCGATCATCCGGCCCAGGCGCCGGGTCTGGCGGTCGATCACGTCGAGCAGTTCGGTGCGGTCCTCGGCGCCGGTACGCTCGTCGCGCAGCAGGAAAACCGCCGTCTGCACCGGCGACAGGGGGCCGCGCAGGTCGTGCGCGAGGCGTTCCAGCCAGGTCTTGCGGGCCTGCGTCATGCGCCGGACACCTTCTTCTGGGGGGGCATGCCGCCTTCGCAGATGCGCTTGATGGCGTCGAACTGCGGCGGCTTCACCAGGTGGTCGTCAAAGCCGGCTTCCTGCGTGCGGCGGCGGTCCTCGGGCTGCCCCCAGCCGGTGACGGCCACGATCTCCAGCGCGTCGCCGCCTGCGCGCGCACGCAGGCTGCTGGCGATGTCGTAGCCGCTGCGGCCGGGCATGCCCACGTCCAGGAACAGCAGGTTGGGCGCGAAGCGGTCGACCTCGGTCTCCACCGCGAGCGGGTCGTAGATCTGCACCACGTCGTGGCCGAGCAGGCGGACCATCATCGCCAGGGTGTCGGCCGCATCACGGTTGTCGTCGACGATCAGCACGCGGCGAGCGGGGGCGTCGCCGGCCAGGCCGGTCGTTGCCGGGGCCGCGGGCGCACGCACCGCCTGCGGGGCATGCGCGGTCCCCGCGCGCAGGCGCGGCAGATGCACGTGGAAGGTGCTGCCCCGGCCCAGGCCCTCGCTCTGGACCTCGACGCGGCCGGCGTGCATCTGCGCCAGCTTCTGGACCAGTGTCAGGCCGACGCCGAGGCCGCCGCGCGAGCGCTCGACCGTGGTGTCCACCTGGCGGAAGACCTCGAACACCGCGTCGAGCTGCTCCGGTGCCAGGCCCACGCCGGTGTCGGACACGCTGACGCAGATTTCGTCGCCGGCGACGGTGGCGCACAGTTCGATCCGGCTGCCCGCGTCGGAATACTTCGCGGCGTTGTTAAGCAGGTTGGCGAACACCTGCGACAACCGCGCGTGGTCGGCGTGCAGCGCAATGGACTCCTCCGGCAGGCGGCTTTCGAAGCGGTGCTCGCCGGCCTCGATCAGCGGGCGGGCGATCTCGATGGCGGCGGCCAGTACGTCCTGCAGCGTGGTGTCGGTTTCGCGCAGGGTGAGCTTGCCCTGCGTGATGCGGGCGATGTCGAGCAGGTCGTCGATCAGGCGGATCAGCAGCGCGACCTGGCGCTCCATGGTGTCCTGCAGCGGGTCGGCGACGTCGCCCATCGACATGCGGCGCACCGACAGCGCGTTCTGCAGCGGCGCAAGCGGGTTGCGCAGCTCGTGGGCGAGGGTGGCCAGGAACTCATCCTTGCGCTGGTCGGCGTCGCGCAGCAGCTGTTCGGCACGCACGCGTTCGGCCACTTCGCGCTGCAGCTCATCGTTGCGGGCGGCCAGGGCGGTGTTGGCCTGCAGCAGGGATTGATTGAGCGCCTCCAGCTCCCGGGCCTTCTCGGCCTGGAGGGCCTGGTTGTCGGCCGCCAGCGAGTCGTTGAGCACCTGCAGCTCACGCCGCTTGCGGTGCAACTCGGCGAGCACCTCGACCTTGCTGCGCAGGATCTCGGGGATCACCGGCACCATCACGTAGTCGACCGCGCCCAGCTTGTAGCCCTGCAGGCGGTCCATGTCGGACACGTTGACCGCGGTGACGAAGATGATCGGCGTCTTTTCGAAGCGCGGGTGCTGGTGGATCAGGCTGGCGGTCTCGAAGCCGTCCATGCCGGGCATGTTCACGTCCAGCAGGATGACGGCGAAATCCTCGTCCA
>CBIHLN010000125.1:0-5305 GCA_966210725.1 uncultured Lysobacter sp. | reverse complement strand
TGATGCTGTGGGGCGTGGCCGAGGACCACGACTCCAACCCGATCAAGCTCGGCCTGGGAAAGCTCAAGGAACACGGCGCCAAGATCGTCGCGGTGAACCCGGTGCGCAGTGGTTACGGCGCCATCGCGGACGAATGGATCGGCATCCGCCCCGGCACCGACGGGCTGTTCGCGTTCGCGCTGATCCACGAGCTGCTGAAGGCCGACCGCATCGACCTGGATTACTTGGTGCGCTACACCAACGCGCACTGGTTGGTGGTGCGCAACCCGGGTGGCGCGGATGACGGGTTGTTCGCGCGCGACGCGGACGGCACGCCGCTGTGCTGGAACAGGCGCGGCCCGCAGGGCGCGACGGCGCACGCCGACGCCATCGACATCTCGCCCGCGGTCGTCGGCGAAGTCACCCTGCCCGACGGCCGCACCGCGGTGCCGGCGTTCCACCTGGTGGCCGAGCGCTACCTGGACCCCCAGTACTCGCCGGATGCGGTGAGTGGACGCTGCGGCATTCCCGCCGACACCATCCGCCGCATCGCGCGCGAACTGGCCGAGGCCGCGTTCGACAGCACGCTCGAACTGCCGATCGCCTGGACCGACGCCTGGGGCCGCGAGCACGCGACCATGACCGGACGGCCGGTGGCGATGCATGCCATGCGCGGCATCAGCGCGCACAGCAACGGCTTCCACACCTGCCGTGCATTGCACCTGCTGCAGATGCTGCTGGGCGCGGTGGATGCGCCGGGGTCGTTCCGCTACCAGCCGCCGTTCCCCAAGCCGCTGCCGCCGCCCAACCGCCCGGGCAAGACCCGGCGCGACGACGGCACGCTGGATGCCGCGCCCCTGGGCTTCGTGCACGGCCCCGAGGACCTGCTGGTGGATGCGGGCGGCCAGCCGCGCCGCATCGACCACGCCTTCAGCTGGGGCTACCCGCTGAGTGCGCACGGGATGATGCACACCGTCATCCGCAATGCCTGGGCGGGCGACCCGTACCGCATCGACACGCTGCTGATGTTCATGGCGAACATGGGCTGGAACTCGTCGATGAACACCACGCAGACGATCGCGTGGCTGACCGACAAGGACGAGGCCGGCGAGTACCGCATCCCGCGGATCATCTACTCCGACGCCTACGCCTCCGAGACCGTGGCGTACGCCGACCTCGTGCTGCCGGACACGACGTACCTGGAACGGTTCGACGCGATCAGCATGCTGGACCGGCCGATTTCCGACGCCGACGGTGCCAGCGATGCGATCCGCCACCCGGTGCTCGACCCGGCCACGCAGGGCGCGGGCGGCAAGCCGCGCGACGTGCGCGGGTTCCAGTCGGTGCTGCTGGAGCTTGGCGCGCGCCTGGGCCTGCCGAACATGGTCAACGAGGACGGCTCGGCCAGGTACCGCGACTACGCGGACTACATCGTCCGTCACGAGCGCGCGCCCGGCGTCGGCCTGCTGGCCGGCTGGCGCGGCGCCGACGGCAGCGCCGAGGCCAAGGGCGCGCCCAACCCCGACCAGCTGCAGCGCTACATCGACAACGGCGGCTTCTGGCGCAGCGAGATCCCCGAGCACGCGCGCTATTTCAAGATGGCCAACCGGGGCTATCTCGACTGGGCGCACACGATGGGCTTTCTCGGCCACGCCGACCCGATCGTCCTGCAGGTGTACTCGGAGACGCTGCAGAAGTTCCGCCTCGCCGGGCAGGGCTTTGGTGCGCACGTGCCGCCGGCCGAGCACCGCGAGCGCGTGGCGACGTACTTCGACCCACTGCCGATGTGGTACGAGCCGTTCGAAGGCGCGCAGGTCGATTTTGATCGTCATTCCCGCGAAGGCGGGAATCCAAGGACGTCGGCTTCAGCCGCCGCGCCCGATAGGCACCGTGCTGGCGGTGGAGAAGAATCAGGAACAACGTCCATGGATTCCCGCCTACGCGGGAATGACGGCCATGGGGAGACACAGAGCGGTCACCCCTTCCCCCTCTCCGCCGTCACCCAGCGCCCGATGTTCATGTACCACGCGTGGGGCAGCCAGAACGCGTGGCTGCGGCAGATCGCGGCGCGCAACTGGCTGTACCTGCACCCGGACACCGCCGCGCGCCACGGCATCGGTGATGAGGACTGGATCACCGTGACCTCCCACGTCGGCCGCATCACGGTGCAGGCGAAGCTGGCCGCCAACGTGCAGCCCGACACGGTCTGGACGTGGAACGCGATCGGCAAGCGCAAGGGCGCGTGGCGGCTGGGCAAGGACGCGCCGGAAGGCCGCAAGGGCTTCCTGCTCAACCACCTGATTTCCGACATCACCCCCCGTGGCGGCTACGCCAATGCCGACCCGGTGACCGGACAGGCGGCGTGGTTCGACCTGCGCGTGCGCATCGAGCGCGTCGAGGCCGTCGACGAAGCCGCGCCGCGGTTCGAGCCGCTGGAGCTGGGCCAGGCGAACGACGCCCCGCTGCGCTACGGCGCGGCGATGCGCACGAAGGCGCACGGCTGATGCACGCCATGCCGATGGGACGCTGCTGATGGGCATGGATCTGTGGCTGACGCTGGCGGTGCTGGCCGGTGCGGTCTACCTGTTCGTCACCGAGAAGCTGCCCGTCGACGTGGTCGCGTTGCTGGTGCTGGCCAGCCTGCTGGTGCTGGGGCTGGTGACGCCCGGCGAGGCGCTGTCGGGGTTCTCCAGTCAGGCCACGATCACGGTCGCGGCGATGTTCGTGCTCAGTGCGGGGCTGCAGCGCAGCGGCGCGCTGCAGGGCCTCGCCGAGATGCTGGCGCGCATCCGCTCGGGCTGGCTGTTCGCGCTGGTGATGATGGGCACGATCGCGGCGGTGTCGGGCTTCATCAACAACACCGCGGCGGTGGCGGTGTTCATCCCGCTGGTGATGGCGGCCACGGCGGCCAACCGGCAGCCGGCGTCGAAGTTCCTGATCCCGCTGTCGTTCGCCGCGCAGTTCGGCGGCGTGTGCACGCTGATCGGCACGTCCACCAACCTGCTGGTGAACTCGCTGGCGCAGCAGACCGGGCGCGAGGGCTTCGGGCTGTTCGAGTTCGCGCCGCTGGGCATCATCTTCGTCGGCGTGGGGCTGGTTTACCTGATGGTCGCGCGGCGCTTCCTGCTGCCCGACCTGGGCGTGGCCGAAACCGACACCGAGGGCCACGGCGGCCGCTTCCTGGTGGAGCTGCTGGTGCCCGAGAAGTCACCCGCCGTCGACCGCGCCGCGGGCGAGCTGATGAAGCCCGACGCCGCGGCCGGCGACAGCGACCGCGCGTCCGGCACCGCCGGGGACGCCGCGCCGGCCACGGACGACGGTGCCGTGCACGACCCGGCCGACGCCGCGTCGGCGCCGCCCCGGGCACCGTCTACACCGTTGGAGCTGGTCGACGTCATCCGCCGCGGCGGCAAGACCTCGCCGGCGTCCCAGACCCGGTTGCGCGCCGGCGACCGCCTGCTGCTGCACGGGGAGTGGGAGCAGGTCGAGACGCTGCGCCGGCGCCACCGGCTCGACTACGACCGCGTGGCACCGGAGCTCGACCCGGCGGGCGACGAGGAGGAGCGCCTGCACGCCGAAGTGATGATCGCCCCGGGGTCGCCACTGATCGGCCACACGCTGGCGGGCATGCGCTTCGGCCACACCTACCGCGTCCGCGTGCACGGCCTGCAGCGCCAGCGCGCGGTGCTGCGCCGCCCCGTCGACCAGGTGCCGCTGGCGCTGGGCGACATCCTGGTGGTCGATGCCACCGAGTCGACCCTGGCCGCCCTGCGCCAGAACCCCGGTCTGGTGGTGCTGGGCGAGCGTGCGCAGCAACGCGTGGACGTGCGCCGTGCGTTGATTTCCGCGGCGGTGCTGGCGGCGGTGATCGTGGCCGCCGGCAGCGGCTGGCTGCCGATCGTGGCGGCGGCGATCCTGGGGTGCGTCGCACTGGTGGTGCTGCGCTGCCTGGAGCCGGACGAGGCCTACGAGGCGGTGGACTGGCGCGTGGTCATGCTGCTGGCGGGCGTGCTGCCGCTGGGCATCGCCCTGGAGCGCAGCGGCGGCGCGGACTGGGTCGCGCAGAACGCGATCGGCATGCTCAGCGCGTTCGGCCCCGGCGTCACACTGTCGGCGATCTACCTGCTGACCGCCGTGCTGACGGAGGTCATGAGCAACAATGCCGCCGCCGTGCTGGTGGTGCCGGTGGCGATCGCCGCGGCCGAGTCGCTGGGTGTCGATGCCAAGCCGTTCCTGGTGGCCGTCGCGTTCGCGGCCTCCACCAGCTTCGCCACCCCGGTCGGCTACCAGACCAATGCCATGGTGTACGCCGCCGGCGGCTACCGCTTCGCCGACTTCGTCAAGATCGGCCTGCCGCTCAATGTCATTTTCTGGATGATGGCGACGGCGCTGATCCCGCGCTTCTTCCCGTTCTGAGCCCATGACCGACCTGCCGCCACCCACCAAGAAGAAGCTCGGCCTGGTCATCGACCTGGATACCTGCGTGGGCTGCCACGCCTGCGCGGTGAGCTGCAAGGAGTGGAACGCCGGCGGCATCGCCGGGCCGCTGACCGACGAGCAGCCTTATGGCGCCGAGCCGTCCGGGGTGTGGTTCAACCGCGTGCACAGCTATGAGCTCGAGGCCACCGATGCCGGGGTGCCCACCGGCGGCGGTTGCGGTGCCCTGCCACCCGCGGGCGAACCGCAGCCGGCGATGACCCTGCACTTCCCGCGCTCGTGCCTGCACTGCGAGACGCCGGCGTGCGTCACCGTGTGCCCGACCGGCGCCAGCTACAAGCGCGCCGAGGACGGCATCGTGCTGGTGGACGAGGACAAGTGCATCGGCTGCAAGCTGTGCAGCTGGGCCTGCCCCTACGGCGCGCGCGAGTACAGCGCCGTCGAGGGGGTGATGAAGAAGTGCACCCTGTGCGTGGACCGCATCTACAACGAGAACCTGCCCGAGGCCGAGCGCCAGCCGGCATGCGTGCAGGCCTGCCCGACGCGCGCGCGGCACTTCGGCGACCTCGGCGACCCGGAATCGAAGGTGTCGAAACTGGTGGCCGAACGCGGCGGCGTGGCGCTGATGCCGGAGCTGGGCTACGCGCCGGTCAACCGCTACCTGCCGCCGCGCCCGCGCCGCGCCGGGCCCGCCCCGTCACAGGAAGCACCTGCGCAGGAGCCGCTCGACACCGCCGCGCTGCCGCCTGTGCTGCGCTGGCTGGACCGGGTGCTGTCGCGGTGAGGGACACGGGATCCGGGCCGCTACGCGCTCTGGCTTGCGCCCCGGCTGCACCGTTCTTCCACCAAGAACCCGATGCCATCACCGCCTGCGCGCCTTTCGCTAGCC
>CBIHLN010000124.1:0-5342 GCA_966210725.1 uncultured Lysobacter sp. | reverse complement strand
TCGGCGATGGACACGTCCGGCAGCTTGCCGATGTCCTCGGCGGAGATCGCCTCGACGATGCTGGTGGACTCGCGCTTGGCCTCGATGGCCCGCTCGATGCCGGCGCGCACGCCGGTCACGGTGATGCGGTCCAGGTCGGTGGCGGTGTCGTCGGTCTGTGCGGTGGCCTCAGCCTCGACCTGGGCCTGCGTGGCCTCCTGGGCGTGGGCCTGGGCGGCCAGCATCGCGGTTGCGGACACCAGCGCCACGCTCAACAGGTTGCGTCGGAATTTCACGTAACTCCCCTCCGGAATGTCGTGCAGTTGTTTCGGGTGGCCGGTGGCCACGAATGTCGCGCGGCAAGCGCGGCTCGGCACCGGCTTCCCCCCGAGCGGGCCCATCCTATGCCCGGGCTGCACTGCACAAATCGCGCTGAATACGTATTCATGGCGGGGATGCACACGACTGACGCATGCCGGTGGCAGGCCGTGGAATAGTTGGCCGGCGCGTCGCCGACCGGCCGCTGCCGGCGACGACGCGAGACCCCGTCGACGACGAGCGCGACCCATGACCCACATCGCCACGCCACCCGCACTTCCTTGCAGGAGCGACGTCAGTCGCGACCGCGCCCATCGGTGCGGGTACTTGGTCGCGACTGACGTCGCTCCTGCAGGCACGGGGCGCCTCGACATGCGCCGCATGCGCCTGGCCGGCCTGGCCGCGCTGCTCGCGTTCGCGCCCGGCACGCAGGCCGAAGATGGCCCGCTGCACGTGCCGTCGCCGGACTGGCGCGACGCGGTCATCTACTTCGCGATGATCGACCGCTTCGACGACGGTGATCCCTCCAACAACGACAAGGGCGTCGGCGAATACGACCCGGCGCAGGGCCGCACGTACAGCGGTGGCGACCTGCGCGGGCTCACGCGCCGGCTCGACTACGTCCAGGGCCTGGGCGCCACCGCGCTGTGGATCACCCCGCCGGTGGCCAACCAGTGGTGGAACCCCGGCCGCGGCTACAGCGGATACCACGGCTACTGGGCCAGCGACTTCTCCGCGATCGACGCGCACTACGGCACGAAGGCCGACTACCAGGCGTTGTCGCGCGCGCTGCACGGCCGCGGCATGCACCTGGTGCAGGACGTGGTGGTGAACCACGTGGGCGACTGGATCGCCTGCGATCGCGAAGTCGACCCGCGCGACGATGCGTCCATCGCCCGTCATTGCCGCGTGCGCGGTGACGCGCAGGGCCGCCGCGCCCCCGTGCAGTCGCCGCTCAACCGCAACGACCCGCAGGACCCGGCGCACCGCCGCGCGGCGCTCTACCACTTCACCCCGGAGATCGCCGACTACAGCGACCGCACGAAGGAACTGGAATACGCGCTGGCCGACCTGGACGACCTGAATACCGAACGCCCGGCCGTCCGCCGGCTGCTGCGCCAAGCGTACGGCGACTGGATCCGCGACGTCGGCGTGGACGCCTTCCGCGTCGATACCGCGTTCCACGTGCCGGCGGATTTCTTCCCCGACTTCCTGCACGCGGACGACCCCGACGCACCCGGCGTGGTGCAAGTCGCGCGCGAGACCGGGCGCGCGGACTTCCTGTCGTTCGGCGAAGGCTTCGGCAGCGACAAACCCTTCGCCGACACGCAGGCGCGCAAGCTCGACACGTACATGCGCGTGCCCGGCGGGTTGCCATCGATGATCAACTTCCCGCTCTACGGCACGCTGGGCGACGTCATCGCGCGCGGCCGCCCGACCGCAGAGCTGGCGCACCGCATCAAATCGACCATGGCGGTGCACGCCGACCCGTGGCGCATGCCGACGTTCATCGACAACCACGACGTCGACCGGTTCCTCGCCGGGGCTGGCGAGCCCGCGCTCAGGCAGGCGCTGCTGGCGATGCTGACGCTGCCCGGCATCCCGGTCATCTACTACGGGACCGAGCAGGGCTTCGACGAGCACCGCCGCGCGATGTTCGCTGGTGGTTACGGCAGCGGCGGTCGCGACCACTTCGATGTCGACGCGCCGCTGTACCGCTACCTGCAGCGCGCGATTGCATTGCGCCGCGGGCACCGGGTGTTCTCGCGCGGCACGCCGACGGTGCTGGCATCCAACGGCGCGCGTGCCGGGGCCATCGCCTGGCGGATGGACTACGACGCGGCGGCCGACCGCGCCGATGCCGGTGACGGCACGGCGCGCGCACTCGTCGTCCTCAACACCGCCGACAGCGACACCCTGCTCGACGGCCTGGACACCGGGCTGTCGCCGGGTACGCGGCTGCGCCCGGTGTTCGCGATTGACGGCACGCCGGACGCGCACATGGTAGGCGCCGACGGCCGCCTCACCCTGGCGTTGCCGCCGCGCAGCGGGCAGGTGTGGCGGTTCGATGCAGCGGACGCCCAGGACCCCGCGTCAGCGGTCGAAGCCACGCCTGGACACGGCGCACCGCTGACGCTGGAAACAGTCGAAGCGTCCACGCCGTCGTCCCGGCCAAAGCCGGGATCCATTGCCCCACCCGGACCCGTCGCGACCCGCACGCTTGCCCTCACGGGCCACGCGCCCGGCCGCGACCGCATCCGCCTCGTCATCGACGGCGACCTCGCCGACGCGCAGGCCGTGGCCGTGCCCGCCGACGGCCGCTGGCACGCGACCGTCCGCACCGACGCCATGACCGACCCGGCCATCGAACACCGCGCCGTCGCCTTCGATCCCATCACCGGTGCCACCAGCGACGCGCGCGCATTCAAGGTCGATCTGGACTGGCAAGCGGCGGCCGACATCCAAGACCCCACGGGCGACGACACCGGCCCGACGGGCACCTACACCTATCCGACCGATGCCGGCTGGCGCGACGTGCACCCGGCCGACATCCAGCGCGTGCGCGCCTGGACCGCCGGCGGGGCGCTGCGTGTCGAAGTCACCCTGCGCGCGATCAGCACGGCGTGGAACCCCGACGCCGGCTTCGACCATGTCGCGCTCACCGCCTTCCTCGAACTGCCCGGCCGCGCCGACGGCGCCACCGCCATGCCGCACCAGCACGCCACGCTGCCCGGTGGCATGCGCTGGCACCGCCGGCTGCGCGCGCACGGTTGGAGCAACGCGCTGTTCGCGCACGACGGCGCCGATGCCGACAGCGAAGGCACGCCCACCGGCCCGGCCGCGACGCTCGCGGTCGACCGCAATGCCCGCACGCTCACCTTCACCCTGCCGGCCGATGCGCTGGGCCACCCCGACACGCTGGACGGCGCGCGTCTGTACGTGACCACCTGGGACTTCGACGCGGGCTACCGCGACTTGGCACCCGACGCCGGCGCCACCACCTTCGGCGGCGGCCGCGCGACGGACCCCAAGGTCATGGACGAGACGGGCCCCATCACCCTGTAGCGCTGCCTTCAACCGCGACTGCGTAGCCGCGACCACCGCGCAACCCGCGGCATCGTTGTAGGAGCGGTTTCAGCCGCGACCGCGCAGCCACAACCACGACGCAACCACGGCGCCTTTGTAGGAGCGACGCAAGTCGCGACCCGCCGCACCCGGTGCAGCAACGCGGTCGCGACTCACGTCGCTCCTGCAGGTGAGAGTTTCCCGGCAAAGCCCCTCGCGGCTGAAGCCGCTCCTACAAAGGCTCCGTGGCTCCGCACAGGTGCCGCGGGCGACATCGCCGTACAGTCGGCCCACACGCACCCGGAGGACACCCGCATGAGCGACTACACCTGCGCCAAGTGCCAAGGCACCAAGTACCAGAAGGGCGAAATCCGCACGGAGGGCGGCTGGCTGTCGGCCGCGTTCGACGTCTCCACCCACCGCTTCATCGCGGTCACGTGCCAGCACTGCGGCTACACCGACCTGTATCGCAAGGACATCGGTACCGGCTCGAAGGTCTTCGACTTCCTGATGACGTGAGTGGCCGCGGCGGTGGGTCGCGCCGCTGGCAATGCGTCGCGCCTTTGTAGGAGCGGCGTCAGCCGCGACCGCGAAACCTCGCGAACGGTGCCACCCACGGCACCGTTGCAGGAGCGACGCACGTCGCGACCCACGCAATCCAATGCGGCGACGCGGTCGCGACTCACGTCGCTCCTGCAAGTGAAGGTTTCCCGGCAGAGCCCTCGCGGCTGAAACCGCTCCTACAGGTCGTCGGTGCGGCTCAGCCGCCCAGCGACGCCATGTCGATCACGAAGCGGTACTTCACGTCGCTGCGCAGCATCCGCTCGTAGGCATCGTCGATCTGCTGCATGCGGATCATCTCGATGTCCGAGACGATCCCGTGCTCGGCGCAGAAGTCGAGCATCTCCTGCGTCTCCTTGATGCCGCCGATCAGCGAGCCGGCGATCGCGCGGCGGCGGAAGATCAGCGGGCCGACGTTGGGCGAGGGGTGCGGGTCCTCCGGCACGCCCACCAGGCACAGCGTGCCGTCACGCTTGAGCAGCGCGGTGTACGCGTCCAGGTCATGGCTGGCCGCCACCGTGTCCAGGATGAAGTCGAAGCTGCCCGTGTGCGCTTTCATCTCGTCGCGGTTGCGCGACACCACCACCCCGTCGGCGCCCAGTGCATGGGCATCCTGCTTCTTGCTTTCGGACGTGGTGAACGCCACCACGCGCGCGCCCATCGCGTGCGCCAGCTTGATGCCCATGTGGCCCAGTCCGCCGATGCCGACGATGCCGACCTTCTGCCCCGCCCCGACCTTCCAGTGGCGCAGCGGCGAGTAGGTGGTGATGCCCGCGCACAGCAGCGGGGCGACGGCCGCCAGCTGGTCGGCCGGGTGGTGCACCTTCAGCACGAAGCCCTCGTCCACCACGATCCGCTGCGAGTACCCGCCCAGCGTGTGGCCCGGCGGGTCCTGGGTCGGGCTGTTGTAGGTGGCGGTGAAGCCGGTGTCGCAGTACTGCTCCAGGCCCTCGTCGCACGCCGCGCAGGTCTTGCAGCTGTCGACCATGCAGCCCACGCCCACCGTGTCACCGACCTTGAAGCCGGTGACCTCGCCGCCGACCGCACTGACGTGCCCGACGATCTCGTGCCCCGGCACGCAGGGGTAGAGCGTGCCCTGCCATTCGGCGCGCACGGTGTGCAGGTCCGAATGGCACACGCCGCAGTAGGCGATGTCGATCTGCACGTCGCGCGGGCCGGGGTCGCGGCGCTGGATGGTGAGGGCTTCGAGCGGCTGGTCGGCGGCGTGGGCGCCGTAGGCGTGGATGGTCATGGGTCGTCTCCGTGGGCGGTCGGGCACTGTGACGCAGGGCCGGTTAAGCCGGAGCGAGGAGCAGCCGCAACGTGGGGTGGTCGCGTGGCGGCCCCCGCGGTGCGCGCCTTCAGGTTGACGCCACCCGACGTCGACCTGCCCTAGGATGCTCCCCCCAGCACCCACC
>CBIHLN010000123.1:0-5367 GCA_966210725.1 uncultured Lysobacter sp. | reverse complement strand
ACGACCATCGAGCCGCGCGCCTCGGTCACCGGCATGCCGGCGCCGATCGCCGCGGCCATCGGCTCCTCGATCAGGTACACCTCGCGCGCGCCGGCCTCCTCGGCCGACTCCTTGATCGCGCGGCGCTCCACCTGGGTGCTGCCGCAGGGCACGCACACCAGCACGCGCGGGCTCGGGCGCATGAAACGGCTCTTGTGCACCTTGCGGATGAAGTGCTTGAGCATTTCCTCGGTGTAGGTGAAGTCGGCGATGACGCCGTCCTTCATGGGGCGGATCGTGGTGATGTGACCCGGCGTTCGGCCGAGCATCTGCTTGGCCTCCGCACCCACCGCGGCCACCGAGCGGTTGCCGCCGACCACGCGGTCCTGGCGCACGGCGACCACGGACGGCTCGTTGAGCACGATGCCCTGGCCGCGGACGTAGATGAGGGTGTTGGCCGTGCCCAGGTCGATGGACAGGTCGTTGGAGAACATGCCGCGAAACTTCTTGAACATCGGGGATATGGGTCCTGACGGCGGCGGTCGGCGGCCGTGTGAAGGGGGCGTGCAGGCGGTCCGGTAGCCTAGCAACGCCCCCTTGTCGCAGCAAGGAAAAACAGCGGTTTGCGGCGGCTTTGAGCGTTCAGGGTCAGCCCGCCGGTTCAGCCTTGGCCCGGCAATCGTGACGCCGCTCACGCCATCGCCGGGGCGTCGCTCGCTGGCCCCGGTCCGGCCCAGCCGCTACCCTACGCGCCCCGCGCGGCCCCCCCCGCGCCGCTCTTTCGCACAGGAATCGCCGATGTCTGCACTGATCTGCGGGTCGCTGGCCTACGACACCATCATGGTGTTCCCGGACCAGTTCAAGAACCACATCCTCCCGGACAAGGTGCACATCCTCAACGTGTCGTTCCTGGTGCCGCGCATGCGGCGCGAGTTCGGTGGCTGCGCCGGCAACATCGCCTACAACCTCAAGCTGCTGGGTGGCGACCCGATCCCCATGGCGACCGTCGGCCAGGATTTCGGGCCGTACCGGGAGTGGTTCGACGAGCACGGCATCCGCATGGACCACGTCAAGGTGATCGACGAGCTGTTCACGCCGCAGGCGTTCATCACCACCGACCACGACAACAACCAGATCACCGCCTTCCACCCGGGCGCGATGATGCGGTCGTACGAGAACCACGTGCGCGACGTCGGCGGTGTCACCTTCGGCATCGTCAGCCCCGACGGGCGCGAGGGCATGATCCAGAACGCGACCGAGTTCGCGGAAGGCGGCATTCCCTTCATCTTCGACCCGGGCCAGGCGATGCCGCTGTTCAACGGCGCCGAGCTGCGCGCCTTCATCGAGCAGGCCGACTACGTCACCGTCAACGACTACGAGTCCAACCTGCTGCAGGAACGCACCGGCTGGAGCGAGAACGAGATCGTGCAGCGCGTGAAGGCCTACATCACCACGCGCGGCCCGCACGGTTCGCAGATCCATACGCAGGACAAGACCTTCGACGTGCCGCCGGCCCACGAGCGACGGGTGACCGACCCGACCGGCTGCGGTGACGCGTTCCGCGCGGGGCTGATCTTCGGCATCGAGAAGGGCTACGACTGGATGACCATCGGCCGCATGGGCAACCTGATGGGCGCGCTGAAGGTCGAACACCCCGGCACGCAGAACCAGCGCTTCGACTACGACGAGTTCGCCGAGCAGTTCAAGCAGCAGTTCGGGTACGCGCTGTAACCACTCGCCTGCGTCCGTTGTCGCCGTCACCAGGCGAGGCGGATGCATCCCCCGCGAACGGGCATTCAGGCGGCCGTGCCTGAAACGCTATGGCCGCCGTCCCGGCGCGCCGCGTCGACGCCGCAACGGCACCGGCGACACGGCGGTCACTCCCAGCCCGGCATCCGCAGTGGATCGAGCCCACCGACTTCGAACACCGCCGTGCGCGTGCCGCCGGCCTCGACCGGGAATTCGACGGCGACGGTCTCCGCGGCGTTGGCGATGCGCCACAGCGTGGCCTCGTCCTCGATGAACATCGCGATGGCTTCGTCGGTCCTGGGGCGACTGGCCGCCATGGCGCGCGGCTCGCTCTCATCTACGGTGACCTGCACGCGGCAGCCGCCGTAGCAGTCGAAGTCGCCGGTCTCCAGCACCAGGTAGCTGCTGCGTCCCCAGTCGGGGTGGTCGCGGAAGATCAGGCGCACGGTGCGCGCGCCGCTGCCGTCCACGTCGACACGGTCCTTGGCGTAGACCGCGGCCGAGCGCTGCTCGCCACCGTCGACGGGTTGCGTCTGGTAGGTCCACAGCGACTGCAGGCGCCGGTCCTCCCGCGCCTGGTTGGCCTCCGTCGTCGCTTCCTGGTGGCGCTCGCGGATGCGGTCCGCGGCGGCACTGCCGGGGTGCTCGGCCAGCAGCACATCGCCGTGGGCGCGTGCCATCTCCCAGTTCTTTTCCGCGTAGGCGGTTTCGAACTGATCAGCCATCGCATCGGCGGCGGCTTCGGCGGCCTGGGCGCGCGCGGCTTCGGCCTGTGCCGGATCGGGGGCCGGCTGGCAGGCGGCGAGTGCGAGGGCCGACGCCAGCAACGTGGCGCGCAGTGGGATGGCGGGTGTCTTCATGGCCGTTCCTCGAAAAGCGGGTGCGCCATTGTCCACGGCGGGGCGGATGTGGGGGTGTAGGCGGGGCGTGTCCGCCTGCGGCGTGTGTAGGAGCGACGTGAGTCGCGATCTGTCGTGGCCGGAGATTCGCGAGTTGTCTCTGCTGATCCTGTGGCAAGGGGAAGATGGATGGTGCGGAGGACTGCAGAGGCGATCACGGCTGACGCCGCTCTACAGGGTTGTTCCGCGACTGTTGGGCGCACGCAGGCCTCGCGACGTTCGGTCGCGACTTACGTCGCTCCTACAACGGTGGCGTGCATTGCACGACGAGCGGCGATAGAGGGCATCGCGGCTGAAGCCGCTCCCACGCTGGTTTCGAAGCGCGGAAACAACGCGGCCGCCCGGAGGCGGCCGCGAGTCATCATGTCAGGCGTGGATCAGTCGGCCGGCTTGGCGACCGTGTCGTCGCCCTTGGCCTTGGCGATAACGGCGTCGACCGACGCGGTGGTGATCGGGTGGTAGCCCGGCCGTGCTTCGGCCATCACCTGCTCGGCCAGCGCCAGGCCTTCCGGCGTGGCCACCAGCGCGTCGTAGGTCGGCATGATCAGCTTGCGGCGCCCGACGCGCTTGAGGAATGAGGCGATCGACTCGTTGGCCTCCTCATACCCGCTGCGCACGGCCAGCGGGTACCAGCGCTGCGCGACTTCGCCGTTGGCGGTGCCGGTGAACGCGTAGGCCTTGTCCAGCGCGGCCAGCTGTTCGGTGGTCAGCGTCTCGGGCAGGCCTTCGACGAAGTGCACCCACTCCTGCGTGGTCCACGCGTCGGTGACCGATGCGGCCGGCAGCTCTCCGCCGTCGAGCCACGCCTTGCGCGCGGTATCGACCGCATCCAGGCGCGGTGAGGTGATCTCCGGTGCCGACGCCGGGATGCCCGGCTCGTACAGCCACGCCTCGAGCTCGGCGACCGTGACCTTGCCCGGGTACTTGGCGAGCAGGTTTTTCTCGGCGTAGTCGATGAACGTCTGGCTGTCGATGCCCTGGAAGGCGAAGTGATCGAAGTACTCGCGCAGGAACGCGTCGAACTCGGTGCGGCCGAAGCGCTGCTCCAGGAACGACAGGAACCACGCGCCCTTGTCGTAGGCGACCTCGCTGCCGTCGGCGTCGACGGCCGGCTGCACGCCGGGACGGATCGCCAGCGACTGCGCCGCGTCGGACATGTCGCCGATGGTCTCGCGCAGCGCGTTGCGCGCGATCACGGTCTCCATGTCGGCGCGCTCCTTACCGTACAGCGCCTCGACGATGCGGCCCTCGACGTAGCTGGTCACGCCCTCGTTGAGCCAGCCGTGGTTGGCGGTGGCGAACGTCACCAGGTTGCCCGACCAGCTGTGCGCCAGCTCATGCGCGATCAGCGACACCAGCGACTTGTCGCCGACGATGACGGTCGGCGTGATGAAGCTCAGGCGCGGGTTCTCCATGCCGCCGTAGGGGAACGACGGCGGCAGCACCAGCATGTCGTAACGCTCCCAGCGGTACGGGCCGTAGAGCTCTTCGGTGACGTCGATCATCTTCTCGGTGTCGGCGAACTCCTCGGCGGCCTTCTCGACCATCGCCGGCTCGGCCCAGACGCCACTGCGATCGCCGATCGGCTCGAACACCAGGTCGCCCGCGGCGATCGCCAGCAGGTACGACGGGATCGGCTGCGGCATCTTGAAGCTGTAATCGCCGTCGCGCTCGGCCTGCGGGTCGTTGTCGGCGCTCATCAGCACCATCACGTCCTCGGGGCTGGTCACGTGCGCGGTGTAGGTGAAGCGCACCTGCGGCGTGTCCTGCAGCGGTACCCACGAGCGC
Organism: uncultured Lysobacter sp.; assembly: GCA_966210725.1. Classification (GTDB taxonomy): domain Bacteria; phylum Pseudomonadota; class Gammaproteobacteria; order Xanthomonadales; family Xanthomonadaceae; genus Lysobacter_C. The sequence continues at coordinate 952 of CBIHLN010000123.1, read as the reverse complement.
GCGTGGATCTGCTGCGACTGGCTGAACATGAAGGGCTGCTCGCCGCCTTCCGTCATCGCCGGGGTCAGCCACTGCAGGCCGGAGGCTTCTGGAGCCGTGTGGTAGGTGACGCGGATGCGCTGGCTGCGCTCGGGCGCCTCGATGGTGAGCTTGCTGCCCAGCGTCGGCTGCGCCTCGGCCAGGTCATAGGCCAGGTCGACCCACTTGCCGTCCTCGCGCTCGCCGACGACCTTCTCGATCGTCAGGTCGCGCGTGTCGAGGATGAGCTGCGTCGCCTGCGGATCCAGCCAGTCCAACGCGTAGGTCGCGCTGCCGCCCAGCTGCTTCTTGTCGAAGTCCACGGCCAGTTCCAGCGCGAGGTCCTTGATGCGGACCTTGCCGGGCTCGGCGTAGGAATGCTGGTCGAAGTGGGCAGAGGTCTGCACGGTCGGGGTGCCCTCGGGGGCCGGCGCGGTGGCGGCCGGTGGCGCGGCGTCGCGCGAGCAGCCGGCCAGCACGGTGGCGCCGGCCAGGCACAGGGTCAGGATCGATGAACGCATACGGGGCCCACGGTTTCGGGTGAGCCGCCGAGTGTAGCGCCGCGGTGCCGGCTGTCGAAGTGCCCGGCGTCGAAGGCCCGGCTTCGTTCAGGCCTTGTAGCCGGTGTGGATGGCGACGATGCCCGCCGACAGGTTGCGGTAGTCGCAGCGCGCGAAGCCGGCCGCCTCCATCATGCCGCGCAGTTCGGCCTGCGGCGGATGCTTGCGGATGCTCTCGGCCAGGTACTGGTAGCTGTCGGCGTCATTGGCGAACAGCTTGCCCAACTTGGGCAGCACGTTGAAGGAGTGGAAGTCGTAGACCGGCTTGAACCACGGCGCGGTGACCTCCGAGAACTCCAGCACGCGCGCCTGCCCCCCCACCTTGAGCACGCGGTGCATCTCGCGCAGCGCGGCGTCCTTGTCGGTGACGTTGC
>CBIHLN010000122.1:0-5586 GCA_966210725.1 uncultured Lysobacter sp. | reverse complement strand
GTGCCGTCGGTCGCGGGCAGGGCCTCGGGCGCGCGCGGCGGGACGGCAGGCACGGGCGCCGGCGCCGTGGGCGGCTGCGTGCGCAGGTAGTCCTGCACCAGTGCGTCGATGGCGGCACGCTCACCCTCGTCGCGGCGGGGCAGTTGCAACTGCGCGTCGCGCATGTAGTCGTAGCGCGGGGCGGTGGCGGCCTGCATCTCGCGGCTGTCGCGGATGATGGTCGGCCGCAGGAACACCATCAGGTTGGTCTTGGCCCTGGAGCGCGACGTGCTGCGGAACAGGCTGCCCAGCAGGGGGATATCGCCCAGCAACGGCACCTTGTCGACTGACGCCTGCTCGTTCTGGTCCAGCAGGCCGCCCAGCACCACGATGGCGCCGTCGTCCACCAGCACGCGGGTCTCGATCTCGCGCGTGTTGAATATCAGCTCGTCGCTGCGCGTGCTGACCGAGCCGGCGACCGAGGACACCTCCTGCCGCAGCTGCAGGGTGATGCCGCCGCCGGCGTTGATCTGCGGCGTGACCTCCAGTTGGATGCCGACATTCTTGCGTTCGATGGTGCGGAACGGGTTGGTGTTGCCGTCGCCCAGCACCTCGCCGGTGGTGATCGGCACTTCCTGGCCGACCAGGATGCGCGCCTCCTCGTTGTCCAGCGTCATGATCGACGGCGTCGACAGCAGGTTGGAGCCGGTGTCGCTGCGCACGGCGTTGATGATCAGCCCGAACAGCGTGTCGCCCGCCGATCCGGCGATGCCCGCCAGCCCGCCGCTGAGGCCCAGCAGCGACTGCAGCGCGGCCTCGCGTGCGGCTTCGGCGACGTCGGACTCGTCATCGCGGTCCAGCAGCGCGGCGCCGGCCAGTTCGGTGATGCCCGGCGAGCCGTTGCGGAACTGCGACAGTCCAAACGGCACGCCCTTCTCGTTGGCCGCGGCGATCTGCACGCCCAGGTCGCGGGCGGCGGCGTCGGAAATCTCGACGACGATCGCCTCCACCAGCACCTGCTGGCGACGCACGTCCAGCTGGCCGATGACGTCCATCAGCGTGCGCTGGGTCTCCGGGTCGGCGTTGATGACCAGCGCGTTGGCGCCGGGGTAGCGGACGATGGTGGGGCGGCGGCCGCTGCCCGGGCGGGGGCTGATCACCTGCGCCGGCTGCGCACCGGCGGCACCGGCCGCGGCGGCCGAAACGGCCATCGTGGTCGGGTCCATGCCGCCTGCCGGGTCGGTCGGCGAGGGCGACTGCCCCACCAGCTGCTGCAGCACGGGCAACAGCTCGTCGGCGTCCGCATGCTGCAGCTTGACCACGCGCACGTTGCCCTGCTGCTCGGCGCGGCGGTCCAGTTCCAGGATCATCTGCACCACGCGCCCGATCAACGTGGCATCGCCGCGCACCACGATCGAGTTGCTGCTCTCCACCGGCAGCACCGACAGCGCGCCGCTGGCACCGTCCGCACCCTGCATGCCGAACAGCTGGTTGACGGTGGCGGCGATCTCGGCGGCCGAGCTGTTACGCAGCGTGACGGTATCGACGGTCGCGCGGTCGGTGTCGATCTGCGCGACCAGCCGGCGCAGCCTTCGCAGGTTGTCGGCATAGTCGGCCACCAGCAGGCTGTTGCCCTGTGGCAGCGCCATCACCATGCCGCCGCGGCCCACCAGCGGCTTGAGCGTTTCGGCCGCCACACGGGCATCCACCTGCGACAGCGGGAACACCTCGGTCGCGAAGCCCAACGCCGAGCCGCCGGCCGAGCCGGGTTGCTGCGCAGCGGTGTCGTCGGGCACGACGCGGTAGGCGCCGGCGCCGGTGGGCACCGCGACCAGCCCGTTGGCGCGCAGGATCGCCAGCAGCACGCCGATCAATTCGGATTCGGTCATCGGCTGGTCGCGCGAAAAGCTCACCGTGCCCTGCACCCGGGGATCGACGATGAACGTCGTGCCGGTGGCACGCGCGACATCCTGGATGAACGCGCGGATGTCGGCGTCGCGCACGTCCATCGCGGCCACGCCGTTGGAGGCGTCGGCCGGGACCTGCGCATTGGCGGGCAGCGCCAGCGACACGCACAGCAACAGGACGAGGAGGGTTCGGGAAAGCGAGGGCTTCAAGGCGTGGGCGTCCGCAGGGTCAGGGTCCGGGTGGTGCCGTCGCGCAGCACCGTGATCTCGACGGCGTCGCGGCCGGCGAGGTCGGATTCGAGTTCGCCCAAGCGCTCGGGCGTCAGCGTGTTGCCGTTGATCGCGACCACGACATCGCCGGCGCGCAGGCCGGCCTGGCGCACCAGTGCGTCGTCGCCGCGCGGGATCAGGGTGTAGCCGTCGACGCGGCCGTCGATCATGCGCGGGCGCAGGCCGGCCTGTTGCAGCAGGGCGGCCGGGTCGACCGTGGGCGCCGCATCCGCAGTCCCACCCGCGACACGTGCACTGGGGAGCTGGCTGGTCGGTACAAGGGCGGGCGAGGAGGCCGGCCGCGCCTGCAGTGCCAGCCGCTGCGGCCGGCCACCGATGTCGAGCACCGCGCCGCCGGCATCCACGGCGTGCAGGCGAACGCCCGGTGCCACGTCCTGGCCGATGCGCCACGAGCCCTGCCGTCCGTCCTTGCCGGCCAGAATGGCCGAGCCGCCGCCGACATTGACCCCGAACAGCGTGAAGTCGCCGCCGGCGTCCGCCGATGCCGTCGCCGGCGTCGCTGCCGGGAAGAAGGGGTCGCGCGAGATCGTCATGGCCGGCACGGGTGCCGGTGCCGCGACATCCGGCGGCGATCCGCCGAACGGTCCCAGCGGGGCCAGCACCAGCCACGCCAGGCGGGCCGCCTGCACGCCCAGCACCAGCACGATGGCGAGCTCGATGCCACGGCGCAGGGCGGCGCCATCGGGCCGCCAGGTCAGTGCATCAGGGCGTGGGAGGGAAAGCATCGGCACGGGGATTTCCGCGGGGCGAACCAGGTCAGCCGGAACGCGGAAAGGGTGCGACAGCTATGTGACAGCTTGACGGCAACTGCCACATAACCTTCATGCGACGGACATGCAAAGCGGCCGCCCCGTTGCAGGGCGGCCGCGTGGGCGTCAGAACGACGCCGACAGACTCACGTCGTAGGACACGCCGGGCGAGTAGCGCAGGACATCGACGCGGTTGCCGCCACGCTCCTGGTACTCCTGGTAATCGGTGTCGAGCAGGTTGCGGGCCGAGAAGCCGAGCGTCATGTCGGTGCCGCCCAGGGTGAAGCCCTTGCGCAGGACGAAGTCCAGGCTGGTGCCCGGCTCGTCGATGTAGTCGGGCTGGCCCGGGCGGCCGCGGGCGGAGATGCGCTCGCTGACGTAGTTGGCGATCAGCGTGGCCTGCGTGCGCGTGGCCTCGTCCTCGATGCCCAGCTGCAGGTTGGCGATGTGGTCGGACTGGCCCTGCAGCGTGCTGCCGTCGCGCACGAACAGGGTGGCGTCGACCGGTGCCGGGAACCCGTACGGCCGCACCGTGTCGCCGGCGTCGGCGTTCACTTCCGACTGCGACCAGGTGTAGTTGCTCGCGACGTACAGGCGGCTGTCGCCCCACCAGGCCGCGTCGATGGCCGGGTCGAAGTACTTCTTGAACTCGATCTCCGCGCCGTACACCGTCGCCTCCGGTGCATTGAGGAAGCTCTGGAACGTGGTGCCGCCGGCGAAGTTCACGTTGGACTCGATCGGGTTGTCGATCTGCTTGTAGAACCCGCCCACGGTGAAGTACTCGCCGGCACCGAAGAACCACTCGTAGCGCGCGTCCAGGTTCACCAGTTCGCTGTCGACCAGGTAGGGGTTGCCGTAGAACAGGCGGTCCGAGTCCGGGTCCTGGTACTGCTGCGGCGCCAGCTCGCGGAACTGCGGCCGGGCGATGGTCTTGGACGCGCCGAAGCGAATCTGCTGGTTGTCGGCGAAGTTCCAGGTGAGCGTGGCCGCCGGCAGCAGGTAGTCGTTGACCAGCGGGTCCGCGCTGTCCTGGCGGACGCCGGTGAAGACGTCGTACGGCTCGATGGCCTGGGTGGCGTCCTCGTAGCGCACGCCCGCGGTGGCGCGCAGGGTCGGGGTGATCTCGCCCTCGGCTTGCAGGTACGCGCCCTTGACCTTCAGCGTGGCGTCGTAGGCCGCGGCGCCGAAGCTGCCGGTGGTTTCGCGCAGGCGCAGCAGGTCCTGGCTGAGGTTGAAGTCCGACAGCAGGTAGTCGACGCGCTGGTAGCGGTTGTAGAACGGCAACGCGCCGTCCAGAGCGAGGAAGCGGAACTCGCGCGACTCCGCCGTGCGGTCGTTGTCCAGGTACGACAGGCCGCCGGCCACGGTCACGTCGCGGTCGATCGGCAGGCGCCAGGTGACGTCGACACCGCCGCTGGCGAGGTCGTCCTCGACGAAGCTGAAACGTGTGTAGTTCTGCACGCGCGAGCCGTCGTGCGACCAGTAGCCGTCGACCAGCTCGTAGCGGATGCCCTTCTCGTACGGCGCATCGCGGTTGGCCTCGGCGACCGAGCCGCGCCACTCGACGGTGACGTCGTCGTACTCGCCGAACTTGTGGGAGCCGCTGATCTGGTGGTTGACCAGCTCGCGTTCGATCCACTCGGTGGTGTCGTCGCGCGCGGTGAAGCCGGCCAGGTTGTCCAGGCCGGCGCGGCTCTTGGCTTCCTTGATCGTGTCGTGCACGTACAGGGTCACCAGGCCCAGGCGGTGGCGGTCGGTCTCGAAGCCGGTGCCGAGCAGTACGTTGACGGTGGCGTTATTTTGCGTGGCGAGGAAGTCGAAGTCGCGGTCGAACTCGACCGAGTCGCCGACGAAGAAGCCGTCCTGCTCGGTGCCGAAGCGCGTGCGCCATTCGTTCTCGAACCCGGCCACGGCGACGAAGCCCAGCCGGCCCGCGCCCATGTCGGCCGAGTAGCCGGCGCTGCCGCCGAAGCTGGCATCCGGGTCGATGCTGTCCTTCTCCTGCAGCACGTTGAGGTTGGCGTTGCCGAAGCTGCGGCCGATGCGGCGCAGGTCCTCGCGGCTGAAGGCGCCCAGGTCCACGCGCTGGCCGGTGGCCACGGCGTCCTGCAGCTCGCGCGGCGGCTTGCGGGTGCCGTCGTCGTAGCCCCAGTAGTCGGTGTCCGAGCCGTAGTAGGTCAGGCCCTTCTCGCCGGTGGTGACGCTGTTGCCGCCCATCCCGATGGACAGGTTGAGGAACGGCTCGTCCGGCACGGCCAGCGACTGCAGGTCGATGACGCCGCCGCCGAATTCGCCGGGATACTTGACGGAGTAGGTCTTCTGCACGGTGACGCTGTCGAGCACCTCGCTCGGGAACAGGTCCAACGGCACCACGCGCTGCAGCGGTTCGGGGCTGGGCAGCGGCGAGCCGTTGAGCAGCGCCGAGGAGTAACGCTCGCCCAGGCCGCGCACGAACACGAACTTGTCGCGCACCAGGCTCAGGCCGGTGACGCGGGTGAGCGCCGCGGCGGCATCGCTGTCGCCGGTGCGCTCGAAATCCTCACGGGTGACGAACGAGGCGACCTCGGAGGTCTGCAGCATCGGTTCGGGGATGTATTCGCTGCGCACTTCGACCGCGTCCAGCTGGGTCGCGGTGGTGTCGGCGGCGGTGGGTGCCGGGG
>CBIHLN010000121.1:0-5769 GCA_966210725.1 uncultured Lysobacter sp. | reverse complement strand
CATCGCACTCGTCGCCGGTGAAGCCTCCGGCGACCTGCTGGGCGCGGGGTTGATCGCCGAGCTGCGCCAACGCCACCCCGATGCCGAGTTTGCCGGCATCGGGGGCCCGCAGATGCGCGCGGCCGGGATGGACACGTGGTTCGACGCCGACGAGCTGGCGGTCATGGGCCTGGCCGAGGTGCTGCGGCACCTGCCCCGCCTGCTGCGCCTGCGCCGCGACCTGCGCGAGCGCTTGTTGGCCTGGAAGCCGGACGTGTTCGTCGGCATCGACGCGCCGGACTTCAACCTGGGCGTGGAGCGCTGGCTCAAGGAGCGCCGGAACCAGAACGGCACGCCCCGCACCGTCCATTACGTCAGCCCGTCGGTGTGGGCGTGGCGCGAGAAGCGCGCGGAAAAGATCGGCCGCAGCGCCGACTGCGTGCTGTGCCTGTTTCCGATGGAGCCCCCGATCTACGCCGCGCATGGCGTGGACGCGCGGTTCGTCGGCCATCCGCTGGCCGACGAGATGCCGTTGCAGCCCGAACGGGGCGCCGCCCGCGCGCAGCTGCAGGTCGACGCCGCCCGCCCGATGCTGGCGCTGCTGCCCGGCTCGCGCACCGGCGAGATCGAGCGGCTCGCCCCCGACTTCCTGGCCGCCGCCGCCCGCGTGCTGGCCGAGATACCGGGGCTGCAGGTCGTCGCGCCGATGGCCGGCCCGCGTGCGCGCGCCGCGTTCGACCGGGTGCTGGCCGCGCACCCCGATGCCGACGCGCTGCGTCCGGCCCTGCGCGTGGTCGACGGCCACGCCCGCACGGTCATGGCCGCCAGTGACGCCATCCTGCTGGCCTCGGGCACGGCCACGCTGGAGGCCATGCTGGCCAAGCGCCCGATGGTGGTGGGCTACAAGGTGGCGCCGCTCACGCATGCGCTGGTGAAGGGGCTGGGCATGCTGAAAGTGGACCACTACAGCCTGCCCAATGTGCTGGCGGGCGAGGCGCTGGTGCCCGAGCTGATGCAGCACGACTGCACGCCGGACCGGCTGGCCGACGCCACGCTCGCGGCCCTGCGCGACCCGTCCATCGCCACGCGCCTCGAGCCGCGCTTCACCGCACTGCACGAGGCTCTCCGGCAGGACGCCTCGGCCCGCGCCGCCGATGCCGTCAGCGAGCTGCTCGCCCTCCCTGCCACAATGCCCGCCGCCCGCGCGGCACGCCCCGCCCATGGCTGACGGCGCCCAGCTCGCGTTCAACCTGCCTGTCGCACCGGGCGCGCGCCGCATCGCCGGTGTCGACGAGGCCGGCCGCGGGCCGCTGGCCGGGCCGGTGGTCGTCGCGGCGGTGGTGCTGCGGCCCGGACGCACGCCGGTCAACGGCCTGGCCGACTCCAAGCAGCTCAACGCGCAGCGCCGCGAGCAGCTGTACGACCGCATCGTCGAGCGCGCCACCGCGTGGCACGTCGTCGCCGTCGACGTCGCCGACATCGACCGCCTCAACATCTACCAGGCGACCATGCTGGGCATGCGGCTCGCGGTTGAGGGTGTCGCCCACGCCGCGGAGCTCGCCCGCATCGATGGCAACGCCCTGCCGCGCGGCCTGCCCTGCCCGGCCGAGGCGTGGATCGGCGGCGACGCGCGCGACCGCGCGATCATGGCCGCGTCGATTCTGGCCAAGGTCACGCGCGACCGCCTGATGCGTCAGTTGCACGCGCAGTGGCCGCACTACGGCTTCGACGTGCACAAGGGCTATTCGACGCCGACGCACCTGGCCGCGCTGCGCGCGCACGGCCCCTGCCCGCACCACCGGCGCAGCTTCGCACCGGTGCGCGAGGCGGCCGGCCAGAGCCTGCCGGCCCCGCTCCAGCCCGCCGTCGTTATTGCTGGCGGCGGATGATGATCGCCGGGTCGGTCACGATGCCGTTGGCGGCGATGCCGTAGTCGTACCGGCCGTCGGCGCCCGTGATCACGCGCCGGACCTTGTCGCGCCGGCCGGCCATGCTCGATTCCAGAGGGCCGAGGTCCCCCGCCAGCGGCGCCGCCGCCTTGAACTCGATGCGGAACGTGACCGGTTCGCCCATCGGTCCCCGCCAGGTCACCTCGGTACCGCTGTCGACGTAGCAGTTCTCCGGCGAGGCGCGCGCGGCGCCATCGGCGGCATAGGTGATGTTGATGTAGACCGGACCGGTCGCGCCCGGGGTGCCGCACCACGTGCCGTCGTCGGGGTCGACCGCGCGATCGGCGACTTCGGCCGGGTCCGCGATCGGCCCATGCAGGCTGCATGCACTCACCGCGCCGCCGGCCAACAGGGCCAGTGCCAACACTCTCAACGTCTTCATGTCTCTCTCCTGGTGGGACTGCGTGTGGGATTGCCTGGAGCGGCCCGTGCATGGATGGCGATGGACGTGGCGGTGCCGCCCGATGCGCCCGGCGCTTGGCCCGTGCCCATCAGGCGTTGCAGGTGCGGTGACGCGCGAAGTCGCTCCGGGGGAATGCCGGCCTGCCGTGCGCGCAGCAACCGCGCGCGCGCGCCCGCGTCGTCGCCCATGACCGCCAGCGTCTGCGCGCCCAGGAACGCCACTTCACCGCGTTCGGTCGCCAAGGCCTCGGCCTGCGCCAGGCGTTCCCGCGCCGAGCCGGCTTCGTCGAGGTTGGCGCGGTACCAGGCCAGCAGCGCCAGCGCCTGCGCGTCGGTGCGGTTGATGGCGACATAGGCCTCGGCCATCTGCGCGGCGCGGCGGTAGGGCGCCTGGGCGTCCGCGGCGGTCTCCGGGTTGGCCGACAGCGCGTCCCCGATGTTGCCCCAGATGCGGTAGTCGTCCGGGTCCAGCTCGGCCGCGTGGCGGAACAGGTCGGCCGCCTCGGCGTAGGCGCCCTGCCCGTAGCGCAGCGTGCCGAAGTTGCTGAGCGCGCCGTAGCTGGGCTCGATCCGCAGCGAGCGCTCGAACGCGTCGGCCGCATGGGCCGTGTCGCCGTCGGCCAGGTACAGCCCGCCCAGGCTGTTCCACACCCCGGCGTCGCCGGGCAGCAGCGCCGCCGCCGTGCGGAAGGATTCGATGGCCGCCGCCGTGTCGCCATTGAGGTACTGGTGGTAGCCCAGCTCCCGGTAGATCACGCCGTCGCCCGGCCGCAGCCGCCGCGCCTGCTCGAAGAACTCCAGCGCCCGCGTGTTCTGCCCCTGCGCACTCTGGATGCGGGCCAGGCCGATGTAGGCCGCGGCGCGCAGCGACAGGTCGTCCAGCGCCCGCGTGTAGTGCACGGTGGCCTGCGCGAACTCGCTGCGCACGCGATGCAGGTCGCCCAGGGCCAGGCTGACCTCGCGCAGCGTCGGATCCATCTGCTGGGCGCGCGCGCAGGCCGCGCGTGCGCGCTCGAACGCGGGCGTGTCGCGCGCCTCCTCGAAGCGCGCGATCTCGGCGCGGCAGATGCCGGCCTGTGCGCGGGCGAACCCCGCGTCGGCCGCCAGCGCCTGGTTGAAGAAGCCGACGGCATTCACCAGGCGCGCGTCGTCGCCGCCGGTGCCCAGCTGCTGCAGGCCCTTGAGGTAGGCGTCGTAGGCATCGAGGTTGCGCGTGGGCGCCAGGCGCGCGCTCAGGGCCGGGCGGTCGCCGGGCAGCACGCCCAGCAGCGACTGCACCACTTCGCTGGCAATCTCGCTCTGCACCGCGAACACGTCGGCCGCGTCGCGCTCGTAGCTGTCGCTCCACAGGGTGAACCCGCTGGCCGTGTCCGACAGGCGTGCATTGATGCGCACCCGCGCGCCCTCCCGGCGCACGCTGGCGTCCAGCACGGTCGCCACCCCGAGCGTGCGGCCCAGCGCGCGGATGTCGGGCGCGCCCTCCGCCGTGGGGTCTGACGCGACGCGGGCGGCCACCTTCAGCCCCGGGACCCCGGCCAGGGCGTCGTGCATCTCCACCGCCAGGCCCTCGGCGAAATAGCTGTCATCGCGGTCGTCGCTGAGACTGGTGAACGGCAGCACCGCGATGGACGCCTCGCCGGGCCGCGCGGTGGGCGCCTGCGCGCGCCACGCCATCACGCCCAGCACCACGATGAGCAGGGCCGCCGCACCGGCGGCCCACCCCACCCGGGCCGGCCAGCGCGCGCGTTGCGGCGGTGCCGGTGCCGGTGCCGGCGTGGGCGGCGGCGACGTCGGCGGTGCCACGGTCGCGTCCGTCGCCGGGTCCCCAGCGGAGCCCACCTCCGCCGTGCCCGCCCCGGCGGCGCGGTCGACCAGCGGTGCCCCCGGGCCCGGGTCTGGTGCCTCGCGGCCCGGGCGCGCGGCGACCTCGCCGGACGCATCCGCCTGCGCGTCGCTGACCGCCGGCGCAGGCTCTACCGTCGCCGCCGTCGAGCGGTCCAGCGCAGCGATGAACCGGTACCCCAGCGCATGCTGGGTCTGGATGTACGCGGGCCGGTGCGCGTCGTCGTCCAGCACGTGGCGCAGCTGCGCGATGGCGCGTGTCAGCACGCCGGGGGTGACATGGCGGTGCCCCCACACCGCGTCCAGCAGGTGGTCGCGGGCGACCAGCTGCCCGGCATGCCGCAGCAGCACCAGCAGCACCGCGAAGGCCTTGGGCTCCACCGCCAGCGGCTGCCCGTCGCGGGTCAGGGTGTGTGCAATGGCATCCACCACCACCGGACCGAATCGGTAGCGTTCCCCCGTCGAACCGCCGTCTCCGGCGGGCCCTGACGGTTCCATCGCAAAAACCTCATGACCGTCACACGAACCTGTGACAACGCAGACGGAAAACCCCTGCGGCCATCATGACCCCGCGGCCCGACCGACGGACCCTGTTGCCACGCCGGACCTCCCGGCGTCCCCCAACCGGAGATCCGCCATGAACGCCCTTGCCCTGTCGCTGAATGCCCCCCTGGCCCCGCTGGTCGCCGCCACCCCGGCCGACCGCCCGCACCGCCGCCGCCGCGTCGACCGCTTCCAGTTGTCGGACACCGCGCTGGACCGGTTCAACGGGCTGATCACCCGCCTCGACCCCACCGCCCCCGCCTTCGAGTGGGACACCCTCGCCACCGCCGCGCGCCGCATCTGCGAGCAGGGCGAGACCGGCGCGAGCGCGATCCGCGCCATCCACCAGCGCCTGCGCCGTGCGGTGGTGCTGGCCCGCCTGCTGGCCGACGCCGGCTGGACCCCGGCCAACGAGGCGTTCGACGTCGCCGGTGAAGTCGTCGGCTACGTCCGCGGCGGCCACGACCTGATCCCCGACGCCCTGCAGCAGGTGGGCCGCCTGGACGACGCCATCGTCGTCGACGCCGCCTGGCCGCGGCTGTCGGACGAGGTCGCCGACTACCTCGACTACTGCCGCCTGCGCCGCCTGGAGGCCGAACTGCGCGGCACCACCGCCGACGCCTTCCGCTTCGACCGCCGCGACTGGCAGGACGCCGCCCGCGCCGAAATCGCCCTGGCCGCCCACTGCCGCGCCGTCCGCGACGGCTCCTACGTGCGCGCCTCGGCGCCGCTGTTCCGCGTGCATTGATGCCAGTTGCATCGGATTCGGGCAAGCCCGTTGCTCCCTCCTCCTGCCAGCAGGGGGAGGGGCCAGGCCGGCCGAGCGGCAGCGCTTGACCTCTATGCCTGCAAGCGGCGCGAGGCGCCGTAGCACCGTGGCCGTTCCCGCCCGCCACCCCCACTTACGACACTGGAATCGGCCACACCGCAGGCGCATGCTGGCGGCACACGATTCACCCGGGGCACGGCGCCATGCCGGCCCGCCTCGCCCCCACGTCCCGCACGGCCGGCACCGCGAGGACATGTCATGCGTACTTCCGCCCTGACGCCGGCC
>CBIHLN010000120.1:0-5818 GCA_966210725.1 uncultured Lysobacter sp. | reverse complement strand
GTCAGGCGACGGTTTCGTGGAGCACGCGCGCCATCACGTCCGGATCGATGGGCTTCTGCAGGTAGGAGCGCGCGCCCAGGCGCAGGCACTCCTCGATGTCGGCCTGGGCGCCGAGCGAACTGAGGATCACCACGCGGGCCTGGCTGTCGTGGGCCAGGATCTCGCGCAGCGCCTGCTTGCCGTCGCGCTTGGGCATCACCAGGTCCAGCAGGACCACCGTGGGCTTGAGTTTCAGGAACTGCGTCACCGCGTCCTCGCCGTTGTCGGCTTCCCCCACCACGTCGAAACCGCAGTCTTCAAGCTGGCGTGCGGCCAGCATGCGCAAGGCGCGCGAGTCGTCGCAGAGCAGGGCAGTGGGGCGGGCGCTCATCGGTCAGGTCCTGGCATGGCGAAAAGGTGTGTCCTGAGCCGGGTATCGGCCGCGCCACGGGGTTCTTTAGGGCGCCGTGCGATCCACGACGCGGCCGCCGTGCGTCAGGCGAGTTCGACCCGGCCCCGTCCGGCCCGCTTGGCCGCGTACAGCGCAGTGTCGGCACGGTCCATCACGGTATGCAGCGCGGTGTCGGGCCGGTCGTCGATGGCGATGCCGATGCTGACCCGCGCCCGCATCAGGCGGGCCTGGACGCTGCGCGCCACCCGGTCGGCCTGTGGCGCCGCACAGCCGGGCAGCACCGCGCAGAACTCGTCGCCGCCCAACCGGCCGAACACGTCTTCACGCCGCAACGCCGCGCGGCAGGCCTCGGCCACCTCCACCAGCGCCCGGTCGCCGGCCTGGTGGCCATGCCCGTCGTTGAGCGTCTTGAGGTTGTCCAGGTCGATCATCAGCACCGCCACCGGCTCGCCGCGGCGCAGCGCCGACTGGCGGGCCTGTTCGGCCAGCTCCAGGAAGAACGCGCGCGAGCACGCACCGGTCATTGCGTCGTGCGTCAGCAGGCGGCGCAGGTTGCTGTTGTCGGTGTACAGGACCGGGATCGCCAACCCGAAATAGCTGCCGGCGGCCAGCGTGACCATCGCGAACTGCAGCGTCAGGGCGTGCTCGCCCAGGCCCAGCGCGGCGACCGCCGCCACCAGCACCATGCTGATGATCGCGACCGACAACAGCGATTCGAGCATCCCCTGCGTGTGGGCGATCCACAGCTGCAGCACGATGGCCAGGAACACCGGGAACAGCAGCGACTCGTGCTGCGGCGCCGCGGCCAGCGCCAGCAGTCCGGCCAATGCCAGGCCCAGGACCAGCGCCAGTTTCGGCAGCAGGCGGCCACGGGTGTGCGGGGGGCGGGGCAGGGCGTCGAAGGCGTACAGCACGTCGCGCACGGGCAGGCGGGCCTGTTCGGACAGCCGGCGCAAGGCCAGCATCAACAGCGGGCCCAATGCGGTCAGCCCGGCGTAATCGCCGATCCACCAGGGCAGTGCGGTGGCGAGGATGGCGTCGCGTTCCAGCATCCCCGCCCAGTGCATGGTCCACGCGCCCAGCCACGCCGCCAGCGCCGATGCCACCGCGCCACCCACCAGGAACGCCGCCACGGTACGGGGCAGCGACGGCACCGGGCCGTGGCCGACCGAGGCGAGCGTGAAGCGCGCCGCCAGCCCGAACGAGGCCACGTGCGCGGCCGGGAACAGCACGAGGCCTGCGATCCAGTGCGCGCTGCGGGGAGGGACCGCATAGCCCATCAGCGTGACCGCGCTGGCCGTGGCCGAAGCGGCCAGCAGCGCCGGTGCCGCGCGCGTCCAGCCGAACGCCGCGACTGCCGCGAACGTCACTGCGGCGGGTGGGAACCACAGGCTGGCATGGGGCGCATAGGCCATCAGCTGCGCCGCGGCATACGCGAGCAGCCAGCCGACATACACCGCCACGGGCACTGCAACGCGGAGGCTCCGGCGGCGGGTCGGTGCGACGAGGCTGGAATCCACCCGGGTGCTCATCTCAGATCGGGGCCTGCGGCGATTCTATCGGGGTTGGCGCGCCGGGCCGTGGCGCACGTTCGCACCCGGTAGCGGCCGCGGGCGTACGGACTTGAGCGCGCGGGCCTTGGGATCGACCTGACACACCGCCGTCATGAAGCCGCCGCAGCATCGCGCCCGATGGACATCCTGATGCTGTCGGACGTGTACTTCCCCCGGGTCAACGGGGTGTCGACCTCCATCCGCACCTTTGCCCGCGCCCTCCTGCGGCTGGGCCACCGGGTCACGCTGGTGGCGCCCGGATACGGCGACGCGGAGGGGGTGCCCGACGACGCCGGGCTGGAAGTCATCCGGCTGCCGTCGCGGGTGGTGTTCTTCGACCCCGAGGACCGGCTGATCCGCGCGCGGGCCCTGCGCCAGGCCATCGACCGGCTGGCCGTGCGGCCCTGGGACGTGATCCACGTGCATACGCCGTTCCGTGCCCACACGCTGGGCGTGCGCCTCGCGCGCCGCACGGGGCGGCCGCTGGTGGAGACCTACCACACCTATTTCGAGGAATACGTCGGCCACTACCTGCCATGGCTGCCGAGCGGGGTGACGCGTCGGATCGCCCGCGCCACGTCGCGCCGCCTGTGCCACCAGGTGGACCACCTCATCGTGCCCAGCGTGCAGATGGTCGAGGTGCTGGAGCGGTACGGCATCCGGACCCCGCACAGTGTCATCCCGACGGGGCTGGAGCTGGCCGAGTTCAGCGGTGGTGATGGCGCGCGTTTCCGCCGCCGGCATGGCATCGACCCCGGCCGGCCGACGCTCGTCACCGTCAGCCGGCTGGCGGTGGAGAAGAACATCGGCTTCCTGCTCGAGGTCGTCGCGCGCCTGGTCGGGGCGTTCCCGACGCTGCTGTTCCTGGTGGCCGGTGAAGGTCCGGACGCCCCGCGCCTGCGCGCCCGCGTCGAGCAGCTGGGACTGGGCGCCAACGTCCGGTTTTTCGGCAACCTGGACCGCGAATGCGAGCTGCTGGACGCCTACCGCGCGGGCGATGCCTTCGTCTTCGCCTCGCCGACCGAAACGCAGGGGCTGGTGCTGCTGGAGGCCATGGCCCTGGGCGTGCCGATCGTCTCGACCGCGGTGATGGGGACGGCCACCGTGCTGGCCGGTGCAGGCAGCGCCGTGGTCAGCGATGAGGAGGTGGGCGCCTTTGCCGACAACGTGGCCCGCGTGCTGCGGAGTGCCGAACTGCGTGGCACGTTGTCTGACGCCGGCCCGCGTGATGCGCGCCGCTGGGGCACCGACGTGCTGATGGGGCAGGTCGTGGACCTGTACCGCGGGCTGGGGGAGGCGGCCGACGTCGGAACGCTGCAGCCGGCGCAATCGCGCTAACCGTCCACCCGCCTGCCCGCACGCTTGGGCAGGTCCACCCCGCCGCCGGGCCGCTCCTGCACGCCGGGCGCCTGAAGCTCGCCCAAAAAAAAGCCGCGTGCAGGACACGCGGCTTTTCCTGTTACAGCGATGCCGCGGTCAGCGGTCCATCTTGCCCAGCGAGCTGTCCAACACCCGCTGCAGCTTGCGCGCCGCGCCGGCGATGGCGTCGCGTACCGTCTCGGCCTCTTCGGTGGCGGCCAGCGGCGCGCGGCCGTCGATGCGGGCTTCCATGGTGCAGTGCTTGTCGGCGGCGCCCGACTTGCCGCCGTTGACGTCGCTCAGGTGGACCTCGACCCTCGAGACCTGGCCGTTGAAGCGGCCGAGTGCGCCGTCGACCACGCTTTCGACGTGCTGGGCAAGCGACTCGTCGCCCTGGATGTTGTTATCGGTATTCAGTAGGACTTTCATGCGTTGGGGAACTCCTGTTGGGGGCGTGGACACCCGCGCTGCGATGGTGCGTCCGGTGGCAGCGCCCGGGGTGGGCGCTGGCTCCGCGGACGCGGTGGCATCGGTGGCGCGCACGCCCACCGTAGCCACCGGCGCATCTAGAACCCGTTAATTCCCCGCGTGGTCGGGCCCGGCCGGGCACGTCGGCCCGGCCGCGGCGCGTAAAATGCGCCGATGATCCTCAACGTCGCCGCCTACCATTTCGCTCCGGTCGCCGACCCCGACGGCCTGGCCGACCGCATCCGGGCGCGGGCCGAGGCTCTGGACCTGCGCGGCACCGTGCTGGTCGCACCGGAAGGCGTGAATCTGTTTCTGGCCGGCACGGAGGCCGCCGTCCATGCCGTTCTCGCCGGCGTCCGTGCCGAGCCCGGCTTCGAGGGCCTGCAGGCCAAGTTCAGCCACAGCGACGATGTCCCCTTCGCCCGGCTCAAAGTCAAGCGCAAGAACGAGATCATCGCCTTTCGCCGCGATGGCGCCGTGCCGCTCGACGGGCGCGCGCCGGCCGTCTCGCCGCCGGACCTTGCGCGCTGGATCGAACAGGGCCACGACGACACCGGTCGCCGCCTGGTGCTGCTGGACACCCGCAACCGCGAGGAGGTGGGCCACGGCACCTTTGCAGGCGCACTGACCCTGCCGATCGACAACTTCGTCGACCTGCCCGGCGCGCTGGCCCCGCATCGCGAATCGCTCGCCGACGCCACCGTCGTCAGCTTCTGCACCGGCGGCATCCGCTGCGAGAAGGCCGCGCTGTGGCTGCGGGCCGATGGCATGGACAACGTGCAGCAGCTCGACGGCGGCATCCTGGGCTACTTCGAGCAGGTCGGGGGCCTGGGGTACCAGGGCGGCTGCTTCGTGTTCGACGAACGCGTGGCGCTGGACCCGACCCTCAAGCCGATCACGGCGCCGCACGCCGGCGCCTGAGCCCCGCGACGATGCGCAAGCCACCGACCCCGAAGCCGTGGAACCGTGCCAATCCCAAGCCGCGTGCGGCACGGACCTCGCTCACACCCGAGCTGGTCGAAGAAGCCCGCGCTCGGGCCGAGGCCGCGGGCCGTCGTTATCCCAACCTGGTCGACAACATGTGGGCCGCGCGGAAGGCGCGGCAGTCGGCGCAGGGTCGAAGCGCGGGCACACCGGGCGCTGACGGGGCCGCCGGGCACGGCGACGGCGATTGCGACGATTGAGCGGCTGGACGGGTCCGACCGTCGCGGGGACGTCGGGCGCGATCAGTCGTAACGCATCCGGCGTGCCATCCCCCCATCGACGATGAACTCCTGCCCGGTGGTGAAGCCCGACGCCGGCGACAGCAGGTGGACGGCGAGGGCGCCGATGTCGTCGGGCGTGCCAACGCGTCCGGCGGGGTGCTGGGCGTGGTCCCGTTTCGACAGCTTCGGGCGCCGCCGCGCGGCGGGCTTGCGCCAGGCGTCCGTCGCAATCCAGCCCGGGCTGATGCAGTTGACGCGCACGGCGGGACCGACGCTGACAGCCAGCGCGTGGGTAAAGGCGACCAGTCCGCCCTTGGCGGCGGCGTAGGCTTCGCAGTCGGGCTCGGACTGGTGCGCGCGGGTCGAGGCGATGTTGACGATGCTTGCGCTGTCGCCTTCCGCCTTGCTGCCTGTGGCGCGCAAGCCGGGCAGTGCGTGCTTGCTGCACAGGAACGCGCCGCCGAGGCTGGCATCGAGGCGACGTTGCCAGTCGCGAAACCCAAGCTGTTCGAGCGGCCCGCTGACCGGGTCGGGGATGCCGGCATTGTTGACCAGGCCGTGGATCGCGCCGAAGTGCGTCACGGCGCGGTCCACGAAGCGCGCGACCTGCGCTTCCTTCGCCACGTCCACGCGCACAAACAGCGCCCGGTCGCCCATCTCCCATTCCTCCAGCGCGGCGTGCCCGGCATCGGTGTCCGTGTCGCCGATGCACACCGACCCGCCGGCACCGAGCACCGCCTGCGCGATGCCACGGCCGATGCCCTGGGCGCCGCCGGTGATGAGAACGGTGCGACCTTCAAGCGGCCGGGCCGGGTGGGGGTGGATGGAGGGCGTCAGCGTCA
>CBIHLN010000119.1:0-5967 GCA_966210725.1 uncultured Lysobacter sp. | reverse complement strand
GTCCATGGGGGTGCGGTAAGGGCGGGGGCGGGTGTCGCGGCGAAACGGGCTCGATACTAGCAGGTCACTCCCGTGCACCCGGCGTGACCGCCGGACGGCGCGACAGAGGCGGTTCCAAGGGCACGCGGGCATGTCGGCCTGCGGGATTGTCACCAAACGGTCATAATCGCGCCCGCAGACCGGCCGGGCCCTCCGCCCCGGCCTCCGAGAGAGGCTTCCACCGCATGTTTTCCCTGCAGACGATCTTCGGCCAAGGCAACCAGTTCTACACCCTGCTGGAGGACGCCGCGGTCGCTGCGCACGACAGCACCAAGGCGCTCCACGCCATGCTCAAGGCGGCCGACCGCCAGCCGTCGCTGGACGCGTTCAAGCTGGCCCGCCAGCGCGAGCGCGACGCCTCCGACAAGATCAGCCAGTCGCTGGTGGACAGCTTCATCACGCCGATCGAGCGCGAGGACATCGAAGCGCTGGGATCGGCCCTGTACAAGATCCCCAAGCAGGTCGAGAAGTTCGCCGACCGCTACTCGCTGGCCACCCAGCACCTGGCGCATATCGACTTCGCCCCGCGCGCGGCGATGCTCGAGCAGGCCGCCGGCGTGGTCGTGGAGATGGTCCGCAAGCTCAAGCTGATGAAGCTGGAGCCGATGAAGGCGCTGGGCGACCAGCTGCGTTCCATCGAGAACGAGGCCGACCGCCTGATGCTGGAGCTGTACCGCGACATCTACTCCGGCAGGCTCGATCCGCTGCAGATGTTCCTGCTCAAGGAGTTCTTCGAAATCCTGGAGAAGGCCATCGACCGCTGCCGCGAGGCCGGCGTGGTGGCCTACGAAATCGTGCTGAAGAACTCCTGAGGCCGGCGGGATGCTGACGCTGGTCATCACCGTCGTACTCGTCGCGCTGATCTTCGAGTACATCAACGGCTTCCACGACACCGCCAACTCCATCGCCACGGTGGTGGCCACCAAGGTGCTGTCGCCCATGCAGGCGGTGGGCCTGGCGGCGGGCATGAACCTGATCGGCGCACTGGCCGGCACGGCGGTCGCCAAGACCATCGCGTCGGGCCTGATCGATGTCGGCGTGGTGGAGGTCGGCTCGCAGCTGATCCTGTGCGCGCTGATGGGCGGCATCATCTGGAACCTCATCACCTGGTGGGTGGGGCTGCCGTCGTCCTCGTCCCATGCGCTGATCGGCGGCCTGCTGGGCGCGGCGCTGGCCGCGGCGTCCAACGACACCGGCGCGATCATCTGGTCGGAACCGGCCGAGCCGCTCTACAAGAGCGCGGGCGTGCTGTGGAAGGTCGTCGTGCCGATGGTGTCCTCGCCGGTGCTGGGCTTCACCGCGGGCTTCCTGGTGATGGGCGTGCTGTTCTTCGTCATCTCGATGATGGCGCGCAGCGGCGGCGTCCTGGCCCGCGCGGCCCGTCCGCGCTGGGTCAACAGCTTCTTCGGCAAATTCCAGATCCTCAGCGCCGCCGGCATGGGCTTCGCCCACGGCATGAACGATGCCCAGAAGACGATGGGCATCATCGCGCTGGCATTGGTCGGCGCGCAGGCCGCGGGCACGCTGGACGACCTCCCGGGCTGGCTGGCCTTCCTGCACCCGTCCGATGCCGCGCTGGCCGAAGGCGATATCGACACCTGGATCAAGATCACCTGCGCGCTGGTGATGGCCGCCGGTACCGCCGCCGGCGGCTGGCGCATCATCAAGACGCTGGGCCACAAGCTGGTCAAGCTGCACCCGATCCACGGCTTCGCGGCTGAAACCAGTGCCGCCTCGGTGATCCTGGCTGCGTCGTCGCTCGGCATCCCGGTCTCGACCACGCACAACATCTCCGCCGCGATCATGGGCGTGGGCACGGCCAAGCGCCTCAACGCCATCAAGTGGACGGTGGTGGAGAAGATGATCTGGGCGTGGATCCTGACCATCCCGATGGCGGGTGGGCTGGCCTACCTGATGTTCGTCGGCATGCGGGCGATCGGCTGGGCCTGATCGCGGCGGCTCGCACATTGGAATGAGGTGTCCCGGAGCCGGCGCGCTGCACGCGTGCCGGCTTCTCTTTATGATGCGGGCGTCCCCGGGATGGGGGCACTGACCCACGCCGCCGCACCGGCGGCCCGACACGGATGTTGACGATGATGCCTTCCAGAACCCGAACCGGGCTGGCGCTTGCGAGCGCGGCCGCCGCCGGCGTGGCCGGCCTGTACCTCGCCGGCTGGCTGGTGCAGGCGCTGCTGCAGGTGGATGCGCCGCTGCGCTGGGACACGTGGTGGAGCTACGCACGCGTGCTGGACCTGCCGCAGGTGGCGCCGCATGCCGGTCGCGTGCGCCTGGCGGGGTGGGTCGGGTTCGGCCTGCCGGCGCTGGTTGCGCTCGTACTCGCCGTCCTGCTGCTGCGACCGCGCAAGCAGGCGCTGCATGGTGACGCCCGTTTCGCCCGTGGGCGTGAACTGGCGCGGCTGGGGCTGCTCAAGCCGGCCGACGACGGACTGGTGGTCGGGCGACTGGGCCGCAAGCTGGTACGGCTGCCGGGCCAGCAGTTCGCGCTGCTCGCCGCGCCCACGCGTTCGGGCAAGGGCGTGGGCGTGGTGGTGCCGAACCTTCTGGAGTACCGCGGCTCGGTCGTCGTGCTCGACATCAAGCAGGAGAACTTCGACCTCACCAGCGGCTGGCGGGCGGCGCAGGGGCAGGCGGTCTACCTGTTCAATCCCTTTGCCGAGGACGGCCGCACCCACCGCTGGAATCCGCTGGCCTACGTCAGCCAGGACCCCGCC
The DNA here is from genome assembly GCA_966210725.1 of uncultured Lysobacter sp. Taxonomy (GTDB): domain Bacteria; phylum Pseudomonadota; class Gammaproteobacteria; order Xanthomonadales; family Xanthomonadaceae; genus Lysobacter_C. Next base: position 3,196 of record CBIHLN010000119.1, on the reverse strand, counting down.
CTGCGCGTGTCGGACCTGCAGGCCATCGCCGCGATGCTTTATCCGGACGGCGACGACAAGCAGAAGTTCTGGACCAGCCAGGCGCGCAACGCGTTTCTGGCATTCGCGCTGTACCTGTTCGAGAACTTCGACGACCAGGTCGCGATCGGCATGCCCGAGTCGCTGTACCAGTTCCCCACGCTCGGCCGCCTGTTCCGGCTGTCGTCGGGCGATGGCACGGCACTGCGCGAGTACCTGCAGGCGCTGGCCGGCCAGCCATTCCTGGGAGAGCCGGCACGCAATGCGTTCGCCACGCTGCTGTCGCAGGCCGACGAGACGCTCGCCTCCATCCTCGGCACGCTCAAGGAGCCGCTCAACCCGTGGGTCAGCCCGGTGCTGGACGCGGCCACCAGCGCCAACGACTTCCTCCTGACCGACGTGCGCAAGCGGCCGATGAGCATCTACGTCGCCATCGCGCCGAACAAGCTGGCCGAGGCCAGGCTCATCCTCAACCTGTTCTTCAGCCAGCTGATCCACCTCAACACGCGCGAGCTGCCGCAGGCCAACCCCGCGCTGCGGCACCAGTGCCTGCTGCTGATGGACGAGTTCACCGCCATCGGCCGCGTCGACATCATCGCCTCGGCGGTGGCGTACATGGCCGGCTACAACCTGCGCCTGTTGCCGATCATCCAGTCGCTGGCGCAGCTCGACGCCGTGTACGGCAAGGACGTCGCCCGCACCCTGGTCACCAACCACGCCATGCAGATCCTGTTCGCCCCTCGCGAGCAGCGCGACGCCAACGACTACTCCGAGATGCTCGGCTACACCACCGTGCGCCGTCGCAACAAAACCCGGCAGCGCGGCTTGCGGCGGGACGTGTCGATCAACGAGTCCGAGGAGCGCCGCGCGCTGATGCTGCCGCAGGAACTCAAGGCCATGGGGGCGAAGGACCAGGTGCTGGTCTACGAAGGCCTCGCGCACCCCATCAAATGCCGGAAGATCCGCTATTACGAAGACCGCCACTTCACCGCGCGGCTGCTGCCGCCGGTGCAGGTGCCCACGATCAAGCAAGGAGAGGACAGGATGAAGGCACGGAGTATGACGCACGCCATTACCGCCGCAGCCAGCATGGCGCTGGCGGCGTGTGCGGTGCCAACAACACATACGACCAGGTCGGATGGGCAAGCCGCAAGCTACATCGGTGAGAGAGGCAAGACCCAAGCTGATCACGGCGACATGAGGGGAGACATTGACTCGTCGTTATCCGCAGCCCTCGTCAGCGTTGTTGCCTTGATTGACCATCTGGAAGCCAATCCCGCTCTCACGCGAGATCTGGTTCAGAGTCACCTGCAAATAGCGTTGACGTACCAGCCTGGACTGGAGGCGGATGTCGCGGAGATCGAATCCGACGTCACCACCTATCAGGTGAAATATGTGGAGTCCGACAGGTTCGAGGAACGAACAAAGCTGATCATCGAACACGCCGGGATGCCATTGGCGGGCGCTGAGAGCAACGCGTGCGACCTGTTGGGTCCGCTGGCTGATGCGCTACGCATCCGAGGGTTCGTGCAGGATCCCTGGCTGGTGGAGCACGGAATGCAGATCGGGTGGCACTTCGTGCGTGGAGATGAAAAGGCGTACCAGCATCTGCGTGTCAGCACGCATGGGTACGAGCTTGAAAAGTCCGTGAGAGTGGAGTGCGTAAAGCGGATCGAGTACCTCTGAAGGACCAGGAGATATTCCAATGCACAAGGATGCGGAACGATTGCTGGGGGACTTGTCACGAGAAAGAGGCGTGACTCCCGAAATGGTTGCCAACCTGCGTAGCACGATCAGCGAATCTCCCCACCTTGAGGCCCTGTTCTCAGGCGCGGTTGAAGCCGGACACCTGAAGTCGATCGGATTGATGGCCGGCGGTATGCGCGCTGGTGCCCTCTACTACGGTGAATCCAAACGCATCGAAATACCTGCCTCGGCTTTGAAGGGCGCTCCCCAGGGAAACTTCGAGGCAAATGACTTGACGTTCGTGCTGGGCCACGAGTTGCAGCACGGATTCAATCACGCAGCACGGCAACAGGCCATCGGAAAAGCTGCCAATGAGATCAACGATATATCTCGAAGCAGGGATCCGGAAAATGCATACGACGAGCCGATTGCCGCTTGGCATCGGGCGTCTGCGCACGATGAGGCGAGAGCCCATGTGGAAGGCTGGAATTCGGCTGTCTCTCGTTTCAGCGCATTGAACGGCCGGGTGACGCTGGCATCTATGCTCAATGATCTTCCAGGTCGGGCGGACGACTTCGTCCATATCGTTGATGGAAAAGTCTACGCCCGCCCCGGTATCGAAGTTCTGCCGAACATGACCTTGGAACCCACGCCCTCGAACCTCTCCACGTTGGTCACGAACTACTATCAGGATCCGACAAGCACGGTCGGACGCGCCGCCTCAAGTTACCCGAACCACACGGGAGCGTCTGCAATTGGATACATCGTTCAAAGCCATCGAATCTACGCGCGCCCTCATCGTGGAGTCGAACCACGGCTGATCATGGATATGGATCGGCACGGCATGGATGAAGAGATGCTTGAGATCAATGGCATCCACTTTGGAAGGAGTGCGGACAAGTCCCGACAGGCCTACATCGACACCAGCGGTGGCGAGGAACGGATGGGGCATTTCGATCACACGGCGGATGGGCCAAACCAGTATCGACATGTCCCGATCACGCGAGAGGTGACCGACCAGTTGTTTGACAATCCCGGGCACCCGTCGCATCGACTGCACGACGAATTGCGTAACCGCTTGCCGGCCGAAACATCGGCCGACCGCCTCGCGCAGATCACGGCGGCCACAAATGCCGCCGGTATCCGTGCCGGGCGGGTGGACGCGGTGCACGTGCAGGATGATGCGGTCTTCGTGACCGGCGACGTTCCGGGTCAACGTGCCCGGATCGATCTCAGCCGGTTGCCTCCCGATGCGGATGAGTCAGCGAAACAGGTCGCTACGGAGTCGGCGCGCCAGGAGAACGCGCGCCAGCAGGCGCATGAGGTGGCGCCGGTACGTGAGCGGATTTCGATGCAGGGTGCGCAGGCGGGGTACTGATTTTTCGCTGCGCTTGGCGCCTCCCGGGCTCGTGGAGCTGTCGGTAAGGGCGAAAAGCATCGTGGCCGTTGAGTAGTCGCTTGGAGAGCACCCCTCCCCAGCCCTCCCCTGCAA
>CBIHLN010000118.1:0-5999 GCA_966210725.1 uncultured Lysobacter sp. | reverse complement strand
GCTGCGGGTGGTGCTGGTCGGCACCCAGCACCCCGGCAACATCGGCTCGGCTGCCCGGGCGCTGAAGACCATGGGCCTGTCACGGCTGGTCCTGGTCGCTCCCGAGAAGGCGCCCAATGCCGAGTCCAGCGCGCTGGCGGCCGGCGCCGACGACGTGCTGGCGGGCGCGCAGATCCACGCCACGCTGGCCGAGGCCGTCGCCGACTGCCGCCTGGTGCTGGGCTGCACCGCCCGTAGCCGGCGGGTGTCGCTGGAGGAGTTGCCGCCCCGGGTCGCGGCGCCGCGCGCCGTGGCCGCGGCGGCGGACGGGGGCGAGGTGGCGCTGGTGTTCGGCCGCGAGCGCACCGGCCTGGACAACGAGGAGCTGCAGCTGTGCCACGCGGCCATCCACATCCCGGCCAACCCGGACTACAGCTCGCTCAACCTGGCCGCGGCGGTGCAGGTGATGGCCTACGAACTGCGCCTGGCGCTGCTGGGCGGGACCAAGGCGACTCCGCTGGCGGCCACCGCCCGGCCCGCCGGGGACGCGGATGCCGGCGACCCTCGCGACGAACCCGCCACCCACGCCCAGCTGGAAGGCTTTTTCGCCCAGCTGGCCGACACCCTGGACGCCATCGACTTCCACAAGGGTCGCGCCCCGGAGTCGGCGATGCGCAAGCTGCGGCGGGTGTTCCTCCGGGCCGACCTGGACGTGCGCGAGGTGCGGTTGCTGCGCGGGATATTGGCCGACGCCCAGCGCATGGCCCGCCTGGCGGGCGATGAATGACCCCGGGCCGCCGCGGGCGCCGCCCTTGAGCCGGCTGGCGCCGTATCCGCCGGGCGCGGCTTGCATTAGGCTCGCGCTCTGTCGTTGCCGTTGCCGGGGCCGTCCTTGACCGCATGCTTCAGTCGCCTGTTCGGCGTCGTGCTCGCGCTTGCGACCGGCGTCGTCATGGCCGCGCCGCCCCCGCCCTACGAGGATCCGGGCGTGCTGGTGCTGGGGCGCATCAGCGACGATCCCAAGTCCCACTACGAGCAGCTCAAGCCGCTTCTGGACTACGTGGTCCCGCGCATGGCCGATGTCGGCATCCGCGAGGGCCGCATCCTGATGGCGCGCGATGCCCAGCAGATGGCCAGCTACCTGCGACGCGGTCGGGTGGACTGGGTCACGGAGACCGCCGGCACCGGCATGCTGCTGCGCGCGCGTGCCAACGCCACACCGTTGCTGCTGACCGAGCGCGACGGCGTCCGCCACTACCACAGCGTGTTCTTCGCCCGCCGCGACAGCGGGATCGAAACGCTGGCCGACCTCAAGGGCCAGCGCCTCGCGTTCCAGCTGCCGTCGTCCACCAGCGCGTATTTCGTCCCCGCCGGAGAGCTGCTCGCCGAAGGCCTGGACCTTGAAATACTGCTCTCGCCCCAGGACCGCCTGCAGTCCGATGCCGTGGGGTACCTGTTCGCGCGTTCCGAGCTCAACATCGCCACCTGGGTGCACAAGGGGCTGGTCGACGTCGGCGTGATGAGCAACCTGGACTGGTCGAACCCCCAGCGCGTGCCGCCGGCGTTCCGGGGCGACCTGGCGGTGTTCGCGCGCAGCCCGGATTACCCGCGTGCGATCGAGCTGGTGCGGGGCGACATGGACGCACGCGTGCAGGCGCGCCTGGCCGAAGTGCTGATGCAGGCCGCGCAGGATCCGGCGGCCGGCGACGCGCTGCTGCGGTTCTTCAAGACCACCCGCTTCCTCCCGCTGGACGACGAGTCCCGGCGTGCACTGGACCGGATCGCCCGCGACGTCGAGCGCGTGCGCGCGGAGGTCGAATGAACGCCCCGCGCCTCGGCCTGCAGGCACGGTTCCTGGCGTTGATGGCGCTGGCCCTGGTGGTGGTGGTGGCGCTGATGGCGCTGATGCTGCACCGCCAGGACCGCATGCAGAACGAGGTCGAGGCGGTGAGTCGCGACGCCCTGCGTGACGCTGTCGGCGACGGCCTGCGCCGGCGCGGCGAGGGCACGGTGAGCCAGCTGACCGAATCGCTCACCAACCCGCTGTACTACTTCGACCTGGACACGATCGGCCAGATCACCGCCGTCGCGCTGCGCCAGCCGGGCACGCGCTATGTGATCGTGTTCGACGACGACGGCAACGTGGTCCACGACGGCAGCGACGAGATCCCCAGCTACGGCAAGCGCATGGACGATGCGATGGCCTACGAGGCGATTGCCGCCACCGGCCTGCACATCCAGGTGACCGACGAGCTGATGGATGTCGCCTCGCCGGTCATGATCGGCAACGAACGCATCGGTGGCGTCCGCGTCGGGTTCGACCTGGCCTCGGTGCGCGCGATGGAGGACGAAGCGGTCGCCGACCTGCGCACGCGGCTGGAGACCCTGGGCCGCCGCCATTTCTGGTGGATCGCCGCACTGGGGCTGGGACTGCTGGCACTGGGCGCGGTGATGCTGTGGTTCACCCAGCGCTGGCTGGTGCGGCCCATCCGCGAGCTCGCCGACTCGGCACGCTCGATCGAGGCCGGCGACTACGACATCGCGCCGCCCGACAGCGACCGCAGCGACGAGGTCGGCGACCTCACCCGCGCCTTCGGTCGCATGAGTCGCAGCGTCGCCCGCCACGACCGCGACATCCGCCGCATGGCCTACACCGATGCACTGACCGGCCTGCCCAACCGGGTCGCGTTCCGCGAGTCGCTGGACCAGCGGCTGCTGCAGTTGCAGGGCGCGGGTGACCCCCTGGCGCTGCTGTTCGCCGACATCGACGACTTCAAGCGGGTCAACGACACGCTCGGGCACGACGCGGGCGACGAGGTGCTGCTGCAGTGCGCGCAGCGCATCCAGGACGTGGTCGCGCTGCACGGCGGCCGCCATGCGGTCCTGGCCCGCTTCGGCGGCGACGAGTTCGTCATCCTCATCCAGGCCGCGCAGGGCGCCTCCATCCGCAGCCATGCCAACGACTTGGCCGAGCGCCTGGTGGACGCCACGCGCCAGCCGCTGGTCATACGCGAGCGGCCGCTGTTCCTGGGCACGTCGATCGGGATCACGCTGTTCCCGGACGATGCCACCGTCGCCACGCAGCTGATGAAGAACGGCGACATTGCGATGTACCAGGCGAAGGTTGCGGGCAAGAACTGCCACCGCTTCTACAGCCGCGCGATGGACCAGGCGGTGGAGCGGCGCGTCACGCTCGAGCGCGAACTGCGCGGTGCCTGGGAACGCGGCGAACTGAGCGTGCTGTACCAGCCCGTCTACCACCTCTCCAACGGCCGCATGGTCGGCGCCGAAGCGCTGCTGCGCTGGCGCCACCCCGAGCACGGCATGGTCGCGCCTTCGGTGTTCATCGAGGTGGCCGAGCAGAGCGGGCTGATCGAGACGCTCGGCCCGCAGGTGCTGGAGGCCGCCTGCAAGGATGCCGTGCGATGGCAGCAGCGCCGGGGCGACAAGGGCCCGCTGTTCGTCTCGGTCAACGTCTCGCCCCGGCAGTTGCGCAGCCCCGTGCTGCCGCAGGTGGTCGCCGACTGCCTGGAACGGACCGGGCTGGATGCCCGCTGCCTGCACCTGGAGCTGACGGAAACCGCCGTGATCGGCGACGAGGCCCAGGTCAGCCGCCTGCTCGCGCAACTGCGCCAGCAGGGCGTCAAGATCTGGCTGGACGACTTCGGCACCGGGTTCTCCGGCCTCAGCCACTTGCGCCGCGTGCCGATCGACGGGGTGAAGATCGACCGCAGTTTCATCGCCGACATCCTGCGCGACCCCGACGACCTGGCGCTCACCACCGCCATCATCTCGATGGCGCATTCGCTGGGGATCACGGTGGTGGCCGAGGGCGTGGAGCGCGAAGGCCAGTACAACCTGCTGCGCGAACGCGGCTGCGACCTGGTGCAGGGGTACTGGCTGGGGCACCCGCTGCCGCGCGACGAGTACGAGGCCCTGCTGGGCTGATGGCCGGGGGGCGGTGCGTGCCGTCAGACCAGCAGGTCGATCCACCGCGCCGCAGCCGCCACCAGGCTGCCCGACAGCACGCCGAACACGGCGATCGCCACCACCGCGGCTGCCCATGCCACGCCCATCAGCCGGCCATCGCGCTCGAGCAGGGCGAAGGCGAACATCAGCAGCAGGGCGGCGAACAGGTAGTTGGTGAACGGGATCGGCAGGGCCAGCAGCACGCCGAGCAGCACCAGCAGCAGGCCGGTGAACGCGCTGGCGAGGCGGTGGTCGAGCATGGCCGCCGCATGCGGCTTCACCAGGCGCTCCAGCCGTGTCAGCCACGGCGCGAGCAGGTCGCGGAAGCGCGCCATGGCATGACGGTGGGGCCCGCGGCGGGCGATGAACCCCGGCAGCCACGGTTTGCGCAGCCCCACCAGCAGTTGCAGGCCGATCAGCACCACGAGCGGCCCGCTGATCGCGCCGCCGACGCCGGGGATGGGGATCAGCCCCGGCAGGGTCGACACGAACAGCAGCATGCCGAACGACCGCCGGCCCAGGCCGGTGAATACATCGCCCAGCCGCAGCACCTCGTCGGGATCGCCCTCGGCGAAGGCATCCAGCAGCATCCGCGTGCCGGCTTCGGGCGGGTGGCCCGGCCTAGCGCGTCGCGTCATCGGCCACCGCCTCGTCGTCCCCCGTCACCCGCTGCAACAGCAGCTTGTCGATGCGCGGGCCGTCCAGGTCGACCACCTCCACCCGCCAGTCGTCCCAGCTGAAGTGCTCGCCCACGTGCGGGATGCGGCCGAAGTGCGCAATCACCATGCCGGCGGCGGTGTGGAAGTCGTGCTCGTCCTCGTCGGGCAGGCGATCGCCTTCGATCAGCTCGCGCAGGTCGTCCACGTGCAGCGAGCCGTCGATCAGGTAGGAGCCATCCTCGCGCAGGACCACGGGCGCCTGCTCGGGCACCGAGTCGTGCGACTGGATGCGGCCCATCACCGCGCCCATCAGGTCGTTGACCGTCACCAGGCCGGTGATGTCGCCGTACTCGTCGACGACCAGGGCCAGCGACTGCTGCTCCTCGCGGAAGATCTCCAGCAGCTTCAGGGCATGGGTGGACTCGGAGACGAACAGCGCCTCGCGCAGCCGGTTGAACAGGTCCGGCGAGGTCGCGCCCAGGTCCTCCAGCAGCGACTTGGCCTCCAGCACGCCGACCACTTCGCGGTCCCCGCCGCGGTAGACGGGGAACCGCGAGAACGGGCTCTCCCGCATGGTGCGCAGGTTGTCCTCGACGCTCGCCCCCACATCCAGCCAGGTGATGCGCGTGCGCGGCGTCATGATGCTTTCGGTCGTGCGGTCGCCCAGGCTGAGCACGCGGTACATCATCTTGCGCTCGTCGGCGTCGATCACGCCCTGCTCGTGGCTCTCGCTCACCAGCATGCGGATCTCCTCTTCAGTGACCTGCGCCGCCTCCGTCTTGTCCAGGCGCATCAGCTTCAGCAGGTAGCGGGTGCTCATGCTGAGCAGCCACACCGCCGGTGTCGCGGCCTTGGCCACGGCGTGCATCGGCAGCGCCACCATGCTGGCCAGTCGCTCGGGCGCCAGCAGCGCCAGCCGCTTGGGCAGCAGTTCGCCCAGCACGATGGTGAGGTAGGTGATCAGCGCCACCGCCAGCACCACGCCGACATCGCTGGCGTACGCCCCGAGGGCCGGCACGTTGGCCGCCAGCCACAGGCCGATCGCGCGGCCGATGGCGTCGCCGCCGAACATGCCGGTGAGGATGGCGATCAGGGTGATGCCCACCTGCACGGTCGAGAGGAACCGCTCGGGGTGCTCGGCCAGCTCCAGCGCCTTGCGCGAGCTGCGGTGGGTGGCCCCCATCTGTTTCAGGCGGGGCTTGCGGGCCGTCACCACCGACATCTCCGACAGCGCGAAGAAGGCGTTCAGGGCGATCAGGACCAGGACGATGATCAGCTCGACCATGAGGGCGCCTCCAGGCGGTCAGGAGCGGGGCGCGGGTCGGGCAGGGGACGCGGCGGGGTCGGACGCGCTGGGCGTCCGCGGGGCGTTCGAGGGTCGTCGTCCATGGG
>CBIHLN010000117.1:0-6286 GCA_966210725.1 uncultured Lysobacter sp. | reverse complement strand
TGGCCGTCGGCATGCTGGTGGACAACGCCGTCGTGGTGGTGGAGAGCATCTACCAGGAACGCGAGCGCATGCCAGACCAGCCGGTGCAGGCTTCCATCATCGGCACGCGCAACGTGGCGATCGCACTGTCGGCCGGCACCCTGTGCCACTGCATCGTGTTCGTGCCCAACCTGCTGGGCGAGACCAACAACATCAGCATCTTCATGTCGCAGATCGCGATCACCATCTCGGTGTCGCTGCTGGCGTCGTGGCTGGTGGCCGTCAGCCTGATCCCGATGCTGTCGGCGCGCATGAAGACGCCGCCGGCGGTGGCGGCCCAGGGCGGCGTGATCCGTCGCCTGCAGACCCGCTACGCCCGCTTCCTGCGCTGGACGCTGGAGCACCGCGGCTGGAGCGTGATCGGCATCGTGCTGATCGTCGCGCTGAGCGTGGTGCCGATGACGCAGACCAAGTTCGATATGTTCGGTGGTGGCGGCGGCAACGAGGCGTACCTCTTCTACCAGTGGAAGGGCAGCTACACGAAGGAGCAGATGTCCGACGAGGTGCTGCGGGTCGAGGACTTCCTGGACCAGAACCGCGAGCGGTTCGGCATCACGCAGGTGTACTCGTACTTCAGCGAACAGGGCGATGCGGGCACGATGATCACCTTCGACGAAGACGTGGGCGACACCAAGCCGCTGACGGACGAGATCAGCAAGGAGCTGCCCAAGTCGGCGCGGACGGAACTCGGTTTCCGCGGCGACGGCAACCAGGGCGGCGGCCCGGGCCAGCTGGTGCAGGTGCAACTGGTGGGCGATTCGACGCAGGTGCTGACCGAACTCGCCGGCGACATCGTGCCGATCCTCTCGCGCCGCCCGGAACTGCGCGACGTGCGTGTCGACGCCGGCGACCAGAACACCGAGCTCAATGTGCGGGTCGATCGCGAGCGCGCGGCCTCGTTCGGCTTCACGTCCCAGCAGGTCGCCACCTTCGTCGGACTGGCCCTGCGCGGTGCGCAGCTTCGCGAGTTCAACCGCGGCGACACCGAGGTGCCGGTGTGGGTGCGGTTCTCCGGCGCCGACGACTATGGCGTCGAGGACATCGGCGGCTTCATGGTGCGCTCGCCCGACGGTCGGACCGTGCCGCTGCTGGCGATGGTGGACCTGGACGTGGCGCCGTCCGCCACCCAGATCAGCCGGACCAACCGCCAGACCACGCTGACCATCCAGGCCAACCTCAACGGCGAGACCACCGTCCCCGACGCACGCAAGGCGATGGAGGAGACGCTGGGTGGCGTCTCGTTCCCGGCCGGCTACGGCTACAGCTTCGACGGCAGCGCGTTCCAGGAGGACCAGGAAGCCAGCCAGCAGATGATGTTCAACCTGCTGATCGCGCTGGTGATGATCTACGTGGTGATGGCCGCGGTGTTCGAGTCGCTGCTGTTCCCCTCGGCGATCATGAGCTGCGTGCTGTTCTCGGTGTTCGGCGTGTTCTGGCTGTTCTGGCTGACCGGCACCACCTTCTCGGTGATGGCCTTCATCGGCATCCTGGTGCTTATGGGCGTGGTGGTGAACAACGGCATCGTGATGGTCGAGCACATCAACAACCTGCGCCGCCGCGGCCTGTCGCGCACGGACGCGCTGGTCGAAGGCAGTCGTGAGCGCCTGCGCCCCATCATGATGACCATGGGCACGGCGATCCTGGCGATGGTGCCGATCTCCTTCAGCGACACGGTGCTGCTGGGCGGCCTGACGTACTCGCCGATGGCGCGTGCGGTGGCCGGCGGCCTGGCGTTCTCGACGGTGGTCAGCCTGCTGTTCCTGCCGACGATCTACGCCATCCTCGACGACCTCAGCAACGGCACGTCGCGCGTGATCCGGCGCGCGCGTGCCCGGCGCGGGCGGGCCCCCGCCGAGGGCGCCGTGGTCGCCATGAGCCCGGAATGATGGAGCGCCTGTAGGAGCGGCTTCAGCCGCGATCGCCGGTGCATGCCCAGGGGCGTCGTGAAAGTCGCGATGTCAACCTGGACATGCAAGGGTGTTCGCGACTCACGTTGCTCCTACGGGGCCGTCGCGCGAGGCGGGGACCTCCGGCGGACACTTCAGCCGAAAAGCGTCCCCAACATCCGCAGGCCGCCCGTCCACACGCCGATGGCGGTGCCCAGGCTGGTCAGGAAGAAGTTCAGCAGCACGCGCGAGACGCGGTTGCGCCACCAGCCCTTCACGGTCTGCACGTCTTCGCGAAGTGCCATGAAGTCGGCGTAGGTCGGCTTTCGCAACCAGGCTTCGGTCAATGCGCTCAACGTGCCCGACGCCAGTGCCGGGTGGAGCGGGGTGATGGGCGAGGCGAGGAAGGCCACCAGGATGCTCAGCGGGTGGCCGCCGGCGATGGCGCACCCGATCGCCCCCAGGATGCCGGTGGTCAGCGCCCACTGCAGCAGCAGGTCCGCGCCCACGTCGATGCCGCCCTGCCAGAAACCCCAGGCGAAGCCGCCGAGCACGAACGCGGCCAGGAACAGGGTGAACCAGGGCACGTCGCTCTTCGGCGGCAATGCCTCCAGCGACTCGCGCTCTGCCGTCGCGCCGGTGGTGTCGTCGCGCAGGTGGCGGGCCAGGCCCTGCAGGTGCCCGGCGCCCACCACGGCCAGCACCTGCGTCCCCGGAGCGAGCGGCTCCCCGCCGATGCCTTCGCCGACCTCGCGCAGGCGTGCGGCCATGTAGCGGTCTCGCTCGGCGATGACGCTCTCGTACAACGCCGGGCTGTCGCTCGCGAACTCGCTGAAACTCGCCTCCAGCATGTCGCCCTGCTTGAGCTTCTCGATCTCGTCGTCGCCGACCGACTCCTCGGCCAGCAACGACGCCAGCAGCCCGCCCATCAGCTTGGCGCGCCCCCAGAAGCCCAGGCGCGCCGATGCGCGGCGGAAGGTCAGGCCGACATCACGGTCGACCAGATGCACCGGCAGGTCGCGGTGGCGCGCTTCCAGCACCGCGCGCTTGAGTTCCGCACCCGGCTCGATGCCGAGCTGTTCGGCCAGACGGCGCTGGTAAGCCGACAGCGCGAGGTTGGCGGCGAACATCGCGGTGCGCTCGCTGCGGATCACCTCGACCAGGTTCAGCCGCGCCAGGGTGTCGGGGTCGGTCAGCGCCTTCAGGCGGTTTTCGTCCAGTTCCACCGCCACCACGTCGAACCCGCCGCTGGCGATGGCATCACGCACCGCCTCCACGCTGGCGCGCGAGACGTGCGCGGTGCCGAGCAGGGTGTAGCGCACGCCAGCGCGTTCGACCACCTCGTGGGGCTGGGCGCGCCAGTCGGCGGGAAGGGTGGCGTCGGGGGCAACGGCGTCGGTCATGGGCGGTGTTCGATTCGGGTGTCGAGGCGCAACGGATCAGTCGCGGTAGCGGCGCAGCAGGTCGCCGTAGGCGTCGATGCGGCGGTCGCGCAGGAACGGCCAGATGCGGCGGACGTGCTCGCTGCGCTGCAGGTCCACCTCGGCCATCAGGATCTGGGGTTCGCCGCCGGCTTCGGCCAGGAATTCGCCCTGCGGGCCCAGCACGTGGCTGCTGCCCCAGAAGTCGATGCCCGACGCGCCCATGGGCGAGGCCTCGTGGCCGACGCGGTTGCACGACAGCACCGGCAGGCCATTGGCCACCGCGTGGCCGCGGTGGCTGAGGATCCAGGCATCGCGCTGGCGCGACTTCTCATCCTGGGCGTCGTCCGGGTCCCAGCCGATCGCAGTGGGATAGAGAAGCAGTTCCGCGCCGGCCAGCGCCATCAGGCGCGCGCCTTCCGGATACCACTGGTCCCAGCACACCAGCACGCCGAGGCGGCCGACGGACGTGTCGACCGGCTCGAAGCCCAGGTCGCCCGGCGTGAAGTAGAACTTCTCGTAGAAGCCCGGGTCGTCGGGGATGTGCATCTTGCGGTACTTGCCGGCGATCGACCCGTCGGCTTCGAACACGACCGCGGTGTTGTGGTAAAGCCCGGCCGCGCGGCGCTCGAACAGCGAACTGACCAGCACCACGCCGTGGGCCTTGGCCAGCTTGGACAGGCGCTCGGTGCTGGGGCCAGGGATGGGTTCGGCCAGGTCGAACTCGTCCACCGACTCGTGCTGGCAGAAGTAGGCGCCGTTGTGCAGCTCCTGCAGCAGCACCAGACGCGCGCCGCGACGTGCGGCCTCGGCCACGCGGGCTTCGATCACCGAGAGGTTGGCGTCGGCATCGCCGTGGTTGCGCTCCTGGATGAGCGCGACGGGCAGGGTCTTCTTCATGGTGTCGTGAACCGGTTGGAGACGTAAGGGCGCGACGCCGCGCCCGGATCAGCAGGCCGCTGACGCGTGGCCAGCGAACGGTGCAGTGCCGCGCCCAGGCATCGTACGGCCTCAGGCCGACGTCGCTGCCGCACCTGCGGGCAATTGCATGGTGACGCAGTGCAGGCTGCCGTTCTGCCAGATCAAGGGGCCGCACGGCACCTGGACGATCTCGCGCCCGGGGAAGGCCTGCGACAGCACATCGGCTGCCGCCTGGTCGACGCGCCGGCCGGCGTCATCCTTCCCGTAGGCGGGCATCAGGACGGCGCCGTTGATGATCAGGAAGTTGGCGTAGCTTGCCGCCAGACGTCGGCCGCCGTCGATGATCGGCGGCGCCCAAGGCAGTTCGAACAGACGGTAGGGTTGGCCATCCGGGGTGCGCAGCACAGCCAGTTCGCGGCCCATGGCCTGCAGCTCGGTGTAGTGCGAGTCCGACGGGTCGTCGCAGCCCTGGTAGACGATGGCGTCCACGGCGGCAAACCGCGCCAGCGTGTCGACGTGGGCATCCGTGTCATCGCCCTCCAGGTAGCCGTGGTCGAGCCAGAGGACGCGGTCCTGTTGCAGCCAGCCGGCGAGCCGGCGAGTGAGTTCCTCACGGCTGGTGTCGGGGTGGCGCTCGTGCAGGCACTGCCACGTGGTCAGCAGCGTGCCTTGGCCGTCGGTATCGATGGCGCCGCCTTCCAGCGCGAAATCGATCGTGCTGCGCTCGGCATCGCCGAACACCCCGCCCGCGTGCAGGTGCTCGACCAGCCGGTCGTCCTGGCTGGCTTCGAACTTGCCGCCCCAGCCGGTGAAGCGGAAATCCAGCAGGCGGTGGCGGTCGCCGCCGCCGAGCGTGATCGGGCCCGAATCACGCAACCAGGTGTCGTCGTAAGGCACGTCGATGAAATGCACACGGTCCATGTCGATCCGGGCCGAGGCCAGGCGGGCGCGGGCATACGCCTGCACGTCGTCATCGGACACGCAGACGATGGCCGGCTGGAAGCGCGTGATCGCCTCCACCAGTGCGATGTAGGTCTCCTCGACCTGTTCTAGGCGGTCGGCCCAGTCGGTGCCGGCGTGCGGCCACGCGATCAGGACCGCGGACTGGGGCTCCCACTCCGCGGGAAATCGATAGGTGTTGGTCATGGGGGTACGGGTAGACGGCCGCCCCGCGGGGCGGCCCGGTTGAGTGGGGTGCGCTTAAAGGATCGCCGGCTTCGGCCCGACTTCAGTGGGGTCGGCCTGGTTGAGAACGGCGTCGATCACCCGGTCTTTCTCGAAGTAGACGGTGAACTGGGGGTAGACCCAGCGGTGGATGGTCGGCCACTGGCTCTTCTGGCCGCCACGGGGGTCCATGCGATTGGCGGGCGCGCCGTGGCGGGCCTCGACCTCGGCCATGCTCAGGCCGCGGGCGGGCAGGGCAACGGCGCTCTCGTCCTGGACGCGCTCGATCAGCAGCGTCTCGGCGGATGCCGCCAGCGGCAACGCAAACAGCGCGGCGCTGATGAGAGCAGTGAAGCGATGGTTCATGGTGTCGGCCTCGTCGTCGGCGCCATTCGCGCGGGTTCGATTCTAATCACACCGGCCGGACCGGATGTGGCCTGCGCCCCGGAGCGGGGGCGACGTGGCCCGGCACTCGCCGAGCACTCGCCAGAAACAGAAAAGCCGCCTTCCGGCGGCCTTTCAGGCGATGCCCGGCAGTGCCGGACCCCGGTGACTCAGCGCTGGCGCGCCTTGAAACGCGGGTTCGACTTGCAGATCACGAAGACCTTGCCACGACGGCGGACGACCTTGCAGTCGCGGTGACGGGCCTTCGCCGACTTCAGGGAGGACAGGACCTTCATGACAGACCTCGGCAACGGATAGGAGAAATCAAGCCCGCGAGTATAGCGGTCCAATGATTGGCGAATCAAGCGCTTGGGCGATTTATTTCGCCGGGCCGGTGACGCGGCGCATCCGGCGGCGCCCGTGGCGGTGCGACGCAATCATACTAGCGCGATGACCAACGCCCCCTCGAAC
>CBIHLN010000116.1:0-6431 GCA_966210725.1 uncultured Lysobacter sp. | reverse complement strand
AATCGTGATGCTCCGCAGCATGGCGCAGGGGGGCGGACCTTGCAACTTCTGGCGGCAACGCCTTCAGGTCGCTCGAACGGCCCTTCGCACGGGTTGCGCGGATCGCGACCCGCGGCACGGGTGTGCCGGTGATCGCGGGCCGCGCCGCCGGGGCAGGGTGGCCGTGCGGGCCTACCAGCCCATGTACTGGCCACCGTTGGCCGACAGGTTCGCGCCGGTAATCCAGCCGGCTTCGTCCGGGATGAAGAAACCCACCGCGTAGGCGATCTCCTCAGGCGTGCCCAGCCGCCCGGTCGGGATCTGCGCAACGATCTTTTCGCGGATCTCCTCGGGCACCGCCATCACCATGTCGGTACCGATGTAGCCGGGCGACACCGTGTTGACGGTGATGCCGAACTTCGCGTTCTCCTGCGCCAGCGAAATGGTGAAGCCGTGCATGCCGGCCTTCGCTGCGGCGTAGTTGGCCTGGCCATACTGGCCCTTCTGGCCGTTGATGGAGCTGATCTGGATGATCCGGCCCCACTTGCGCGCGCGCATGCCTTCGATCACCGGGCGGGTGACGTTGAAGCAGGAGTTGAGGTTGGTGCAGATCACCTCGTTCCACTGTTCCGCCGCCATTTTGTGGAAGGTGGTGTCGCGGGTGATGCCGGCGTTGTTGACCAGGATCTCCACCGGGCCGATCTGGCGCTCGATTTCCTGGACGAGTGCCTGTGCACCCTCGGGCGATGCGACATCCCCCGGAGCGATCGCCACGTCCACGCCCTCGGCCTTCATCTTCTCCTGCCAGGCGCGCCCGCGCCCCTCATCGCGGTAGTTCGTGGCGACCTTGTGCCCGGACTGCGCCAGACGGCGGATGATCGACGTGCCGATGCCACCGGTGCCGCCGGTGACCAGTGCAACTCGTGACTGCATGCGTGCTCTCCCTGGCCGCCCGGTGCGGCCCTGCCGCGCCTACTCTAGTGCCCGATCGTGAAAGGGCTGTTGTGCATCGCGGCGAGCGCGGATCCCTTACCCGGCACGAGCGCCATGTCGAACGCCACCTGGGCGGCGTGCAGGAAACCGCGGGCATCGGTGCAGCCCGCCACCGGGCGCAGGGGTTGGCCCAGCAGGCGCCACGCCGAGTGAAGCGCCGGCAGCGGATCGGCTGGGTCAACCGGCAGCGCCGCCAGCGACTTGGACAGTTTCCGGCCCTGCGCATCCACCACCAGAGGGAGGTGGGCGTAACGCGGCGTGGGCAGGCCCAGCGCCACCTGCAGCAAAATCTGGCGGGGCGTGGAATCGAGCAGGTCGGCCCCGCGCACGACGTCGCTGATCGCCTGCTCGGCATCGTCGACGACGACAGCCAGCTGGTAGGCCCACAGGCCATCGGCCCGTCGCAGCACGAAGTCCCCGACATCCCGGTCCACGGCCTGCTGCTGCGGCCCAAGCAGCAGGTCGTCGAACGTCACGCGGCTGCCGTCCGGAACCCGCATGCGGACGGCCGGCGTCTCGCGCACGCGTCCGGCGACGCAGGCACGGTGGATGCCGCCGGTGGCGGCCAGGTCGGTCCGGCTGCAATGGCACTCGA
The DNA here is from genome assembly GCA_966210725.1 of uncultured Lysobacter sp. Lineage (GTDB taxonomy): Bacteria > Pseudomonadota > Gammaproteobacteria > Xanthomonadales > Xanthomonadaceae > Lysobacter_C. Next base: position 4,864 of record CBIHLN010000116.1, on the reverse strand, counting down.
ACGCCATGCCCGTCGCCAGCAGCCGGTCCATCGCCGCCCGGTACCGCGCGCCGCGCGTGCTCTGCATGACCACCGGGCCATCCGGCTCCAGGCCGAAGGCATGGAGTGCGGCCAGTTGCCGGTCGCGGGCTCCGGGCACTTCGCGCGGCGGATCCAGGTCCTCGACCCGGACAAGCCACGCACCCCCAGCGGCGCGCGCCATCAGCCAGCTGCCCAGCGCGGCGACCAGCGACCCCATGTGCAGGTCGCCGGTGGGCGAGGGCGCAAAACGTCCGCGGTAAGGCGGGGGCGGGTCAGAACGGGTCACGCGAGGGCGGCTTCCGGCATGCGGCCCGTCCGGATGGGGCCGAAGAGATTCACTTGAAATTCCATCGAGCCTGCCACATTTTTTCGTTCGACCGCGCATGGTGCGCGCGCAGGATGAGTCCCGATGTTCAAGCGTATTGCCCTGTTCCTGGCCACCAACCTGGCCGTGCTGGCCCTGGTCAGCATCGTCATGTCGGTATTCGGGTTGAACCCCGCCACCAACGCCGGCCTGCTGGTCATGGCCGCGCTGTTCGGTTTCGGCGGCTCCTTCCTGTCATTGGCGATCTCCAAGTGGATGGCCAAGCGCACGACCGGTGCCCACGTCATCGAGCAGCCGCGCAACGAGTCCGAGCAGTGGCTGGTCTCGACGGTACGCCGCCAGGCCGAGGCCGCAGGCATCAAGATGCCGGAGGTCGCGGTCTACGACGCGCCGGAGATCAATGCCTTCGCTACCGGTCCCAGCCGCAACAACTCGCTGGTGGCCGTGTCCACCGGGCTGTTGCGGGCGATGAACCGCGACGAGGCCGAAGCCGTACTGGCCCACGAGGTCAGCCACGTCGCCAACGGCGACATGGTCACCATGGCGCTGATCCAGGGCGTGCTGAACACGTTCGTGATCGTGCTGGCGCGCGTGGTGGGCCGCGTGATCGACGGCTACATCAGCGGCGGCCGCGACGGCGCGCCCGGGCTGGGCTACTACGCCATCGTATTCGTGCTGGACATGGTCTTCGGCCTGTTTGCCAGCATGATCGCCATGTGGTTCTCGCGCTACCGCGAGTTCCGCGCCGATGCCGGCGGTGCCAGCCTGGCCGGCCGCGACAAGATGATTGCCGCGCTGGAGCGCCTGTCCCAGACCTACGGCGAGAGCACCCTGCCCAAGCAGGTCGCGGCGTTCGGCATCAGCGGTGGCGTCGGCCACGGGCTCAGGAAACTGCTGATGAGCCACCCGCCGCTGGCCGAACGGATCCAGGCGCTGCGCGATGCGCCGGTCGAGGCCGTGCGCGGTCGCGTGGTGACCTGAACATCGAGGCTTCGGACACTGAAGAAGGCCCGCCATTGGCGGGCCTTTTCTTTTGGGGGATTCAGCAGGTTGCGAGGTGTCCCGATGTCGTCGGAGGCCGGCGCCTCCGCAACCTGCGCGGCTCCAGCCCCCGATCCGAAGGACTCACTCGAAGTCGTAATCCATCTCGGGCCCTGCGCCAGCCAGGAAGTGGCCCTGCGCATAGTCGATCCCGGCACCGAACAGCACCGTCATGCTGCCGGCGTCCTGTACGTACTCGGCGATCGTCTGCTTGCCGGCCTCGTGGGCCTTACCCGCGATCTCGCGGATCCGCGTCTGGTGTTCGGCATTGCCCGCCAGGTCGTCCATGAAGGACCGGTCCAGCTTGAGGAACGCCGCGTCGAAGTGGGTCAGCAGCTGGAAGGAGTTCAAGCCGCTGCCAAACTGCTCCAGCCCGACGCGCACGCCCATCTTGGCCACCGCCTGCTGGAACGTCTGCGCCGCCTTGAGGTGGGTGAAGACCTTGGACTCGGGGATCTGCAGCACCAGCAGGCTGCCCTCGGCACCGTGCTGGGCGAGCTGCTCGATGATGTGGTGCACCAGGCTGTCGTCCTGCAGCGAGACCTCCGAGATCTTCACAAGAAGGGTGGTGCGCTTGCCGGCGCGCAGGCGCTCGCCGATGACGGCGATGGCACGGCCCACCACCCAGCGGTCGATCTCCCACAGCAGGCCGTGCTCCTCGGCGATCTGCAGGAACGTCAGCGGCTGCACCAGCTCGCCCGGGTCGCCCTGCATGCGCAGGTAGCCGTCGTACATCTCGTTGGCGTCGCCGTGCAGGCTGATCAGCGGCTGGTAGTGCAGCACGAACCGGTCGCTGTCCAGCGCCTGGCGGATGCGCGTGACCCACGCCTGCACGCGCTCTTCCTCGGCGCGGTCGACGGCGCCGGGGTCGAAGATGTCGGCACGGTTGCCGCCCACGCCGATGGTCGACTGCAGGCCCTGACTGGCCTTGCCCAGTACCGAGGAGACGCTGGCGATCTTCTGGCCGATCTGCACGCCGCCGATGCTCACGGTGGCATTGAGCGAGCGGTTGCCCGCTTCCAGCACGCTGTCGGCGAACGCCTTGCGCACCGCTTCGGCCAGTTGCACGGTGCTCCGGTGGTCGCTGCCGCGCCGCATGACGGCGAACTGGTGCTCGGCGAAGCGGGCCACGGTGTCGTCCTCGCGCAGCGCCGTGCGAAGGCGCTCGGCGAAGGCGGCGACCAGTTCGTCGGCGGCGTCCAGGCCGATCTCCTGCAGCAGGCGTGCGTAGTGGTCCGGCTCCACCAGTAGGAAGGCGTGGTGGGTTGCGTTCTGTGCCGCGTCGGCCACGGCATCCTCCAGCGAACGCAGGAAGGTGGCGCGGTTGAGCAGGCCGGTCGCCTGGTCGCGCTGGCGCAGCTCCTCGACCTCGCGCGCCAGCTCGGGGTCGAACTCCTGCCGGCGCAGCACCACCTGCTGGCAGGCTTCGCCCTCGTAACTGGCGTTGGTGAACTCCATCACCGCGGGGAAACTGTTGCCGTCCAGGGTCCGGGCCTCGATCTCGTGGCGCGGGGCCACGGGCTCGCCCTTGGACATCTGCTTGAGCAGCTGCTTGAAGCCGTCCACGTGCGACGGCGCGATCATGTCCAGCAGCGACATGCCCTCGATCTCGTCGAACGATTCGAAGCCGAACATCTCCAGGTACGCCGCGTTGGCGCGGATGTGCATGCCCTCGTGGACATACGCGATGGGGTCGCGCGATGACTCGATCAGCGCGTCGCACCGGCGCTCGGTCTCGCGCACCTGGCTTTCCAGCCGGCGCAGGGCGCGGCGGGCTTCCAGGTCGGCCCATTCGGCGCGGATGGTGTCGTGCAGGTGGGCGGTGTGCCCCCGCAGCAGCACGCCGCGGGCGCCGATTTCGCGCGCCTCCAGCAGGCGGGCATCGTCGATGGCCTCGTGCAGGATCAGCACCGGCAGGTCCTTGCCGCTGGCGTCCACGTGCTGCATCAGCTTGGCCAGCGGCACGGTGGTGGCAACGGGCGAGGCCAGCACCAGGTCGGGCGGCTGGCTGGACAGCTGGGCGCTCAGTGCATCCTCGCTCTCCGGGCGCGTCGGGCGCACCGCGATGCCGTTGTTGCGCAGGCCGCTGACGATTCCTTCCGCTGCCTCGACGCTGTCGTCGACGATCAGCAGGCGCAGCACCTGGTCTTTGCCGAATTGCATGAAGCCTCCTGGGGCCGACGTCCTGAAGCCGGTAACGACCGGTCAGGGCCGGGGTTATGACATGAAGCGCACGCCTCCGTCCATGCGGCCTTTGGCTGTTTCAACGGCCGATCGCGGAGGAACTAGAGCGGGCGCTTGCCGGGGTCGCCGGCGACTTCCCGCACCAGCCGCGGCACGAGATAGCCTGAGAGCCGCGCTGCCAAGGCGGCGTGCAGGCGGCGCGCACGGGCGTCGTCCACCTCGAAGTGGGCTGCGCCCTGGACGCGGTCGAGCTGGTGAAGGTAGTAGGGCAGGACGCCGGCCGCATGGCCGCGCTCGCTCAGGTCGGCCAGTGCATCGACATCGTCGTTGACGCCGCGCAGCAGCACCGCCTGGTTGAGGAGCGTGGCGCCCGCGGCCCGGAGTTTCGCCAGTGCCGCGTCGACGCCGGCATCGAATTCGTTGGCGTGGTTGGCGTGCAGCACCACGGTCACCGGCCACGGCAGCGCGGCCAGCCATGCGATCAGGTCATCGTCGACGCGTTCGGGCAGCACCACCGGAAGCCGTGTGTGCACGCGCAGCCGGCGCAGGTGCGGCACGGTTGCCAGGGCGTCGGTGAGTTCGGCCAGCTTGGCGGTGGACAGCGACCACGGATCGCCACCGGACAGGATGACCTCGTCGATACCGGCATCGGTCCGGATCACGTCGACGGCGCCCCGCCACCCGGCGGCGGCGGCCGTCTCCTCGGCATACGGGAAATGCCGTCGGAAGCAGTAGCGGCAGTGGATCGCGCAGCTGCCGGTACTCACCAGAAGTGCCCGGCCGTTGTACTTGCGGATGACGCCGTCGGCGGCCTTGGCGGCACCGTCGCCCACCGCGTCGAGGCTGAAGCCGGGGACCGGGCGCATCTCCTCGTCCAGCGGCAGCACCTGCCGCAGCAGCGGATCGGTGGGGTCGCCGTGGCGCATGCGGGCCACGAACCCGCGCGGCACCCGCAGCGGGAACTGCGCGGCCGCGGCATCGGAGAGGGACGGGACGGCGTCGCCCAGGCCGAGCGCGTCGAGCAGTTCGCGCGGGTCGCGGATGCTGTCGCGCCACGCCTGCTGCCAACGCGGGCTCACAGGCGACGGCTGCAGGGGGAGGGGGGCTGCGGGTATCATGCCGGTCCGGTTTCGCTGGCGCGCGCCTGGCGCTGCGCAGCCCGACATTGTAGCCGCAGCGGCCCCACGGCCGCCGGCACCCCTGTTTCCACCTTTCCGCAGGAGCTGTACCGATGGCCAGCTATGGCATGAACGACGTCAAGAACGGGATGAAGATCCTCGTCAACAACGAGCC
>CBIHLN010000115.1:0-6705 GCA_966210725.1 uncultured Lysobacter sp. | reverse complement strand
GCGTTGATCGACCGCCGCTGACACAGGGCCGGGTCGGACAGGATGTCCGCCCGCAGGATTTCAGGCCACGCCTGGACAGGGATGTATGCCGCCCGCCCGGAGGGATCCGCGGCGGGCGGCCTCGTGTGCGGGACCCGTTCGGCGACCGCTAGACTCGGTCGGGTCTGCTCACCCGGCTGCTGTCCGCATGGCGTCCATCCCCCGTTCCCGTGTCATTCCCGCCAACGAATACCGGCGCGTCCGCTGGCGCAACGGCCAGGGCTGGACGCGCGAGATCCATATCGAGGGCGCCGCGGAGGACTGGCGGTGGCGCCTGTCGATTGCCGAGATCGAGCACGACGCCGCGTTCTCGCTTTTCCCCGGTGTCGAGCGCGAACTGATGCTGCTGTCGGGCAACGGCCTGCGGCTGCGCTTCGATGATGGCGAGTGCGTCGAGTTGAATCCGCCGCACGATCGCCACCGGTTCGCGGGCGAGCGGCCGTTGACCGGTGAGTTGGTCGACGGCATCACGCACGACTTCAACCTGATGTGGCGCCGCGACCGCACCCGGGCCGAGACCTGGCACCGGCCGCTGGTGGGGCCGATGGTGATCTTCGTGGACCCAGGCTCGACCTGGGTGGTCCACCTGGTCGCGGGCCAGGCGCGCTTCGACGTGACGTCCGGGCTGCCGGCGCTGGAGGCCGGCGACACCGCGCTGCTCGAAGCCGGGGATGATCGCCGTCGCTACGTGCTGGACGGCGGCGGCGAGGCGCTGTTGATCCGCCTCGATCCCGCGGGGTCCTGAGCGTCTGCGGCGAACCCTGGAGTGGGCGTCGCCTCAGTACACGTCGCGCCGGTAACGTCCCTCGGCGGCCATGGCCTCCAGCGCATCCCGCCCGATGATCGAGGCCAGCGCATCGTCGACGGCGGGCGCCATGCCCGCCAGGCTGCCGCAGACGTAGACCGACGCCCCGGCCTCGATCCAGCGACGCACGTCGTTGGCCGCGTCGGCGACCGCGTGCTGCACGTAGCGACGCGTTGGCTGGTCGCGCGAGAACACCCGCTCCAGCCGTTGCAGCCGGCCCTCGCGGAGCCAGGTCTCCAACTCCGCCCCGTGGAAGGCGTCGTGCGCCGCCGTGCGCTCTCCGAACAGCAGCCAGTTGCGGTGGCGGCCCTGGGCCACGCGGGACTTCAGCACCGCCCGCAAGCCAGCCAGGCCGGTGCCATTGCCGATCAGCAGCAGCGGGACGGGGTCCGCCGGCGGATGGAAGCCGGGATTGCGGCGCACCCGCACGTCGATGCAATCGCCGATCGCCGCGCCGGCCGTCAGCCAGCCGCTGCCCAGCCCCGGCTCGCCATCGGGCCGTGCCATGCGCCGCACCAGCAACTGCAGGCTGCCATCGGCCGGAAGCGAGGCGATCGAGTACTCTCGATGCGGCAGCGGCGCCAGCGACGCCACGAGGGACTGCATAGAGGCGCCGCGGGATGCCCGCGGGTCGGGCAGATGGGAGCGCGCGAGCACGCCGGCCAGCGGTTCGATCGTGCCATCGACGGTGACCGCCGTTGTGCCGTCCAGTCCGGTCGCGGTGAGCCATGCTTCCACGGCCGCCGCCGAATGGCGCGGGCCGACTTCGGCGATGTCGCCCGCCTCCCACTGCAGGTCCGTTGGCGCTTCCGGCACCAGCGCGATATGGAACGCCGGGCCGCCCGGGCTGCCCGGATTGAGCAGCCGCCGTTCGGCCAGGCGCCAGCGTCCGTACTCGGGCGGCTGCCAGTCGGGCAGCCCGGTCATGCCGCTGAGGTGTCCGATGTGGTGCTGCCAGTGCCGCAGTGCGGCCGCGTCCCCTGCGTCGACCTCGACCCGGTCGAACAGCGGGTGGGCGCCGGCATGCTGCAGGCGCTGGTCGAGCTCGCGCCCGAAGCCGCAGTAGTGCTCGCCATAGCTGGCATCGCCGAACGCGAGCACGCCGTAGCGCAACCCCTCCAGGCGTCCATCGAAGCCACGCAGCCGGCGCGCGAAGGCGCGCGCGCCGTCGGGTGCCTCGCCGTCGCCGAAGGTCGACACCACGAACAGCATCCGTGCCTGCGCAGCGAGGTCTTCCGGTGCCAGCGTGCCCAGTGCGCGCACGTCGGCCGCAAGGCCACCCTCGCGCAGGGCCGCGGCCGTCTTCCACGCATAACCCTCGGCGGTGCCGGTCTGGCTGGCATGCACCACCAGCACCGGATCGCCGACACCGGCCACGGTGGCGGGCAGTGCGGCCTGCACGTCACGCGCCAGCGCGCGCGTCGCGCGCGTGCTGCGGCGACGCTGCAGGTAGAGCATCCAGCCGGTGATCGCGAACAGCGGCATCAGCAGGCTGGCGAGCATGAACACCACCACGCCCCCGGTGCCGAAGAAGCTGCCGCGGTGCAGGGCGAACATGCTCCCGCCGATCTTCTGCCGCCAGCCGCGGTCGTCGTAGCGTTCGTGCGCGACCGCCTCGAGCGTCCACGGGTCCAGTTCCAGCGTGTTGCGCGCGCGCTCGTGTGCGGGCTCGGCATCCAGGTAGCGGAACTCCACCGGACCGCCGTCCTTCGGCCAGCCCAGCGTGGCGGTGCTCCAGTCGGGCGCGCTCGCTTCGAATGCATCCCACGCCGCGTCGATATCCAGGGAAGGCGGCGTGCCACGGTCGGCGGGGGGCTGGACAGGCGCTTCGGCCGGCGCGCCCGATTCGGCCCAGCGGTTCACCGCTTGGCGGTACCAGTCGTACGACCACCACAGCCCCGTCAGCGACATCACCAGGTAGGCCAGCAGCACCCAGGTGCCGACGATGGAGTGCAGGTGCCAGAGGAAGTTGCGGCCCTTCTGACGCCAGTCCAGCGCCAGCCACGTGCGCAGGCTGCCCCAGCGGCGCGGCCAGCGCAGGTACAGGCCCGAGAGGCAGAAGAAGACCAGGATGACCGTCGACGCACCGACGATCTGCTTGCCGACATCGTCCATCACCAGCCAGCGATGCAACTGCATGGTGGTGCGGAAGAACCCCTCGTAACGCGGCTTGGGCAGCAGGTCGCCGGTGTACGGGTCGACGTTGCGGCGTTCGCCGCGGCGCTCGCCTTCCGGCGGCGCAAAGCCGACCACGGCCGGCGCATCCGGGGCGGCCGAGCGTTCCAGCGAGGCAATCGCGGCATCGGCGCGTTGCGCCTGCACGCGCTCGACCAGCGCCTGCGGGGAGAGCCGCTGGCCGCGCGGCTCGACTGTCATCACGCCCGGGTTGAGCGCCTTGAGCAGGTCGTCCTCGAAACTGAGCATCGCACCGGTCACGCCGACCAGCGCGAGCACGATGCCGGCGGTGATGCCGAAGAACCAGTGGAGTTGGAAGACGGCGTTGCGGACGGTCATGCGCGGGTCCCGGGGTGGCGCGGCCTCAGCCGGCATCCGCCCAGCGTCGGAGGAGGTTGTGGTACACGCCCGTCAGGCCCACGGCGGCGCCCGACTGTGGCAGGTCGCGGTGCACTTCCTGCACCGCGCGGTCCAGGTCGTAGAGCAGGGTGCGCTGGCCGTCGTCGCGCACCATCGACTGGATCCAGAAGAACGAAGCCACGCGCGCGCCGCGCGTGACCGGGCGCACCAGGTGCAGGCTGCTGGCCGGGTACAGCACCATGTGTCCGGCGGGCAGCTTGACGGCGTGCGTGCCGTAGGTGTCCTCGATGACCAGTTCGCCGCCGTCGTAGTCCTCGGGGGCGCTGAGGAAGAGCGTGGCCGACAGGTCCGTGCGCACGCGGTGCGGTGTGCCGCGGATGGTTCGGATGGCGTTGTCGACGTGGCTGCCGAACGACTGCCCGCCGGCATAGCGGTTGAACAGGGGCGGGAACACCTTCAGCGGCAAGGCCGCCGACATGAAGAGTGGCGAGCGCTGCAGCGCGGCCAGGATCATGTCGCCCAGCTGCCTGGCGACCGGCGAATCCTCCGGCAGTTGTGCGTTGTCCTTCGCCTGCGCCGACTGGTAGCCCGCGGTCGCGCGGCCATCGGCCCAGTCCGCGGTCGCCAGCGCCTGGAGGCACTGCGCCACCTGCGATGCATCGAGGACGTCGGGGATCTGCAGCAGCATGGCTCGGCTCCGGTCGTGGAAACGGCCCGCCGTGTGGGCGGGCCGTGCCTGCGGTCAGGCGGATAGGGCGTGGATCAGAACGATATGTCAGCCGTCAGCATGAACGTACGACCGGCGCCGGGCACGTAATGGCCGCCGCCGACCTGGTCGACGTAATCCTTGTCGCTGAGGTTCTGGCCGTTGAGGCGCAGCACCAGCGCATCCGAGGCGCGCCAGGACACCATGGCGTCGTACACCGTGTAGGCCTTGGCCTGTCGCGTGTTGGACGTATTGCTGAAGCGCGCGCCGACGTGTTGCACGCCGAAGCCGACCTCCCACGCATCCGAGAGGCGATGGCTGGACCACAGGCTGGCGCTGTGGCGCGGCGTGTTGCCGAGGCTGTTGCCGACCTCGGCCGGGTCGAGCGATTCGACGACCTCGCTGTCGAGGTGGGTGTAGCCGCCGTACACCGTCCAATCGTCGGTGACGCTGCCGGCCAGGCCGATCTCGAAACCGTCCACGCGCTGCTCGCCCTGCAGCACGACGATCTCGTCGGAGTCCTCGGTGCGGGCATTGGTCTTTTCGGTGCGGAACAGCGCCGCGCTCAGCAGCAGGCGGTCCCCCGCCAGTTCCCACTTGGTCCCCAGCTCGAGCGTGCGGCTTTCCTCGGGCTCGAGCTGCGCCGTGTCGGCATTCAGGCTCAGGCCCTCCGCTGACGGATTGAACGAGGTCCCGTAGCCGAGGTAGAGGCTGCCGTTGTCGGCCGGCTTGAACACCACGGCCGCCTGCCCGCTGAGCATGTCGTCTTCGCGGGCGAAGGTGCCGGTGTCGACCTCGAACCGGTCCCAGCGCAGCCCGCCGGAGAGCTCCCAGCGCGGCGACAGCGTGACCGTGTCGAACAGGTAGGCGGCCAGCGAGTCGGCGTCGACATCGGTGTCGCGGCTGGGGTCGCGGGTGACCTCGCCGGTGTAGGGCGCATTGAAATCCGGGTTGAACAGGTCGGCCAGGTCGCCGTCCGTGGCGGCGCGGTAGCGGTTCCCGGACGTCTCGCGGGCCACTTCCACGCCGGCGACCATCGCATGGGAAACGCCGGCGGCGTCGAACTCCGCGCGCAGGTCGGTGGCGTTGAGCAGGATGGTGTCCTCGCTGTCGCGCGTCTTGGCGGTGCGGCGCAACTGCGTCGAGTCGTCCGAGAGGAAGCGCGGCGCGGTGATGATCGAGTCGCGGCTGGAGCGGCCCCAGCGCGTTAGGTTGCGCAGCGACACCGACTCGTTGATCGCATGGTCGACGGTCACCGTCGCCATGTCGGTGGTGGTGTCCTCGTAGTCCCGGTCCAGCAGGCCGTAGAAATTGGCACGGTTGACCGGCACGCGGCCGTCGCGGCTCTCCACCAGCGCATTGTTGGTGGCCGGCACCCACGGCTGGCCGTAGTCGGGGACGTTGTCCTGTTCGAGGTGGAACAGGCTGAACGTCGTCACCGTGTCGCCGCCCAGGCCGAAGGACATCGTCGGCGCCACGCCCCAGCGGTCGTTCTCGACGGCGTCGCGGCCGTTGATCTCGGACTGGTGCGCCATCAGGTTGACGCGCAGCGCATTGCCGTCGCCCAGCGGCCGGTTGAAGTCCGCGGTGCCGCGCAGCAGCCCGTTGTCACCCACGCTGGCGCTGGCCAGGCCGAAGGCGTCCATGCGCGCGGTCTTGCTGGCCAGGTTGATCGAGCCGCCGGTCGAGCCGCGGCCGGTCATCGTCGAGGCCGGGCCCTTCGCGACTTCGACCTGCTCGATGTTGAAGGGGTCGCGCGAGTAGCCGCCGATGTCGCGCACGCCGTCCACGAACAGGTCGGTGCGCGCCGAAAAGCCGCGCAGGGTCAGGTTGTCGCCCGCCGGGACGCCGCCTTCGCCGGCCTGCATGCTGATGCCGGGCACGTTGCGCAGCGCATCGCGCAGGGTGGTCACGCCCTGGGCGCGCAGGACCTCGTCGGGCAGCACGGTCACCGTCCGCGGGATATCCACCTGGGGCTGGGTGACCTTCGGCGACTGGGCGGCGGGCACGCGGTGGCCGTGGACTTCCACGGTGTCGATGTCGGTGGCGTGCAGCGCCATCGCGCCGGTGGTTTCGCTCGACGGGGCTTCGGCGAACGCAGGCTGGGAGAGGGCAAGCAGGAGCGCGCCCGCGAGGGGCGAGAAAGCAGGACGGGGGGTGGTCATGGAATTCCCTGAAGTGGACACGGCGCGTCACTGCGCCAGCCGGGAAATTCTAAATGCGACACATTCCCATTTGCAACAAGAGCGGCCTAAGTGTCGGGTCAGCCGCGGTCGTCCCGCGTCCAGACCGCGCCGTCCTCCACCTTGACCGGGAAGCGCGGGACCGGCGCATAGGCCGGCGCGCACAACGCGCGCCCATCGCGCACGTCGAACTTCGCCCCATGCAGCGTGCATTCGACCGTGGCGTCGTCGCCGTCGAAGGTGCCCGCCGAAAGCTCGAAATCCTCGTGCGAGCAGCGGTCTTCCAGCGCGTAGTAGTCGCCGTCGTAATTGACCACCAGGATCGGCGTGTCGCCGTCCCAGGCGACGGTGGTTTCGCCGGGCAACAGCTCGGCAGTGGCGCAGACGCGGATCCAGTCGGTCATGGTCGGTCCTGATGGGTCCTGAGGGGGGGGGGC
>CBIHLN010000114.1:0-7113 GCA_966210725.1 uncultured Lysobacter sp. | reverse complement strand
CGCGTTCCACAGCGGCTCGAACAGCGCGTTGCCGAAGCGCAGCGCCAGCAGGTTCTGCACGCCTTCCTTGCCCAGGTAGTGGTCGACGCGGAACACCTGCGACTCGTCGAACACGGCCGACACCGCGTCGTTGATGGCGATCGCGCTGGCCAGGTCGTGGCCGATCGGCTTTTCCAGCATCACCCGCGTGCCCGGGCCGCCCAGCCCGCCGGCGGCCAGCGCCTCGCACACGGCGCCGTACCAGCGCGGCGCGGTGCTGAGGTGGCAGAGCACGTCGCCGTCGCGGCGTGCGTCGATGGCCTCGGCCAGCGCCGCCATCGATGCGCTGTCGTCGAGCAAGGCGGCGCGGTATTCGATGCGGTCGAGCAGGGCGCGCAATGCGTCGTCACTGCGCTCGCTGTCGGGCACATGGCGCTGGACGGACTCGGCGACGAAGGCGCGGAATTCGGCATCGTCCAGCTCGCTGCGCGCGGTGCCGAGGATGCGCAGGCGCTCGGGCAGCAGCCCCTCGGCCTGCAGGCCGTACAACGACGGGAACAGCATCCGCCCGGCGAGGTCGCCGGTGGCGCCGAACAGCGTGAGCAACTGCGCGGGTTGGGCGGGGCTGGCGGTCATGGTCGCTCCGGTGATCCAGTGAGCCTAAACCGGGCCGGCACGGGGCTGGGCCTGCATACGTTTGCATGCGCGGACGGGTCCGGTCGCGCCATCGCCTATCCTAGGCGGCCCTCGCGCACGACGCCCGTACATGCCGATTGCCACGACTGCCCCCACCGGTCCCGTCAACGACCTGCTGGCCGCCCTGCTGCTGGGGCTGATCGAGGGGCTGACCGAATTCCTGCCGATCTCCAGCACCGGCCACCTGCTGATCGCGCAGCACTGGCTGGGCGCGCGCTCGGACCTGTTCAACATCGTCATCCAGGCCGGCGCGATCCTGGCGATCACGCTGGTGTTCCGGCAGCGGCTGTGGGCGCTGGCGACCGGCCTGCGCGACGCCGCCAACCGCGACTACCTGATGAAGATCGCGGTGGCTTTCGGCGTGACGGCAGTGGTCGGCCTGCCGGTGCGGCTGATGGGCTGGGAACTGCCCGACACGGTGTCGCCGATCGCGTGGGCGCTGATCCTGGGCGGGGTGTGGATGCTGTTCGCCGAGCGCATCGCCGAGCGTCGCGGTGACTCGGCGCACATCACCTGGGTGGTGGCGGTGCTGGTGGGCCTGGCGCAGGTGGTGGCCGGCGTGTTCCCGGGCACCTCGCGCTCGGCGGCGGCGATCTTCATGGCGATGCTGGCCGGCACCGGCCGACGCTCGGCGGCGACCGAGTTCGTGTTCCTGGTCGGGATCCCGACGATGTTCGCCGCCAGCGGCTACGCGCTGCTGGAGCACGTTCTCGAGTCGGGCACCGGCGGCGAGGCCTGGGGCGAGATGGGGCTGGCGTTCGCCGCCGCCACCGTGACCGGTTTCGTCGCCGTGCGCTGGCTGCTGGGCTACATCAGGCGGCACCGCTACACGCCGTTCGCGATCTACCGCATCGTGCTGGGCGTGGTGCTGCTGCTGTGGTTGCCGGCGGGGGTTTGATGGGCTCCCTGTAGGAGCGACGTGAGTCGCGACGGCGTTGGCGGCCGGTGGCTGCGAGGGTCGCGACTCACGTCGCTCCTACAACGACGGGACTGGAGTTGCGTCGCGGCTGGGCGTCGCGATCGCGGCTGAAGCCGCTCCTACAAAAAGCTGACCCGCAGGAGCGGCTTCAGGGGCGATACGAGGCATTAACCGGATGCCGGCACGCGCCGGCGCACGGCCCCGTCTGTTCAGCCCTCGACCTTCGGATGCAGCGAGTACGTGCCGTGGATGGCGCACTCGGCCAGCACGTGGCCGTGCATGGCGCGCTGCACGTCCGCGGCGGTGAAGTCGTCCGGCAGCGCGAGCGTGGCGACGTCAAGCGCGTAGAGGCGGAAGAAGTAGCGGTGCAGGCGCAGGTCGTTGGGCGGCGGGAACGGACCGTCGTAGCCGCGCCACTGCCCGACCATGTCCTCGTTGCCCTCGAACCAGCCGGTGTAGTCGTTCAGTCCCTGGCGCGACCCCGCAGGGCCGGCCGGGTCCTGCTGGCCGTGCGGCACGACGCCATCGCTGCAGCTGCCCGCGGCAATGGCGCGCACGTCGGCCGGGATGTCGGCCATCGCCCAGTGCACGAAGTCGGTGCGCACCTGGTCGACGGGGATCTCCACGCCCGGCTTGCCGACCATCTCGCCGACCGTCGGCACGTCCGGGTCGATGCACAGCAGCGCGAAGGCGCGCGTGCCCTCGGGCACGTCGCTCCAGGCCAGGTGCGGGTTGCGGTTGGCGCCGAAGCCGACCCCGTCGCCGGTGCGTACGCCGGCGGCGAATTCGGCCGGCAGGCGCTGGCGGTTCTCGAAGTTGTCGCTGCGGATCTGCATGGAGCCTCCGTGTGCGGAAATCGTTGGATCAGGCCTCGGGATACCCCAGGCGCCGTGCAACCGGCGTCAGCACCGCGAAGGCCTCGGCCAGCGGTTCGGCGTAGGCGCGCCAGTGGCCGGCGGGGAAGTGCGGCGCGCCGAGCTGGCCCTGCTGTGCCGCCGGCAGCGGGATGTCCAGCGACTCCGCGACGGCCTTGGCAATCGCGGCCGAATCGGTCTCGATCCCGTCCAGCCGCACCAGACGGTGCGGGAAGAGGTCGCCCTCGTGCAGGGTCGCCACCTGCTCCAGCCCGGCCGCCAGCCAACGCGCGCCCTCGGCGGGCGAAGGCAGCGCGTACGGGACGGGCCCGCCGAACGCCAGCCAGTCGAGCAGCATGTCCCGCGGTTCACGCAGGACCACCAGCAGCAACGCTTCGGGCAGGTGAGGACGAAGGGCGGCCAGGAAGGCGTTGTCCCACCACGCCAGCCAGTCAACCAAGGGACCACCGCGATGCCCTCTTGAAGGCAGGGCGTCGCGCCACTGGCGGATAGCCGCCGCGGGGTCCAGCGCTCCGCCCGCCAACGCCTCGGCGCTGTCAAAACGTTGCAGGAAGTCCTTTGGAGGACGAGCGCCCAGCCGATCCGAATACAGGCTATGGCCCGGCTGATCGAGTGCCCACGCGGCACGTTCGACAAGTGAGCCGGGGGCGCCCCACAGGAACACGACGCGGTCTGCTCGATCCGGAACCGCTACCCGTTCGGGCAAGGAGTCGAGGACACCGACAGGCGGCGGTAGAGGAAACCTCTGTCGTAGAACCTGCGCTTGAAACCCCGCCCAATTCGCCACCGCTTTTGCTCGATCGCCCGCGGACTCGTACACATGGCCCAGCAGGTGCGTGAGGTCCAGCTTGATCTGCGGATCTGCCGCACCCTCGATAAGCATTTGGACGCGCGATACAGCAGCATCGGGATCACTTAGGCGCAACGAATTGATTAGGCGGAGCTCAGCTTGAGCATGACCCGGCTGGAGACCGATGATCCGATGCGCCAACCCATCTGCGGCATCGTCGTCACCCGCATGATTGTGCAGTGCCAACTGCGCTTCCAAAGCGGGCACAAAGTCAGGCATGGCCGCCTGCCAACGAGTGACAACCCCTTGCGCACCTTCGCCCCCCATCGGCTCGAACGCCAGGCGTGCGTGCCAGAGGTTCACGCTTTCCGGAAGCGCTTCCAAAGCTGCGTCCAACTCGATCCGGGCTTCATCGACCGCATCAAGGCGTCGCCACGCCTCGACGGCCGCACCCAAGGTACGCCGGTCATCGGGATGGACGTCGAGTGCGCGTTTCAAATGGTGTAACGCCGACTCGTTCCGTCCCGCCAACAAGTCGATCTCACCCACCAGCCGCATAAGCGCAGGCGTGGCGTCATCACGTTCCAGCAATGGCGCGAGCATGTCGGCCGCTTCAGCAGGACGGTTCTGGCGCCGCAGCAGGTCCGCCAACACGGCGCGCAGGGCCCGGGACGCGGTATCGCGTTCAAGCAACTTGCGGAATGCCTGCTCAGCGAAAGCCAGGTGCCCCTTGGCCATATATGCGAAAGCAAGCGCGAGTTGCAGCTGCGGTGCGCCCGGGCTGCGCTCGGAGGCACGACTGAGCACGCCCAGCGCGCGGTCCGGGTCACCCTTGCGCAGGGCGAGCATGCCCTCCAGCGCCGCTACCTGGGGGTGCTCAGGCGCCATGCGCGCAGCGGTACGCGTCAGACGCTCGGCCTCGTCGAGATCGCCGCGGCCTAGGGCCAGCTGGCCCTGGATGATGTAGGCGGGAAACTGGTTGGGGTCGAGGCCGACGCTGCGGGCGAGCGAGGCCTCGGCCTCGTCGAGCTTGCGGCCATCCAGCATCAGCCCGGCGCGTTCCAGGTGCAGGTTGGCATCGTCCGGGGCCAGGTCGATGGCGCGGTCGATCGCCTCCAGCGCCGCCTCGCGCTCGCCCGACAGGCGCAGCGCCGCGGCCAGCAGGCGCTGGGCGGTGGCGTCGTCGGGCTGGGCGGCCACCGCCTCGCGGGCGGCGGCCAAGGCTTCGGGGGCGGCGCCGCGGCGCAGCGCATCGATCGTGGTGGCGTGGTCGGACACTCGGGGCACTCGGTTCTCGGTTCGAACCGGCGATTGTACTGGCGCCCCGTGCTGGCTGCCGGCGCGCGGCGTCAGGCCGGCGTGGCGGCCGCGATCAGCCAGTCGGCCACCCAGCGCTCGGCGAAACCGTCCAGCCGCGCGCCCTGCAGGAACCCGCAATGCCCGCCCCAAGGCGCGATCTCCAACCGCACGGTGGGGGGCAGCGACAGCGCGCGGAACCCCTCGACCGGGATTACCGGGTCATCGGCGGCCATGAGGATGCTGGCCGGCACGTCCAGGGCGGCGAGCCGGTCGCCGGCGATGGAGTAGCCGTCGAAGTAGCGGTCCAGGGTGCCGAACTCGGTATGCCGCTCGACCATCCACTGCGTCAGCGGGCGCATGCGCAGGCCCAGGGTGCGGTCGTCGAAATCGTGGCTGCCGGGGAACAGCTGGCGCTTGCGCGCCAGCGAGCGCCGCCATTTGCGTTCGAAGTACCACAGGTACAGCGGGAAGCCCTGCTCCATCGCCTCCATGGTGCGCGCCGGGTCCAGCACCGGGCACACCGCGGCCACGTGCGCCAGCGGCAGCCCGGCGGCGCGTGCGCGCAGCGCCAGGCGCAGCGCGAAGTTGCCGCCCAGCGAGTAGCCGGCCACCGTGAGCGGGCGCCGGCCGAAACGCGCGGCGACCTCGCAGGCCGCGCGCACCACCTCGTCGATGCGGTTGGAGTGGAACAGCGCCTCGTTGAGGTGGTGTGTCTCGCCGTGGTCGCGGAAGTTGAGGCGGAACACCTCGAACCCGCGCTGCAGCAGTTCGGCCGCGGTCAGCCGCATGTAGCTGGAGTCGACGCTGCCCTCCCAGCCGTGCAGCAGCAGCGCCAGGCCGTGGGGCTCTCGCCCCGGCACGGTGCTGTGCAGGCCCTGCAGCCGTACGCCGTCGCCGGCATCGACGAGATGCACTGTTGTCTGCGCGCCGGTGGCCGCCAGGCTGCGCTCGCCATGCCGCCGGCGCAACGGGCTGGAGCCCAGCACCGACTGGACGTGGGCGTTGCGCAGCCAGCGGGGCGGTCGGTAGTCGGCGGCGGTCAGCATGGAGGGCCGAGGTTCAAGTGAAATCGGATGGTGGACAGGCTACCCCGTCGCGAACGGACGCCGCGCCTCGCCCCTGAGGCGGTCCTAGCCCGGATTCCCGGCCCCGGAGGCCATCGCGTCGACGATCCGCTGACGTGCCTGGTCGGCGATGCGGCGGCGGCCATCGGTGTCGCCGGGCAGGATCGGCGCGAGGAAGTGCACCTCGGCCACGCGGGCGGGCTCACCCAGCAGCCGGAAGAAGTTGGCGACGAAACTCTCCCGTGGCCCGAACGCCACCACGGTCTGCGCGCGGGCGCGCTCGCCGTACTTCAGCGCGACCGGCTGCACGGGCACCCCGGCCTCGACCGCGGCCAGGAAGATGCGCGCGTGGAAGGGCCCGATTTCGCGGCCGCCGCGCGTACCGCCCTCGGGGAAAACGCCGACCGAACGCCCCGCGCGCAACCGGGCGAGCATCTCGTGCAGCACCCCGCCCAGCGACTCGGTGCTGCCGCGGGCATGGAAGATCGTCTCGCCGCGCGCGGCCATCCAGCCGACCACCGGCCACCGGGAGATCTCGCGCTTGGCCACGAAACCCATCATCCGCTGGCTGTGCAGGACCTCGATGTCCACCCAGCTGACGTGGTTGGCGACGAACATCACCCCGCCCGGCAGCGGCGTGCCGACCCGGCGCAGGCGGAACCCGAACACCCGCATCAGCCCGGCCGACCAGGCGCGGATCAGGCGGTGGTCCAGGCGCTCGCCCCCGGCCACCCGCAGGCGTGCGGTCAGCGGCGTGATCAGCGCCAGCGTCAGCGGCAGGTGCACCAGCAGGTGCCACACCAGCATCGGGACACGGACCAGGTAACGCAGGGCGCGCGCGGCCGGCGCGCTGGACGGCGCGGCCGCGCCGGGGGGAGGCGGCGCATTCATCAGCGGAACGATACGGGTCGGGGCGGTCAGGGGCCAGTCTCGGGCGCCGGCGCGTCCACGACCGCCAGCGTCAGCCGCGACACGCACACCAGCCGGCCGCGCTCGTCCTCGATCCGGATCTCCCAGACCTGGGTGCTGGCGCCGACGTGCAGCGGCCGGGCGGTGCCGGTCACCGAGCCCTCGCGCGCGGCACGGACGTGGTTGGCGTTGATTTCGATGCCGACGCAGCGCTTGCCTTCGGGCACGCTCAGGTTGCCCGCGCTGCTGCCCAGCGTTTCGGCCAGCAGCACCGAGGCGCCGCCGTGCAGCAGGCCATAGGGTTGGTGGGTGCGGGCGTCGACCGGCATGGTGCCCCGCAGGCAGTCCGTGCCCAGTTCCGTGAACACGATGCCGAGTGCGGTGATCGCGGTGTTGGCGGAGAGGGCGTTGAGCGCGTCCAGGGACGGGCGGTGGCGGAAGGGCGAAGGCGGGATGGCGTGGTTCATCGCGCCACGATAGCCGACCCGGGCCGGGCGCCCCACGAAAAGAAGGCCGGCGGGCTACGCGGAGAGGGACGTAGCGCGCCGGCCGGGGTCGCAGGGGAGGGTGTCGTGCGTGGCC
>CBIHLN010000113.1:0-7230 GCA_966210725.1 uncultured Lysobacter sp. | reverse complement strand
AAGAAGTACTTCCACATCGGGTTTGCCGCCGACACGCCCAACGGGCTGGTGGTGCCGGTGGTGCGCGACTGCGACAGGAAGGGCGTGATGCAGATTGCGCGCGAGACCGGCGAGCTCGCCGCCAAGGCGCGCGAGGGCAAGCTGGGCCCGTCCGACATGAGCGGCGGCTGCTTCTCCATCAGTTCACTCGGCGGCATCGGCGGCACCGCGTTCACGCCGATCGTCAATGCGCCGGAGGTGGCGATCCTGGGCGTGTCCAAGTCGGCGATGAAGCCGGTCTGGGACGGCACGGCGTTCCAGCCACGGCTCATGTTGCCGTTGTCGCTGAGCTACGACCACCGCGTGATCGACGGCGCGGCGGCCGCGCGTTTCACCGCGACCCTGGCCCAGTTGCTGGGCGACCTGCGCCGCGCGCTGCTCTGACGGCCCGATGGCGAAGGCCGCGCCAGTCGAACGGCTCGAGCAGGCGGGCGACCGCGTGCTCGAGACGGCCGATGAGGGGCTGGCCCATGCGCGCGGCGTGCTCGACTACGAGCTGATCCCGTTCGGCGGGCTGAGCATCACCGTCGGCGGGCTGCTGGCGGCGGTGCTGGCGTTGCTGGCGGTGTGGTTCGTATCGCTGCTGGCCCAGCGCGCGCTGGGGCGCTACGGCAGCCGCACCGGCGCCAACGCCGCCTCGGTGTACACCGTTTCGCGCATCGTCCATTACGTCCTCCTGGCGGTCGGCGTGCTGCTGGCGCTGGAACTGGCCGGGATTCCCGTCGGCAAGTTCACCGTATTCGCCGGCGCGCTCGGCGTGGGCCTGGGCTTCGGCCTGCAGGCGATCTTCAACAACTTCATGTCCGGCCTGATCCTGCTGTTCGACAAGTCGCTGAAGGTGGGCGATTTCGTCGAGCTCGATGCCGAGCTGCGCGGCACGGTGCGCGACATCAACATCCGCGCCACCCGCATCACCACCAACGACAACATCGACATCCTGGTGCCGAACTCGGAGTTCGTCAGCGGACGCGTGGTGAACTGGACCCTGCGCGGCACGCGACGGCGCCTGCGCGTGCCGTTCGGGGTGGCGTACGGCGTGGACAAGGAGCTGGTGAAGAAGGCCGCGCTGGAAGCCGCGTCGCGCGTGCCCTTCACCCGCGCGATGGAAGGCGAGGACCGGCCGCAGGTGTGGCTGGTGGGCTTCGGCGACAGCGCGGTGGAGTTCATCCTGGCCGTGTGGCTGACCGAAGAGGCCGCGCGCCGCAACGCCGCGATCAAGGCCGCCTACCTGTGGGAGCTGGACACGTCGCTGAAAGAGCACGGCATCGAGATTCCGTTCCCGCAACGCGACCTGCGCCTGCGCAGCGCGTTCGGGCTGGAAGGACAGGACGCACTGGACTGGTTGAGCGGCGCGCGCGGGCGCGATGCGGGGGCGACGCCGCGGCCGGCCGATGCGGACGACGTGCCGGAGTCCACGCTGAGCGAGCGCGAGCGCGCCGAGCTCTCGGGCAACGATGCGCAGGAAGACGCACAACGCGAGATCGTGCGCGAGGCCGAGGTGGCCGAGCGCGACACACAGCACCACGCCGCGCCCGACACGGCGCGCGACTGACGAGGAGTGGCAGGCATGGCAGAGATCGAGGTCAAGGTTCCCGACATCGGCGATTTCGACAGCGTTCCGGTGATCGAGTTGCTGGTCGCCGTGGGCGACACCGTCGCGGTCGACCAGGGGCTGGTCACGCTGGAATCGGACAAGGCGACGATGGAAGTGCCCTCGAGCGCGGCCGGCGTGGTCAAGGCACTGAAGGTGAAGGTCGGCGACAACGTCGCCGAAGGCGCCGTGATCGCGGTGCTGGAGGCCGGGGGCGAGACCGGGGGCGAGGGCACCTCCAAGGCGCCGGCGGGCGCGGATGCCACGCCGTCAGCTCCCGCGCAGCCCGAGCGTGCCACGTCCGGCCCGCGTGCCGGATCCGCGCCGGCGCAATCGCGCAGCGAGGCCGCAACCGGGGCACCCGAGGCGCCCGTGGCCGCAGGCGGAGCGGCGGCGTCCGGCCCCAAGCCCGCCGAGGCCGCAGGCCGCAAGGCCGACATCGAATGCCGCATGCTCGTGCTGGGCGCCGGCCCCGGCGGCTACACCGCCGCGTTCCGCGCCGCCGACCTCGGTCTGGACACGGTGCTGGTCGAACGCTACGACAGCCTCGGCGGCGTCTGCCTCAACGTCGGCTGCATTCCCTCCAAGGCACTGCTGCATGCGGCCGCGGTCGTCGACGAGGCCGCGCACGCGTCCGAATACGGCATCGACTTCGGCACGCCGAAGATCACGCTCGACACGCTGCGCACGTACAAGGAAAAAGTCGTCGGCCAGCTGACCAAGGGGCTGGCCGGCATGGCCAAGCAGCGCAAGGTGCGCGTCGTCGCGGGCACCGGCACGTTCGCGTCGGCCAACGAGCTCGAGGTCGCCGGCACCGACGGCAAGACGACGCTGGTGCGTTTCGAGCAGTGCATCATCGCCGCGGGCTCGCAGGCGGTGAAGCTGCCGATGTTCCCGTGGGACGACCCGCGCGTCATGGACTCCACCGATGCGCTGGAGCTGGCCGAGATCCCGAAGACGTTGCTCGTGGTCGGCGGCGGCATCATCGGCCTGGAGATGGCGACGGTGTACCGCGCGCTGGGCAGCCAGGTCACGGTGGTCGAATTCATGGACCAGCTGATGCCGGGGGCCGACAAGGACCTGGTCAAGCCGCTGGCCGATCGCCTGAAGAAGCAGGGCGTCGCCGTGCACCTCAAGACGAAAGTCGTCGACGCCAAGGCGCAGAAGAGCGGAATCGCCGTGACGTACGAAGGCGACAGCGCACCCGAAGCGAAGCGGTTCGACCGCGTGCTGGTGGCCGTCGGCCGCGCGCCCAACGGCGGCAAGCTCGATGCGGCCAAGGCGGGCGTGGAGGTCACCGACCGCGGGTTCATCCCGGTCGACCGGCAGATGCGCACCACGGCGCCCCACATCTTCGCCATCGGCGACCTGGTCGGCCAGCCGATGCTGGCGCACAAGGCGACGCATGAGGGCAAGCTCGCCGCGGAAGTCGCCGCCGGCGAAAAAAAGGAATGGGTCGCGCGCGTGATCCCGTCGGTGGCCTACACCGACCCGGAAATCGCCTGGGTCGGTGTCACCGAGAGTGAGGCGAAGGAGAAGGGCCTGAAGGTCGGCGTCGGCAAGTTCCCGTGGGCCGCCAGCGGGCGCGCCATCGGCATCGGTCGCACGGAGGGTTTCACCAAGCTGGTGTTCGACAAAACCACGCACCGCGTGATCGGCGGCGGCATCGTGGGCGTGCACGCCGGCGACCTGATCGCGGAAGTCGCGCTGGCCATCGAGATGGGCTGCGAGGTCGCCGACATCGGCCACACCATCCACCCGCACCCCACGCTCAGCGAATCGGTGGGCATGGCGGCGGAGGTGTTCGACGGCACCATCACCGACCTCTATATCCCCAAGCGCAAGTAGCGCGAGCGCCGGTCCGTGCTCGCACAGTGCCGATGGCGGTGCGGGCCGTTGTAGGAGCGGCTTCAGCCGCGATCGATGGTCAAGGCTTCGCGACCACGGGCATCGCGGCTGACGCCGCTCCTACGGGTCAATGCGCTCGCGGACGCCGGACAAGGCGAAGCCCCGGCGGATCAGGCCGGGGCTTCGGGGGCCGCCCACCGCTGCTTTTTGCCATTGACGAGGAGAGAGTGGCGGGGGGCGCACAGGTCTGACCGGGGTCCGCTCGAAAGGTTCCGGGTTTCCGGGATTTTTTTCGCCACACAGCAGCGGTAGTCCCGCCGCCCCCTTCAGGCGGCCAGTCGTGGCCGGGCTGACGCCGCCCGGCGCCGCTCGATTCGCTTCCAGGCCTTCTCGTGCAGGTGGAACGCGACGGTGTTGCAGGCCGGCTCCACCAGCGCCAGCGCACCGCCCACCCAGACGCTGCCGGTCATGAGGTAGCCGACCAGAAATGCCACCACGACGTGGACGGCGGCGAAGCTGAGCGTCTTGTCCATGGCGGCATCCGGAAAAGGCGGGCTGTCATCGTCGACGCGTGCCGCGGCGCGGTCCAATCGATTGTCGCGCTCGCTGTGATAGGAGCGGGCTATCGCTGCCCGGCCGGAGTCCCGCCACGGCCATACGAGTGGCGGTTGCCCGCAGTGCTCACGCGCTCTATACTTTTGCGGCTCACCGGGGCGCTTTCGCCCGACTCCCGCGGTACCCGCGTGTACGATCCCTTGCAAGCAGGCCGACGCCTGGCACGCCGAACGGCGGCCTGGCAGGCCGGAACAACAGCGCTGCTGGCTTTGGCGCTGCTGTCGCAGGGGGCTTCGCACGCGGTCGCGGCAGCGGTCGGAGGGGCGGCCATGCTGGCCGGCGGTGCACTCGCGGCGCGACTGATGGTCGGCGGCGGTGTGATGCCCGCCAACGCGGTGATGGCGCGCTGGTTCGCCGGCGTGGTGCTCAAGCTGGCGCTCGTATTCACCGTGCTGCTGCTGGGCCTGGGCGCATGGCGCCTGCCGCCGCTGGCATTGCTGGCGGGCATCGTGGTCGCGCTGCTGACGCAGCTGCTGGTCGCGGCGCGCCGCTGATCCACCAACTTTCCACTTATCAATTGGGTTCAGGACACATGGCGGGCGAGGCGGAACTGACTCCCACCGGGTACATCCAACACCACCTCCAGAACCTGACGATGTCGGTCGGCGAAGGCGGCTTCTGGACGTTGCACCTGGACACCCTGATCACCGCGGTCCTGATGGGCCTGCTGATCGTGTTCGCGTTCTGGACGGCCACGCGCAATGCCACCGCCGGCGTGCCGGGCAAGTGGCAGGCCTTCGTCGAGATCTGCCTGGAGTTCGTCGACCGCCAGGCCAAGGACACCTACCACGGACCCAGCAAGCTGGTGACGCCCATCGCGATCACCCTGTTCTTCTGGATCCTGATGATGAACCTGCTGAAGATGATCCCGGCGGACTTCATCGCAAAGCCGCTGGAGCTCGTCGGCGTGCATTACTGGAAGCCGGTGCCGACCGCCGACGTCAACGCGACGCTCGGCCTGTCGATCAGCGTGTTCTTCCTGATGCTGTTCTTCGCGCTACGCGCCAAGGGCCTGGGCGGCTTCACCAAGGAATTCCTGACGGCGCCGTTCGGCAAGTGGATGATGCCGTTCAACCTGATCCTCAACACCGTCGAGTGGCTGAGCAAGCCGATCTCGCTGGCGATGCGACTGTTCGGCAACATGTTCGGCGGCGAGATCGTGTTCCTGCTGATCTGGGTCCTGGGCGGCGCGGGCATCATCGGCGCCTTCGCCGGCGGCCTGTTCGGCCTGGGCTGGATGCTGTTCCACCTGCTGGTGATTCCGCTGCAGGCCTTCATCTTCATGATGCTGTCGATCGTCTACCTCAGCCTTTCGGAAGACGCCCACTAACGCCTGTCAGAAGGCAATGGGTGGCTGCCGCTGCACGACCCGTTTTCGTTTCATCCATCCGCGTTCCAACCCTTAAGCACTCGTTTCGGAGACCACCATGGAAATCCTTGCCCACCTCGCTTCGGTTCAGGCCTCGACCGTTCTGGCCGTCGGCATCATGATCGGCCTCGCCGCCCTCGGCGCCGGTATCGGCCTGGCCATCATGGCCGGCAAGTTCCTTGAGTCGGCCGCCCGCCAGCCGGAGCTGATCCCGGTCCTGCAGGTCCGCATGTTCATCACCGCCGGCCTGATCGACGCCGCGTTCATCATCACCGTCGCCGTCGCGCTGCTGCTGGCCTTCGCCAACCCGCTGGCGTCGGCGCTGCTGGCCGAGGCCGGTCGCCTCGCCGGCTAAGCAACGGTTGCATGCCGCGGCACCGGCGTTCGCGCCGGCCGTCGCGGCAATGAAGGGTCGGTGCCGTAACCGGCACCGACACCCCTCTCCGCACTGGCAGAGCCTTACGCATGAGCATCAACCTCACCCTATTCGCCCAGGCGCTGGCCTTCGCCGCGTTGATCTGGATCATCGCCACCAAGATCTGGCCGCCGCTGCTGGCCGCGATCGAGGAGCGCCAGAAGAAGATCGCCGAAGGCCTGGCCGCGGCCGACAACAGCCAGAAGGCGCTCGCCCAGGCGCAGGAAAAGGTCGACGCGACGCTGCGCGAAGCGCGTGGCAAGGCCAACGAGATCATCGAGCAGGCCCACCAGCGCGCCAACCAGATCGTCGACCAGGCCAAGAACGAGGCCATCGCCGAGGCCGAGCGCCAGAAGGCCCTGGCCGTGGCCGAGATCGAAGCCTCCGCGACCCGCGCCCGCGAGGACCTGCGCCGCCAGGTGTCCGCGCTGGCGGTGACCGGTGCCGAGCGCCTGCTCAAGCGCGAGATCGACGCCAACGCCCACAAGGCGTTGCTGGACGAACTCGCGGCCGAGATCTGACCGCGCCATGAGCCAGCCCCTGACCCTTGCCCGTCCCTACGCCCGCGCCGCATTCGCGCTGGCGCGCGATGCCGGCCGCACCGCCGAGTGGTCCCACGCGCTGGCGTTCGCCGCGCGCGTGTCGGCCGACCCGCAGGTGCACGGCCTGCTGGGCCACCCGCAGCTGGGCGAGGCCGACGCGGTCTCGCTGTTGTCGCCGGAGGGCGCCGACGAGGCGTTCGGCCGCTTCATCGCGCTGCTGGCCGACAACCGCCGCCTGCCGTTGCTGCCTGAAATCGCCGGCATGTTCGAAGAGCTGCGCGCCGACGCCGATCGCGTGGTCAAGGCCCGCGTCACGGCCGCCAGCGCGCTGCCGGCATCGGAGCTGGAATCGATCCGCGCCGCGCTCAAGCGTCGCTTCGGCCGCGAGGTCGAGATCGAGACCTCGGTCGACGACTCGCTGATCGGCGGCGCGGTGATCGACGCCGGCGACGTGGTGATCGACGGTTCGCTCAAGGGCAAGCTGGCCCGCCTGCAGTCGATGCTGACCCAGTAACGAGACACGAAGGAGCGGGTCGGCGCGCAGGCGTCCCCGGCTCCGGTTACCGCTTCGCCCCACGCGCTCCTACAACAGTTTGATCCAACCGCGACGGCACCCGGCCGCACGCGTTCGAGGAATCCCAAATGTCTACCACCCAGCTCAACCCGTCCGAAATCAGCGAACTGATCAAGACCCGCATCGAGAAGGTCAAGCTGTCCGCGGAAGCGCGCAACGAAGGCACTGTTACCTCGGTGTCGGACGGCATCGTGCGCATCCACGGCCTGGCCGACGTGATGCAGGGCGAAATGATCG
>CBIHLN010000112.1:0-7399 GCA_966210725.1 uncultured Lysobacter sp. | reverse complement strand
GGTCGTCGTACAGCGGCAGCGCGCCGGCGTTGACGATGCCCATGTCCATGCCGGCCTGGATGGCGTGGTAGAGGAACACGACGTGGATGGCCTGGCGTACCAGCTCGTTGCCGCGGAACGAGAAGCTGACATTGGACACGCCGCCCGACACGTGGCTGTGGGGGAAGCGCTGGCGCAGCTGCCGGGTGGCCTCGATGAAAGCGACCGCATAGTCGTCGTGCTCCTCGATGCCGGTGGCGATTGCGAACACGTTGGGGTCGAAGATGATGTCTTCGGGCGGGAACCCGACCTTGCCGGTCAGCAGCGCATACGCACGCGCGCAGATGTCGACCTTGCGCTCGACGGTGTCGGCCTGTCCGGCCTCGTCGAACGCCATCACCACGACGGCCGCGCCATACCGGCGCACCAGCCGGGCCTGGCGCAGGAACTCGTCCTCGCCTTCCTTCAGCGAGATCGAGTTGACGATGCCCTTGCCCTGGAGGCACTTCAGGCCGGCTTCGATCACGCTCCACTTCGAGCTGTCGACCATCACGGGCACGCGAGCGATGTCCGGCTCGGCCGCGATCAGGTTGAGGAACGCCACCATCGCCTGCTCGGAATCCAGCAGGCCTTCGTCCATGTTGACGTCCAGCACCTGCGCGCCGCTCTCGACCTGCTGGCGTGCCACCGCCACGGCCTCGTCGAGACGGTCGTCCTTGATCAGCTTGCGGAACTTCGCGCTGCCGGTGACGTTGGTGCGCTCGCCGACGTTGATGAAGTTGGACTCGGGGGTGATCTGCAGGGGTTCCAGGCCGCTCAGGCGGGTCCGACGGGGCAGGGCACTCATGCCGCGACCTCCATTTGCGGCAGGCGCCGCGGCGTCATGTCGCGCATCGCATCGGCGATCGCGGCGATATGCGCCGGCGTGGTGCCGCAGCAGCCACCGACCAGGTTGAGCAGGCCAGCCTGGGCGAATTCGCGGAGCACGCCGGCCATGTCCTCCGGTGTCTCGTCGTAGCCGCCGAATGCGTTGGGCAGCCCCGCATTGGGGTGCGCGCTGACATGCGTGTCCGCGACCTGCGCCAGCACGTCCACATGCTGCCGCAGCTCGCGCGCACCCAGTGCGCAGTTCAGGCCGATGGCAAGCGGGGCGGCATGGCGGACCGAGTACCAGAACGCCTCGGCCGTCTGCCCGGACAGCGTGCGTCCCGAGGCATCGGTGATCGTGCCCGACACCATGACCGGCAGGCGCGCACCGCGCGCGTCGAACGCCTCCTCGATCGCGAACAGCGCCGCCTTGGCATTGAGCGTGTCGAACACCGTCTCGACCATGAGCACGTCGGCGCCGCCATCGATCAGGCCCTCGGCCGACTCGCCGTAGGCCGCGCGCAACTGGTCGAACGTGACCGCCCTGAAGCCGGGGCGGTTCACGTCCGGGCTGAGCGAGGCGGTGCGGTTGGTGGGCCCGAGCACGCCGATGACGAACCGCGGGCGCGACGGGTCGCCTGCGGTGGCTTCGTCGCACGCGTGGCGCGCCAGCCGCGCACCGGCGTGGTTGAGTTCGCGTGCGAGGTGCTGCAGGCCATAGTCGGTCAACGCAATCGACGTCGAATTGAACGTGTTGGTCTCGACCAGATCGGCGCCAGCGGCGAGGTATTCGGCGTGGATTCCGGCGATGAGGTCGGGCCGCGTGAGGCTGAGCAGGTCGTTGTTGCCGCGCTGGTCGTGGGCGGCGCGGCCGCCCGGATGCTCGCTGTCGTAACCACCGGCAAAGCGGGCGCCGCGGTAGTCGGCCTCCTCCAGCCCGTGCTGCTGGATCATCGTGCCCATCGCGCCATCGATCACGAGGATGCGGTCGGCGAGGGCGCGCTGCAGCGCCGCAGTGCGATCGGGGTGGAGCCAGGGGAGGCGGTGCATCGAGGACTCCTGGGGCGGTATGTCCCGACCTGGGGCGGGACGAGCGTCTGAAGACGCTGCGTGAGGGGGCGGACCGTGGCCTGCCGATACCCGTCTTCTGTCGCGACGACGCCTCAGCGCGCCGGCGGCTTCCGGCCGATCAACGCGATCACTTCGAAATGGGGCGGACGGCGTTCGCGCGTCACCGTGCCGCAACTGAGGATCTCCAAGCCGGCCCTGGTGACGAAACGGCGCAGGTCCTTTTCGGCAAAGCCGAGGTTCACGTGCCCGAACGACTCGACCACCGCGCGATGCTCGTGGCGCGCCAGGCTGGTCAGCAGCAGGCGCCCGCCGGGGCGCAACACGCGCGCGGCCTCGGCGACGGCTTTCTCGGGGTGGGCGGCGTAGGTCAGGGCGTGCATCAGCGCGACCAGGTCGAAACTGGCGTCGTCCAGTGGCAGCGCGTGCATGTCGCCCTCGCGCACGTCGACGTTGGGCAGTCGACGCAGGCGCTCGGTCGCGGCGGCCACGACCTTGGAACTCGCATCCAGGCAGACGTAGCGCTTGGAGTGCGGCGCCATCAGTTCGGCCAGCACGCCGTCGCCGGATGCGATGTCCAGCACGTCGCCCGGTTCCAGCAGGGGCAGGGCGGACCGCGCCATCGCCTCCCAGGTGCGGCCCGGCGAGTAGTGGCGCTCCATGTCGCCGGCCACCGAATCGGCCCAGTTCTGGTCGGCCGCACGCATCGCCAGCACCCCGGGGACGCGCTCTGCGTCCTGGCGCAGCAGCGGGTCGTCGCTGCCCTCGCGAAGCGTCTGCCACAACGACCGCTGCGGGGCGTCGAGCGCGGCATCGTCGAACCGGTAGTAGGCCGACACGCCGGAGCGCCGGTCGCGGACCAGGCCGGCGTCCTTCAGCTTGGACAGGTGGGTGGAGACGCGCGGCTGCGCCAGGCGGGTGATGGCCGACAGCTCGGCCACGGTCAGCTCCTCGTGCTCGAGCAATGCCAGCAGCCGCACGCGGGTGGCATCGGCAAACATTTTCAGGCGTGACGACCAGCCTTCCAGATCCATTCAAACCTGCCTTTTATCGACGTATCGCGATACAGCGATAAGTCTCCTCCGGCATCCAGTGGGGGTCAACCCCGCCGCCCACGTGCGATTGCAATGGAGTGGGGTTCCGGCGCGCCCGGGGCTACAATTCGCGTCTTGTCCGAAACTGACCGACCGAGGGTGCCGACGTGGATTTTCGTTTCACCGAAGAGCAGTTGATGATCCAGGACGTGGCCCGGCGCATCGCGCAGGAAAAGATCGCGCCCAGTGCCGAGCACCACGACCAGACGGGCGAGTTCCCCCTGGAGAACATCCGCACCCTCGGTGAGAACGGCCTGATGGGCATCGAGGTGCCGGCCGAGTACGGCGGCGCCGGCATGGACCCGATCAGCTACGTGCTGGCCATGGTCGAGATCGCACACGCCGACGCCGCGCACTCCACCATCGTGTCGGTGAACAACTCGCTGTTCTGCAACGGCATCCTCAAGTTCGGCACCGAGGAGCAGAAGCAGACGTACGTGCGAGCGATCGCCGAGGGCAAGGAGATCGGTGCGTTCGCGCTGACCGAGCCGCAGTCGGGGTCCGATGCCACAGCCATGCGTTGCCGCGCGGTCAAGCAGGCCGATGGCAGCTTCAGGATCAATGGCAAGAAGAGCTGGATCACCTCCGGCCCGGTCGCCAAGTATTTCGTGCTGTTCGCGATGACCGACCCGGACAAGGGCGCGCGCGGCATTACCGCGTTCCTGGTCGACGGCGATCGTGACGGCTTCCACCGCGGCAAGACCGAGCCCAAGCTCGGTATCCGCGCATCGGCCACGTGCGAGATCGAGTTCGAGGACTACATCGCCCGTCCCGAGGACGTGCTGGGCGAGGAAGGCCACGGCTTCAAGATCGCCATGGGCGTGCTGGACGCCGGCCGCATCGGCATCGCCAGCCAGGCCATCGGCATTGCCCGCGCCGCGTACGAAGCCACGCTGGAGTACGTCAAGGAGCGCAAGGCATTCGGCCAGCCGATCGGCGCGTTCCAGATGACCCAGGCCAAGATCGCCGACATGAAGTGCAAGCTGGACGCGTCGCTGCTGCTGACGCTGCGCGCCGCCTGGCAGAAGGGCGAGGCCGAGAAGAGCGGCGGCCGCTTCAGCAACGAGGCGGCGATCGCCAAGCTCACCGCGTCGGAGGCGGCGATGTGGATCACCCACCAGGCCGTGCAGATCCATGGCGGCATGGGGTACTCGAAGGAAATGCCGCTGGAGCGCTACTTCCGCGACGCCAAGATCACCGAGATCTACGAGGGCACCAGCGAGATCCAGCGCCAGGTCATCGCCCGCAACGAGACCGGCCTGCGCTGACCATGCGCGGCCCGGGTCGCCGGCTGCGGGGTGGCGCGCCATGCGGTGCGCCATGCCCGCGTGCGGCCGCCCCGAATGCGAAGTCCATCACGTCCTGAACCGTCCCATGGCCCGTGCGCAAGTGCGGGCCTCATTGCA
This sequence comes from uncultured Lysobacter sp., assembly GCA_966210725.1. Classification (GTDB taxonomy): domain Bacteria; phylum Pseudomonadota; class Gammaproteobacteria; order Xanthomonadales; family Xanthomonadaceae; genus Lysobacter_C. Next base: position 2,985 of record CBIHLN010000112.1, on the reverse strand, counting down.
TCGGATCCCACGATTCCATGAGCACTGCACGCAAGTCCCCGAAGAAGAGCAGCCGCCCGGTCGCCGGAACATCCCATACCCCCCAGGTAGAGGCGCCGGCATCGCGCGCGCGCCAGGCGGGCACCGTATCGCTGTCGCCCATCATCGCGGCCATGCGCAAGCGCGTGCCGGCGGCGCGCCATGCCGAAGCGGAGGCATTCGCCCGGGCGTTCTACCAGCGCATGGGCGATGACGAACTGCCGCAGCACAGCGCCGACAGCTGGGCCGCACTGGCGGCGGACTTCCTGGAGTTCGCACGCACGCGCAAGTCCGGCACGGCGCGCGTCCGTCTGTTCACGCCCGGTCTGAAGTCGCACGGCTGGGAGTCGCCGCACACGGTGCTGCAGATCGTCAATGACGACATGCCGTTCCTGGTCGACTCGGTGACGATGGCGCTGGCCGAGCTGGGCATCGGCGTGCACGTCCTGGGTCACCCGGTGGTGGCGATGGAGCGCGACAAGGCCGGGCGGCTGCAGGCCGTGGGGCAGGGCAAGGCCGAGTCACTGATGCACCTGGAGATCGACCGCCAGGCGCCGGAGGCGATGCCGCAGATCGAGACCGCCGTGCAGGCCGTGCTGTCGGACGTTCGGTCGATCGTCCGGGACTGGTCGGAGATGCGCGGGCGGATGTTCGAGGTGGCCGATGGCTTGTCGAGCCAGCCGCTGCCGGGAACCGAGGCCGGGCGGTCCGAGGCGCAGGAGTTCCTGCGCTGGGCGGCAGGCGACCACTTCACGTTCCTGGGGTACCGCGAGTACGAAGTCACCGACAAGGGCGGCAACGAAGTGCTCTGCGCCGTCAAGGGAACCGGGCTGGGCCTGCTGCGCGGCAAGGACGCGGGGACGCCGCGCCTGCTCACCTCGCTGGCGGCGCATTACATGCCGCAGTCGGGCGCGGTCGATGCGCTGATCCTGACCAAGACCAATGCACGCTCGACCGTCCACCGCCCGGGCTACATGGACTACATCGGCGTGCTCGAATTCGACACCGGCGGCACGCCGGTGCGCGAGCACCGCTTCCTCGGCCTCTACACCTCCAGCGCCTACAGCCGCCGCCCGTGGGACATCCCGGTGGTCCGCCAGCGGCACGAGTTCGTGATGGAGAAGTCGGGGCTGCCCGCCAACAGCCACAGCGGCAAGGCGCTGCGCCACATCCTGGAGACGCTGCCGCGCGACGAGCTGTTCCAGTCCAGCGGCGAGGAGCTGCTGCGGACCGCGACCGGCATCCTGGGCCTCCAGGAGCGCGTGCGCAGCCGCCTGTTCCTGCGCCGCGACCGCTACGGCCGCTTCTTCTCCGGCCTGGTCTACATCCCGCGCGACCGGTTCAACACCGACGTTCGCCTGCGCATCGAGGCGATGCTCAAGCGCGTGCTGCACGGCGAGCACGTGGACACCACAGTGGTGCTGGGCGAGTCGCCGCTGGCGCAGCTGCACCTGCTGGTGCGGCCGAAGTCGGGCGAGGCGATCCAGGTCGACAACGCGGCCATCGAGGCCGAGCTGGCCGAGATCGTGCGCAACTGGCAGGACGACCTGCGCGAGCAGCTGGTCGAGCGCAACGGCGAGGAGCGCGGCCTGCACCTGGCCAGCCTCTACGGACGTGCGCTGCCGGCCGGCTACATCGAAAACATCTCCGCCAAGGTCGCCGCGACCGACGTGGAACACCTCGCCGCGCTGGAAGGCCCGCAGGACCTCGGCCTGAGCCTGTTCCGCGCGCACCAGGGCACGGGTGGGCTGCGCTTCAAGTTCTACCGCCAGCACGACGACATCCCGCTGTCGGACGCGCTGCCGATGATGGAAAACATGGGCCTGCGGGTGATCACCGAGCATCCGTACCGGCTGTATGCCAATGGCATGCTGATGTACATCCAGGACTTCGAGGTCGAGACCACGGTCGACTTCGATGTCGAGTCGCTGGACGAGAACTTCGAAGAAGCCTTTGCCCGCATCTGGCGGGGCGATGCCGAGAACGACGGCTTCAACCGCCTGATCATCGCCGCCGGGCTGTCGTGGCGGCAGGTCGCCATGTTGCGGGCGTACTGCAAGTACCTGCAGCAGGTGGGCGTGCCGTTCTCCCAGGCGTATGTCGAGGAGACCCTGACGCGCTATCCGCTGTTGGCGCGCCTGCTGGTCGAACTGTTCGAGGCGCGTTTCGACCCGGCCACCGGCAAGGAGAGCAAGGCCGAGGTCAAGGCGGGCATGGCCGTGCTGCAGCAGCAGTTCCAGGCCCTGGCGGGGGGCGACGAGGCCGCGCTGGCGGTGCTGGAGCACGTGGTGACCTCGCGTACCGGCAACCGCGAGGCGCAGGTCGAGGCGACCCGCAAGGCGCTGTCCAAGCTCATCGATAACGTGTCGAGCCTGGACGAGGACCGCATCCTGCGCAGCTACATCGGCGTGATCGATGCGACGCTGCGCACCAGCTACTACCAGGCCGGCGCCGGCGGTGCGGGCAAGGGCTACGTCAGCTACAAGTTCGATTCCGCCCAGGTACCGGACCTGCCCAAGCCGCGTCCGTACCGCGAGATCTTCGTCTACGGCCCGCGCGTGGAAGGCATCCACCTGCGCTTCGGCCCGGTCGCGCGCGGCGGCCTGCGCTGGTCGGACCGCCGCGAGGACTTCCGCACCGAGGTGCTGGGCCTGGTGAAGGCACAGATGGTGAAGAACACGGTGATCGTGCCGGTCGGCTCCAAGGGCGGGTTCATCAGCAAGCGGCCGCCGGCCGGTGGCGACCGCGACGCCGTCTGGGCCGAGGGCGTGGCGTGCTACCGCATGTTCATCAACGGCCTGCTGGACATCACCGACAACCTGGTCGACGGCAAGGTCGTGCCGCCGGCCAACGTCGTGCGTCACGACCTCGATGACCCGTACCTGGTGGTCGCCGCGGACAAGGGCACGGCCACGTTCTCGGACATCGCCAACGGCATCGCCCGCGAACACGGCTACTGGCTGGACG
>CBIHLN010000111.1:0-7430 GCA_966210725.1 uncultured Lysobacter sp. | reverse complement strand
CCGGAGGACACCGCCGGCCGCCTGATGAACCCGGACGTGGTGACGGTGCGCGCCGACACCACGGTGGATGTCGTGCTGCGGTTCCTGCGCCTGCGCGGCGAACTGCCCGAGCACACCGACCACCTGTACGTCGTCAGCCGGCGCCGGCAGTTGCTGGGCTGGGTCGCCCTGCAGAACCTGGTCACGCACCACCCCAACACGCCGATCAGCCACCTCATCGACGACACCTTGACCGCGATCCGGGTGGACGAGTCGGCCGAGTCGGTCGCGCGCCAGTTCTCCGACCACGACTGGGTGTCCGCGCCCGTGGTCGACAGCACCAACGAGCTGCTCGGCCGCATCACCATCGATGACGTGGTCGACATCATCCGCGAGCAGGCCGAGCACCAGGCACTGGGCGCCGCCGGCCTGGACGAGGACGAGGACCTCTTCTCGCCGATCCGGCGCGCCGTGCGCGGCCGCGTGGTGTGGCTGGGCATCAACCTGGCCACCGCATTCCTGGCCGCGTTCGTGATCGGCCGGTTCGAGGCGACCATCGAGCAGATCGTCGCGCTGGCGGTGCTGATGCCGATTGTCGCGGGCATCGGCGGCAATGCCGCGGTGCAGGTGCTCACGCTGATGGTGCGCGGCCTGGCGCTCGGCCAGGTGGGCGCCAGCAACGCCTCGATCCTGTTGTGGAAGGAATTCCGCGTCGCGCTGATCAACGGCCTGCTGATCGGCGGGCTGGTGGGCGCGGTGGCCTGGATCTGGTTCGGCGACGGCCTGCTGTCGGCCGTGATCACCACCGCACTCGTGATCAACTTCTGCTCGGCGGCGCTGGCCGGCACGCTGGTGCCGCTGCTGATGAAGCGGATGAACATCGACCCGGCGGTGGCGGGCACGGTGGTGGTGACGGCCGTGACCGACGTGATGGGCTTCTTCAGTTTTCTCGGCCTGGCGACCGTCATCCTGATGCGCTGAGCGCGCACTGTCGGGCACTCAGCCCAGCAGCGACTCCAGCACTGCCATGCGCACGGCCACGCCGTTGGCGACCTGCCGCAGGATCAGCGACTGCGGCCCATCGGCCACCTCGTCGGTGATCTCCACGCCGCGGTTGATCGGCCCCGGGTGCATCACCACGGCATCGCGTGCGGCACGCCGAAGGCGCGCAGCGGTCAATCCGAAGTCGCGGTGGTAGTCCTCCAACGACGCGATCAACCCGTCTTCCATGCGCTCGCGTTGCAGGCGCAGCATCATCACCGCGTCCACGCCCTCCAGCGCGCCATCCAGATCGTCCGACACGACGCAGCCCGCCAGCGTGCCGTCACCGCCGGGCAACAGCGCGGACGGCCCGCACACGCGCAGCTCGCCCACGCCCAGCGCCCGCAACGCCTGCAGGTCCGACCGCGCCACGCGCGAGTGCTTCACGTCGCCGACCACCAGCACCTTCAGGGACGAAAAGTCCGCGCCCTTGGCCTGGCGCAGCGTCAGCATGTCCAGCAGCCCCTGCGTGGGGTGTGCGCTGCGGCCATCGCCGGCGTTGACCAGATGCGTGCCCGGACCGGCATGCGCCGCGAGTTCCGCCACCGCGCCGTCGGCCTTGTGCCGCACGATGAAGCCGCGCACGCCCATTGCCTCGATGGTGCGCAGCGTGTCCAGCGCCGTCTCGCCCTTGCTGGTCGATGAGGTGGAGGCGTCGAAGTTCAGCACGTCCGCACCCAGCCGCTGCGCGGCCAGGTGGAAGCTCAGGCGCGTGCGTGTCGACGCTTCGAAGAACAGCGTGCACACGGCCGTGCCGGCGAGGCGGTCGCGCGCGGCTTCACCCTCGGCAAAGCGCTGCGCGCGGTCCAGCAGCGATTCGATCGAGGCGCGCGGCAGGCCCTCAAGGGTCAGCAGGTGGTCCATCGAGGCGGCGTGGCCGGAAACGGTCGCGGTCATCGGGGCAACATCAGTAAGGAATCGGGGCCGGCATCAGGACGCCGGGTTCGCGCCCGGTGCCAGCAACGTGGCGTCATCGGGCGCCGCCAGCCAGCGCTCGACGATCACCGCCGCGGCGACGGCGTCGAGCGCCTCGGCATCGCGCCGGCGCTTGCGGCCCTGCGCGCGTTCCGCGGCAAAACGCTGCGCGGCCTCGACCGAACTGGACCGCTCGTCCACCAGCGCCACGGGCAGGCCGTAGCGGCTTTGCAACTCGCGCGCGAAGGCGTGCGCGCGGGCCCGGATGGGCTGGTCGCCACCGTCAAGGGTCATCGGGTCACCGACGATCAGGCCGTCCGGGCGCCACTCCTTGTGGAGGCGGTCGATCAGTCCCCAGTCGGGGCCGTGGCCGTGCACGTCCACCACCGCCAGCGCGCGCGCACCGTGGCCGAAGGCGCTCGCCACCGCGACGCCGATGCGGCGTGCGCCCACGTCGAAGCCCAGGACGGTGCCGTCGCGCTTGATGCCGGGCGCGCTCATGCGTGGCCGGCGTAGTCGGCCAGGTGCGCGAAGTCCACGCCGATGCGACCGGCGGCGGCCTCCCAGCGGTGGTCCAGCGGCAGCGAGAACAGCAACTCCGCATCGGCGGGCGCGGTGAGCCAGTCATTCTCGGTCAGTTCCTGCTCCAGCTGGCCGGCGCCCCATCCGGCGCAGCCCAGCGCGACGATGGCCTGCGACGGGCCATCACCCCGGGCCATCGATTCGAGGATGTCGCGCGAGGTGGTGAGGAACAGCGCCTCGGCGATCTGCAGCGTGGAGTCCCAGCGCATGCCGCCGTCGTGCAGCACGAAGCCGCGTTCGGGGTGCACCGGCCCGCCCGCCAGCACCACCTGCCCGCGCAGGCCCGCGTCGCCACCGTCCACGCCCATCTGGCCGAGCACCTCGCCCAGCGTGTACTCGGACGCGCGGTTGACGACGATGCCCATGGCGCCGTCGTCGTCGTGCTGGCAGACCAGAGCCACGCTGCGGGCGAAATTGCCGTCCTGAAGGGACGGCAGGGCGATCAACAGCTGGTTGGCGAGCGCGGTCGCGGTGCGGGACGTCGGGACGGGGGGCGCGGAATCGGCGGGCATGGGGCAATTCTACCGCGCCCCATCCACCGTCAAGCGCCCCCGGAGGCGCCTTATCCATTGAATTCGACCCCGCCGCCGGCCATGATGCGCGGCGGCCGATCTCGCATGCGGGGGATGCCGCCGTGTCACTGCCGGCGACCGAGAGCCCGATGCCCGAAACCGCCCGTCCCAATATCTGGTCCCGATGGCGCCTGCCGCTGCTGGCCGCGCTGATCGTCGCGATCGTCGTGGGGCCGTTCGTCGTGCTCAGCGAGGCGATGGACGAGAGCCAGCAGGCCGGTGCGATGGTCGAGCACACCCGCGAGGTCGAATCGACCGTGCTGGAGCTGCTGTACGACACGCGCGACCTCGAAGCGGCCGCGCTCGCGCTGGCCTCCGGCCTTGATACCCCGACCCTGCGTGCACGCGTCCAAAGCGGACGCGACACGGTGCCGGCCGGCTTGCAGAAGCTGATCGGGCTGACCCGCGACAACGCGGCGCAGCAACTCAGGATCGGCCGTTTGTCCACGTTGCTCGAGCAGCGGCTGCTGCTGGTGGAACGCCTGCTCCAGGAGGACGCCCGACAGGACGACGCGACCATCCAGAGCCTCGTCGCGGGCCTGCCCATCCGGCAGCTGGCCGAGGAGATCGTCTCCGAAGAGCAGGCCCTGCTGACCGACCGCGACGCGCGCTCCACCCAGCTGCAGCAGCGCACGGAGCTGGTCGGCTGGCTGGCGATGCTGGCGCAGCTGGTGCTGCTGGGCATCGTGCTGTACCTGGCCCAGCGTCAGATCGGCGAGCGGCTCAGCGCCGAACGGGCCCAGCGCCGTGCCAGCGAGCGTGCACAGGCCGTACTGCAGACGGTGCGCGAACCGATCGTGCTGGCCGATGCCGACCAGCGCGTGGTGATGTTCAACCCGGCGTTCGGCGAGTTCTACGGCCTCGACGACGCAGCGGTGGGCGAGCCGCTGGCCGCCGTCGGCCGTGGCGCATGGAACGATGTCGAGTTCGGCCAACGCCTGCGCGATGTGTTCGTGCGTAACCGCGAAATGTGGGACTTCGAACGCACCCAGACCACCGCCGACGGCGCGATGCGGACCGTGCTGGTCAACGCCCGGCGCATGCCGCTGCCCGACAGCGACGACCACGTCGCGCTGATGACGGTGAGCGATGTCACCGCGCAGAAAGCCTCCGAGCAGCGCATCCACGAGCTCAACCGGCAACTGGAAGGCAAGGTCGACCAGGTCTCGGACGTCAACCGGGAGCTGGAGGCGTTCAGCTACTCGGTCAGCCACGACCTGCGCGCGCCCCTGCGCCACATCGCCGGGTTCGCCGACAAGCTGGCCCGCCAGCTGGGCGACGACGCCGACGAGCGCAGCCGCCACTACCTGGACGTGATTTCCGGCTCCGCGCGCCGCATGTCGACGCTGATCGACGACCTGCTGGTGTATTCGCGCCTGGGCCGCAGCGCCATGCGCTTGCAGGCGGTGGACATGCAGTCGCTGGTGGCCGAAACGCGGGCGCTGCTCGACGCCAATGCCCAGGCCGAATACCCGGACCTGCGCATCGACTGGCGCATCGCGCCGCTGCCGATGCTGGTGGCCGACGAGAACATGATGCGGCAGGTGTGGTTGAACCTGCTGGGCAACGCGGTCAAGTACAGCGCGCGCCGCGAGGTGGCGGTGATCGAGGTCGGCCACGAGCGCAGCGACGATGGCAGCCACCTGTTCACGGTGCGCGACAACGGTGCCGGCTTCGACATGGCCTACGCGGGCAAGCTCTTCGGCGTGTTCCAGCGCATGCACAAGGCCAGCGACTTCGCCGGCACCGGCATCGGCCTGGCCAGCGTCCGCCGCGTGCTGATGCGCCACGGCGGCCGGATCTGGGCCGAATCCGCGCCCGATGCGGGCGCCACGTTCTTCTTCACCCTGCCCGCCACGCTGGACCGCCCCGATGCGGACAGCGCCCCCCTTTCCATTTCCCGCGAGCCCACGCCATGAGCAAACTGCGCACCATCCTGCTGGCCGAAGACAGCCCCGCCGACGCCGAGATGGCGATCGACGCCCTGCGCGACGCGCACCTGGCCAACCCCATCGTGCACGTGGAGGACGGGGTCGAGGCGCTGGACTACCTGCTGCGTCGCGGCCGGTTCGCCGACCGCGTCGACGAGGATCCGGCCGTGCTGCTGCTGGACATCAAGATGCCGCGCATGGACGGCCTGGAAGTGCTGCAGAAGCTGCGCGCCGACGAGAACCTGCGCCGGCTGCCGGTCGTGATCCTCTCGTCCTCGCGCGAGGAAAGCGACCTGGCCCGCAGCTGGGACCTGGGCGTGAACGCCTACGTCGTCAAGCCGGTCGACGTCGACCAGTTCTTCGATGCCGTGAAGGCGCTGGGCAAGTTCTGGGCGGTGTTCAACGAGATTCCCGAAGTCTGAGCGATGCGCGACGCCGGAGCCTCGACACTGCGGCTGGTGCTGGTCGAAGACTCGGCCGACGATGCCGACCTGACCGAGATCGAGCTGGCCGAAGCCGGCCTGGACGTGGCGTGCCGGCGGGTCGAGGACGCGGCCGGCCTGCGCGAGGCATTGCAGGCATTCCCGCCGGACATCGTGGTGTCCGACCTGAACCTTCCGGGCTTTTCGGGCGAGCAGGCGTTGGCGCTGGTGCGCGAGCTGGCGCCCGGCGTCCCTTTCGTCTACTTCTCCGGGCAATGGCCGCCCGCGGGTCCACCGCGGCCGGCCGGTGACGGCGACTGCCCGCCCGCGCTCGGTGCGGACGGCTGCCTGCTGAAGACGCAGTGGCGCGAACTGCCCGACCTGGTGAAGCGGCTCGTGCGTCCGGCATGAGCGGCTACTGCGACATCGCGCCCGGCCATGCGCTGCATGGCCCGTACCACGACACCGAGTACGGCGTGCCGAACCGGGACGAGTCCGTGCTGTTCGAGCGGCTGCTGCTGGAGATCAACCAGGCGGGGCTGAGCTGGGAGACGATGCTGCGCAAGCGCGAGGGGTTCCGAGCGGCCTACGGCGGGTTCGACGTCGACACCGTGGCCGCTTACGGCGACGCCGACCGTGCACGGCTGCTGGCCGACGCCGGCATCATCCGCAACCGACTCAAGGTCGATGCCGCGATCCACAATGCCGGCGTCATCCGCGGCCTGCGCGACAGCCACGGCGGCTTCGCCGACTGGCTGGATGCACACCTGATGGACAGCGGCGAGCCGCGCGACAAGGCCGGCTGGGTGCGGCTGTTCAAGCGGACCTTCCGCTTCACCGGCGGCGAGATCACCGGTGAGTTCCTGATGAGCCTGGGCATCCTGCCCGGCGCGCACCGCGACGACTGCCCCGCCGCGATCCGTATCACCGCGCTGGACCCGCCGTGGATGCGGGCTCGCGACGGGCGCGTCTGAAAGCCAAGCCAGACACTCCGTCATTCCTGCGAGCGCAGGAATCCAGCGACGCGGCCTTCAGGCATGGAATCGAGAACGCGGCGAATGTTGCGAGATGGATCCCGGCATTCGCCGGGATGGCGTCCTGGGACATGCAGTAAACCCTGGGGCGTTTCGCCGACCCGGGTTACACCATGTGGCCGTCCGGACCCGGACGACCTGCGGATCAGGCGGCGACGCCGGCCTGCCCCGCGGCCTGCTCCTGCTCCGTGGCGGCCCGCACGTCGGCGACTTCGATGGCGAAGTGCAGCGTCTGCCCGGCCAGCGGGTGGTTGCCGTCGACGGTGACCTGCTCGTCATCGACGCTGGCCACGCGCACCAGCACCGGGCCGCGGTCGGTCTTGGCCTCGAACTGCATGCCCGGCTGCACGTTGTCCACGCCCTGGAACGCGCTGCGCGGCACCGACTGCACCAGGCCGTCGTGGCGCGGGCCATAGCCCTCGTCGGGCGCGACGTCGACCTTGAAGCTGTCGCCGGTCTTGCGGCCGGCCAGCGCCTTCTCCAGGCCGGGCACGATGTTGCCGGCGCCATGCAGGTAGCTCAGCGGCTGCTGTTCGGGCGACTGGTCGATGACCTCGCCCGCGTCATTGGTGAGGGTGTAGCGGATCGAAGCAACGCAGCGATCGGCGATCTCCATGGGAAACCTCCAGAGGTTGGTTTGGAATGGGGGATGTGCCGGCAGACACACGGCAGCAAAGGATGCAGCCCGCCCACCCTAGGGAAACCGGGCCGCGATGACAACCGCGGGCGGGCGCGTGGCACCGACCCATCCGCCGCCGGCAGGCCGTGAAATGCAGAGCGCCCGGGCATGCCGGGCGCTCTGATCAAAACCTGAACCGGTGACGTCGCGGTGGCTCAGCGTGCTTCGGCGACTTCCACGCCATCCATGCCCTGCGCCAGCGTGCGGGCGTCGCCGCCCTGCGCCAGCTTGATGCGCAGGCGCACCTCGTTCTGGCTGTCGGCGTAGCGCAGCGC